>NZ_WTFF01000418.1 GCF_019400985.1 Streptomyces bambusae
ACAAGCAAAAGCCGGCAACCGGGATCAGCCCCGGTCCCGTGGGCTCGAAGAGGTGAATAGGAGCCAGCTCCAGGACGGGCCGCCCGCCGGCCGGGGCGGCGGCCGGGGCCGGGGCGCAGGCGAGGGTGCCGGGGTCGAGGGAGAGGGTGCGGCGGGCGACGAGGACGAGGTCGGCGTCGCCGTCGCGGTAGTGCAGCAGGACGGCGCGCAGCGGCAGGCCTGCCGTGCGCAGCGGGCGCTCGGCCTCCCGCCGCACGCGCGCGGCGGCGGCGGGGTCGGTGGCGGCGTACGGCAGCCGCTCCTGCCACAGGCGCAGGTCCCCGGGGGCGTCGAGGGCGCCGGCCGCACCGGAGCGCAGGCGCTCTTCGAGCTCCCCGGCATCGACAGGGCCCGGCATCCGGACCACCAGGCTGTGGCAGGACGCGGCCTGACTTCTCGACATGGTCGGACTCCTGTACGTACGGGAAAGGGGAAGCGGGAGGGTCAGCGGGCGCTGAAGCCGCCGTCGACGGTGAGGGTGGTCCCGGTGACCTGGCGGGAGTCGTCCCCGGCCAGCCACAGGGCGGCCCCGGCGATGTCCTGCGGTTCGATGAGGGCGTTCATCGGCTGCGACTGGACGAAGATCTCCTCGTGCTCGGCGACGTCGACGTCGAGGGAGCGGGCGATCTCGGCGAGCATGCGGCCCTCGTGCAGCGGGTCGTCACGCACCGAGCCGGGGCACAGGGCGTTGACCCGGACCCGGAAGGGCGCGTAGTCGAGGGCGGCGGCCTTGGTCAGGCCGACGAGGCCGTGCTTGGCGGCGACGTAGCCCGCGAAGTGCCGGTAGCCGACCAGGCCGGCGGTGGAGGCGACGTTGATGACGCTGCCGGAGCGCTGCTCGACCATGGCGGGGACGACGGCCTTCATCATGCGCCAGGCGCCGGTGAGGTCGATGCCGACCATCAGCTCCCACTCGTCCTCGGCGATCTCGTGCACGGACTTGCCGGAGGGGGCGGCGATGCCGGCGTTGTTGAGCAGGACGTCGACGGTGCCGAAGCGTTCCAGCGCCTGGTCGGCGACGGCCGCCACGGCTCCGGGGTCGCGGACGTCGGCGACGGCGGTGTGCACCGAGGCGCCGTGCGCCCGGCACAGCTGCGCGGTGTGCTCCAGCTGGCTCTGCGAGCCCAGCGGGTAGGGCACCCCGGCCACGTCGCCGGCCACGTCGACGAGCACCAGGTCGGCGCCCTCGGAGGCGAACCGGACGGCGCAGGAGCGGCCGAGGCCCCGGGCGGCACCGGTGACCACGGCCGTGCGGCCGGTGAGGCGGCCGGCGGTGGTGGCCGCCCGGCCGGCGGTGAGCGTGGCGGTCATGAGGCCGGCACCGCGGCGATCGCGTCGATCAGCGGCAGCGGCGACTCGGTGAGGTACATGTGGCCGCCGGCGGGCTCCACCAGGCGGAAGGCCCCGGTGGTGGCCTGCTGCCACTCCTCGGCCTCCGCGCGGGTCACCAGGGCGTCGCCGGTGGCGCGCAGCGAGGTGATCGGGGTGCGCAGCGGCTCGTCGGAGTCGGGCCGGTAGCTCTCGTGCATCTCCACGTCCGCCCGCAGGATCGGCAGCAGCAGCTCCCGCATGTCGGGGTCGGCCAGCGCGTCGTGCTCGTAGCCGGCGAACTCCTGCACCCGGGCGAGGAACGCGTCGTCGTCCAGGCCCGTCGCGTGCTGGGCGCGGCCGGTCCAGGGGCCGGGCGAGCCGCTCACGTACAGGTGCGTCAGCTCCACCGCCGGGTCGCGCTCCAGGCGGCGCGCCAGCTCGAAGGCGAGGACGGCGCCGAGGCTGTGCCCGAACAGGGCCGTGGGCCGGCCCTCGGCGAGTTCGGCCAGGCGCGGCGCGAGCGCGTCGGCGGCCGCGATCGCGTCGTGGAACGGCTCGTCGAGGAAGAGCTCCTCGCGGCCGGGCAGCTGGATCGGGACTATGCGCGGTGCGTGCGCGGGCAGGTCTTTCCAGGCGCGGTAGAAACCGGCGCCGCCCCCCGCGAACGGAAGGCACATCAGGGAGTGGGTCATGAGCGGCATCGCTTTCTGGGAAGCTGCGTGAGAGCCACGCTGTCATCGGCTCCGGACATGGACAACGGGCGTTGCAGATTGCTGCCAACGCCCGTTGCCCGGCCGCCCGGCGGGGGACGTCAGGCGGCGTCCATGGCGACCGCCAGCGACTTCGGCCGCATGTCGGTCCAGTTCTCGTTGATGTGGTCCAGGCACGCCTGGCGGCTGTCCTCGCCGTGCGCCACGGTCCAGCCGGCCGGGACCTCGGCGAAGGCGGGCCACAGGGAGTGCTGGTTCTCCTCGTTGACGAGGACCAGGTAGCGGGCGTCGTCGTTCTCGAACGGGTTGGTGGCCATGGCCGGTTCTTCCTCCAGTGCTGTTGCGGTACGGGATGCGGTCGCGCGGGTCAGGCGGCCCGGGCGGCGAGCTGCTCGACGAAGTCGGGGAGCCGGTCGACGCCCCAGTACTTGTCGAAGCCGCTGATGAAGAAGGGCACGCCGAAGACCCCGTCGCGGTGCAGGGAGTTCAGCGCCTTCAGTCCGAGTTCGCGGATCTCGGGGTCCTCGTGGGCCCCGGCGAGCACCTCGGGGTCCAGGTCCAGGGTCTCGCCGATCTTGCGCATGGTGCCGGGGTCGGAGATGTTCTCGCCGAGCTCCCAGCGGGCGCGGTAGGTCTCGGCGATGAACTCCGGGCCGGCGCCGAGCCGCTCGGCGGCCAGGTACGCCAGGTGGGAGACCTCCCAGCGGGGGGCGGGGTCCACCGGCCAGACCATGTCCAGGCCGCGGGCCCGGGCCAGGCGCCGGACGTCCTGGAGGATGTAGAGGTGCTTCTCCTTGGACATGGGGACGTACGGGAGCTTGATGTTGCTGCGCTCCAGCTCGTCCAGGGCCGGCTCGTCCGGCTCCCAGAAGGGCAGCCATTCGATCGCCCCGGCCACGGCCGCGTGGTGGTCCACCAGGTCCCGGTAGGCCATCCACGAGTAGGGGCTGCGGAAGGAGAAGTACCAGCGCGGTCCGCGTCGTGCCATCGCCGCCTCCAGCGGTTCGTGTGCGGGTGCTCCGGGTGGTCCGGACGGTCCGGTCCGGACGGTCCGGTCCGGACGGCTTCAGATGGTGATGCCGCCGTCGATCTGCAGGACGGCGCCGGTGATGTACGCGGCCTTGTCCGAGACCAGGAAGGCGACCAGGTCGGCGACCTCCTGCGCGGTGCCCATGCGGCGCAGCGGGATCGTGGACAGGGCGTCCTTGCGGGCCTTGTCGTTCATCGCGGCGACCATGTCGGTGTCGATGAAGCCGGGGGCGACCGCGTTGACCCGGATGCCGGCGCGGCCGGTCTCCTTGGCCAGGGCGCGGGAGAAGCCGATGATCCCCGCCTTGGAGGCGGAGTAGTTGGTCTGGGTGCCGTGGCCGTAGACCCCGGCGACCGAGGAGATGTTGACGATCGCGCCGGCCCGGCGCTTCATCATCCCGAACACCACCGCGCGGCAGACGTGGTAGACGCCGTCCAGGTTGGTGTCGATCACCTGGCGCCACTCCTCGTCCTCCATGAGGACCAGCGGGTTGTCGCGGGTGATACCGGCGGCGGTGACGGCCGCGTCGACCGGGCCCAGCTGCTCCTCCGTGGCCTCGACCCAGGCCCGTACGGCCGGCCCGTCGGCGACGTCGACGCGGGTGCCGACGACCTGGACGCCGTACTCCTGGCCGGCCTTCTCCAGGGTGCGGGCCGCGGCGTCGTCCGAGCGGTAGCAGAAGGCCACGTCGAAGCCGTCGCGGGCGAGCGCCTCGACGGTGGCGCGGCCGATGCCGCGGGAGCCGCCGGTGACCAGGGCCACCCGCTTGGCGGTGTCTGACATGTCGTTACGTCTCCTCAGGCGGTGGCGGGGCGCAGCG
The DNA here is from genome assembly GCF_019400985.1 of Streptomyces bambusae. Classification (GTDB taxonomy): domain Bacteria; phylum Actinomycetota; class Actinomycetes; order Streptomycetales; family Streptomycetaceae; genus Streptomyces; species Streptomyces bambusae_A. The sequence continues at coordinate 3,911 of NZ_WTFF01000418.1, forward strand.
CCGCCGCCGGGCGGAAGGCCATGACGATCCGGCCGACGGTCATCACCGTCTCGCCGGCCGAACGGGTCTCGCCCTCGAACAGCAGGGTGTCGTCGACCTTGCGGTCCAGGCGCACCCGGTGCTCCAGGACCTCGCCGGGCAGCACCGGCCGGTGGAGCTCGACGCCGGTCATCCCGCCGAAGAGCATCACCTGGCCGTCGAGCACGTCCGGGTTGGGGTCGTCCCAGGTGGCGAGGACGCCGGCGGACTGGCACCAGGACTCCACGAGCAGGGAGCTCGGGTAGGCGAAGTCCTCGTCCGGGGTGTCCGCGCCGAGCGTCTCGTACCAGGGCTCGTTGCAGGTGACCGCCTTGAGGGCGGTCAGGCGCTCACCGGGGACGATGTCGACGACACGGTCCACGAGGAGCATGGGGAAGCGGTGGGGCAGCCGGGCCCGGATGTCGCGCTGGCCGATCATGCCGCCGCCCCTTCCGCCGCCGTCGCGGTGGCCGCGTAGCGCAGCCGTACGCCGGCCGCGGCGCCCCGCTCGGTGGACAGCTTGGCCCGCACCTGCCAGTCGCCGGCCGGGGTCTGCTTCCACGCCATGGCGATGTCGACCCGGTCGCCGGGGAAGACCGGTCCGGTGAACCGGGTGGACTCCACGGCCGCGAGCCGGGTCCCCTTGGCGCCCTCGGGCAGCGTGGCCTCGGCGCCCTGCCGGGCGCACTCGACCAGGCAGACGCCGGGGAAGATGGGGAAGCCCGGGTAGTGGCCGGGGAGCACGGTCTCGGTGTCCGCCACCGTGAACCGGGCCGCGGTGCTCAGCTCGCTCTCGGCGGGCAGCACCTCGACCGCGGCGCGAAGTGGGCTGGCGGCGGGCATCAGGCCGCCTTGGCCGTGTCGATCCGGGCGCTCAGCAGGTCGTAGGCGCTCTGCAGGGTGACGATGTGCTTGAGCTCGGACTCCGGCAGCTTGATGCCGTACTTCTTCTCCAGCACGACGACGACCTCCAGGGCCATCAGCGAGTCGACCTCCAGGTCGTCGACGAACTTCACGTCGTCGCCGACCTCGGTCACGTCGACGTCCAGCACCTGGGCGACGAGGGCGCGCAGTTCTTCCTTGTCCAGCACGGTGTTCATGTCCTTTCGGGGCGGGCGGATGGTGAGGGGTGCACGCCGTTCAGCGCACGCCGTTCAGCGCAGGCCGAGCAGGGCGCAGCCGACGGTGCCGGTGCGGTCCACGGAGGTGATCACGCCGATCCGGCCGGCCGCCTCGGCGGCGTGGTCCTCGGCGTACGACAGCAGGGCGGCGGCCTGGAAGGCGGCCGCGGCGGCGCCGGTGTCGCCGATCAGGGCGGTCGGCGTCAGGTCGGCGGGGGCCGCCGCCCCGAACACCTCGCGCACCGCGTCCGCCTCGGCGAGGCCCTCGCGGC
>NZ_WTFF01000419.1 GCF_019400985.1 Streptomyces bambusae
CATGCACGACGCAGTGAACGTCTAATCTATGTTGGTACTGTAGTTTTCTCAAGCGGAAGACGGCATACGGTAGCAGCCGGGGTCGCGTGGGGTCGGAGATGTGTAGAGGGGACAGCCGCCGGCCAGCGCGCCCGCCATGGCCGTCAGCAGGCCGAGGTCGGTCAGCCCGCCGCCGTGGGCCAGCGCGAGCGGGGCGAGGGCGCGGGCCACCTGCCCGGGGCGGCCTTCCTCCAGGTGGGTGATCTCCCGGCGGACCCAGGTCTCCAGACCGGACCCGGTCCGCCGGAACAGGGCGGTCAGTTCGCTCTGCGTCGGGCGCCGGGTGCCGCGCGCCAGCTGTCCGGCGATCAGCCGTGCGACGAGGAACAGCCCGCCGCTCTCCTCGGCGATGATCTGGGCGGCCTCGCGGCGTGCCGCCCGGTGCCGGTCCCCCGCATAGGCGGACCCGCCCGAGGCGAGCACGGCCCGCGCCATCGCCGCGATGTCCCGCTCGGCCTCCTCGTCCTCGCCCAGGGCCAGCGGTGCGCTCCCGTCGAGCACGTCCAGCAGGCTCTCGGCCGCCTCCGACTCCGCCAGGCGGCGCCTGGGCCGCGGGCGGGTGCCCACGACCACCTTGACCCCGGGCAGCTCGGCCAGCCGGTTGAGCAGGTGGCGGGCGATCTCGTGGGCCTGTCCGGGCATCGCCTCGTCGAGCCCGTCGAAGACCAGGTTGAGCGCGCCGACCTGGCGCGCCAGGTCCGCCACGGCCTGCGCGCAGCGTTCGGCGTCGTACGCACGCTCCGGCTTGGGCGGCATCTCCGGGAACGCCCCCAAGGCCGCCCACACGGCGTCCGCCAGCGCCCCGAGCGAACGGTCGCGGCAGCTGAGGAGGGCGTGGACGGTGCCCGGCCGGGGGCAGATCTGCGGTGGGGGCTGCGGGTCGAGGCGCTGCCCCCGCCGGGCCACGGACAGCAGGGCGAGCATGCCGAGCAGGGCGGTCTTGCCGGATCCGCCGGGTCCCGTGACAACCTGTATGCCGTGGGAGACGGTGTCCAGCCAGCGCACCAGGCGGCTGAGCGCCACGTGCCGGCCCCGGAACTCCCGCTCCAGTGCCCCGCCTTCCTGCAGCAGGAAGGCGGCCTCCTCGGACCACGGCAGCGGCGCATCGTCCGCGAGCACGGCGGGGCGGTCCCACAGTCCCCGGCCGTCGTCCTGCTCGTCGTCGAAGTACGGGTTGTGCAGGAAGTTGTTGGGCAGCTGCCGGACCGTCTCGAAACCCGGGCGCTCGTCCCCGGTCTCCAGGCCGTCCGCGGCGGCCTCCTGGTCGATGGCCTCGACGAGGTACGGGACGGAGAGGTAGAGGTGCGAGCGGTGCATGGGCCGGGAGTGGTCGGACACCTCCAGCTCCGGCTTTTCCAGGGCCCTGGAGAGCCATGTCAGCCAGAGCCCCTCCCGGATCATCTCGCCCACCCCGGAGGTGCCGATCAGGGCGAAGCCGCTGGTGGAGGTCTCGTACGCATGGGCCACCGCGGCGCGTTCCTTGCTGACCGCCCGGCGCAGCGCCTGCCGCAGGTGCCCGTGGGAGGAGCAGGCGTCGAGCACGACCAGCGTGTGGGCCTGGTGGCGGGCTCCGAGCACGCGGTCGACGAGCTCGGTCAGGCCCACGGCGCGCGACGGGTCGAAGCCGTCGTCCGTCCAGCTGTCCCGGCAGGCGAGGTGGAAGCCGTCCCTGGTCTCGACCCCGTGGCCGGTCCAGTAGAGCAGCCGCCGCTCCGCACCGTGCTCCAGGAAGTCGTCGAGCCACCCCGACACCTCGGCGTGGGAGAGCCCTTCGGGTCCCCGTACGGCGTTGCCGAAGCCCAGTCGGTTCCGGGCGATGCCGGCGAAGTGGGCGCTCTCCGCCCCGATGTGCTGCAGGACCTCGCGGCCGGCCGGTTTGTCGTAGGTGTCGATGGCAAGAACACCCACGAGCCCTCCGGCCCGGAACGCGTCCCGCCCCTGTCCCCGTCCCCGCTCCCGTCCTCGCTCCCGTCCCCGTTCCCCGGACAATCGCGCCCTCCCGCCCCCAGCTCCCCTTCCGCATACTGTAGGCCCAACTCGTAATCTTCGAAGGAGAGTTGATGGCACACCGGGACCGGTTCTCGATCGTCGGAAAGGTGACCGACTGCCACCTCTACGAGGGGGACGGGACGCGTCCGATCCTGGAGGAGAACATCCGCGTCCTCTACCAGAACCGCAGGGTGCAGTTCCCCGACGAGCTCGGGCTGTGGCGGCGCGAGATCGAGGACGAGGAGGCCCGCAAGCAGGCCGCCGGTGAGCCGTACCGGTGGAACAACCCGCGCTTCGCGGTGGAGAGCCTGGTGGTCTCCCGCACCCACACGGCGGAGTGGCCCCAGGTCACGCTCTCCCTCCTCGACGCCGACTACTACGACTTCCTCACCACGTCGCTCAACCTCGGCCGCACCTTGAAGAACGGGTCCACCCTGCGCAAGCAGTACCTGGAGGACGCCGATCCGATGGACGCGCCGCCGTGGATGTTCTGCAGCCTCGGGGTCAACGTGGCGGTGGAGACCGGCAAGGACGGCAAGATGCTGTTCTCCCACCGCAGCGCCAAGGTGGCGGGCCCGAACGCCTCCCGCTGGAACTCCTCCGCCAACGAGGGCCTGGCCGCCAACCACGACCTGTCCCCCACGGGCGAGGTGAACCTCCACCGGGTCGCACGCCGGGCCCTGCGCGAGGAGCTGGCGGTCCAGGACGCCGACCGGGTCGATCTGGAGCTGCTCGGCTTCGGCCTGGACCTGCGCAACAACCAGTGGTCGGTGTTCTTCCGCGCGGTCCTGGAGGATCTCGGCGAGGAGGAGCTGCGCTCCCGCTGGGGCCGCGGGATCGAGGACAAGTGGGAGCATGACCAGTACGCCTTCACCCCGAACGACCCCGAGTCCGTGCTCACCTTCCTCCACCAGACCCCCCTGTGGGCCCCCTGCGCCCCCGCGCTCTTCTACCTGGCCCTGGTCCGGGGAGCCGTCCGGGCGGCGGGCGGCGCCACGTCCGCCCGCCTCACGGTGGAAGAGGCCGAACGCCGCGTGCTGGACCACGCTCGCGGCTAGTACGCGGTCAGCGCCTGAGCAGGGTCACCACCGCCGCCCCGCCCAGCCCGATGTTGTGCGCCAGGCCGGTCCGGGCTCCCGCCACCTGGCGGGGGCCCGCCTCGCCCCGTAGCTGCCAGACCAGTTCCGCGGCCTGCGCCAGGCCGGTCGCCCCCAGCGGGTGCCCCTTGGAGATCAGGCCGCCGGACGGGTTCACCACCCACCGGCCGCCGTACGTCGTCGCACCCGACTCCACCAGCTTCCCCGACGCCCCCGGCGCGCACATGCCCAGCGCCTCGTACGTCAGCAGCTCGTTGACCGAGAAGCAGTCGTGCAGCTCGATCACGTCCACGTCCTCGATGCCGAGCCCGGACGCCTCGTAGACCTGCCGGGCGGCGGCCGCGGTCATCGGCCTGCCGACCGCGTCGATGCACGAGCCGGAGGCGAAGGACTCCTCCGTGTCCGTGGTCATCGCCTGGGCCACGATCTCCACCGCCCGGTCGTGCAGCCCGTGCCGCACGACGAAGCGCTCGGAGACGACGACCGCGGCGGCCGCCCCGTCCGAGGTCGGCGAGCACTGGAGCCTGGTCAGCGGCCGGTGGATCTCCTTGGCGGCCAGGACCTCCGCCACCGTGTACACGTCCTGGAACTGCGCGTTCGGGTTGTTCGCGCTGTGCCGGTGGTTCTTCTCGGCCACCGCCGCCAGCTGCGCGGCCGTCGTCCCGTACCGCTCCATGTGCTCGCGCGCCGCGTTGCCGAAGATCTGCGCGGTGGGCGGGGTCATCTCGAAGCCGTGCCCGGCGGCCATGATCCCGTAGTGCCGGGCCACCGGGGAGCTCCTGAAGTCTCCCCCGTCCGCCCCGCCGCCCAGCGCGCCCTTCTTCATCTTCTCGAAGCCCAGCGCCAGTACGCAGTCGCTGATCCCGCCCTCGACGAACTGCCGGGCCAGCATCAGCGCCGTCGAGCCGGTGGCGCAGTTGTTGTTGACGTTGTAGACCGGCACCCCGCTCAGCCCCAGCTCGTACGCGGCCCGCTGGCCGGCCGTCGAGGCCTGGAAGCAGTACCCGACGGGCACCTGCTCGACCTCGTCGTAGCCGATGCCGGCGTCCGCGAGGGCCGCGGTCCCGGCCTCCCTCGCCATGTCCCAGTACTGCCAGTCCCTCGACTCCGGCTTCTCGAACTTTGTCATGCCGACACCGACGACGTACGCCTTCATGTCCGTGATCTCCTTCAGTCCCGCGGCAGGCCGAGGATCCGCTCGGCGACGACGTTGAGCTGGACCTGGGTGGTGCCTCCGGCGATGGTCAGGCAGCGCGACATCAGCACGCCGTGCACCGCCCGCGCCCCCGCCCCCTCGCGCACCGCGCCCGCCGGGCCCAGCAGTTCGAGCGCGAGCTCGGCGGTCCGCTGCTGGTGCGGGGTCTGGACGAGCTTGCGCACCGAGGCCCCCGCGCCCGGCTCCAGCCCCGACACCTGCTGGAGGGTGGTGCGCAGGCCGATGCAGGCCAGGGCGTGCGCCTCGGCCGCCAGGGCCCCGATCCGGGCGCGGAAGGCGTCGTCGAGGCCGGCGGACTGCTCGACGAGCGCCTCCAGGTCCGCGTCGAAGGCCACCTGGTCGGCCATGTGCACGCGCTCGTTGCCCAGGGTGTTGCGGGCGACCCGCCAGCCCTCGTCGGGCGCGCCGACCAGCGCGTCCGGCGGCAGGAGTACGTCGTCGAACCAGACCTCGTTGAAGAGGGACTCGCCGGTGATCTCCTTGAGGGGGCGAATGCGGATCCCGGGCGTGTGCTTCATGTCCACGACGAAGTAGCCGAGCCCCCGGTGCTTGGGGGCCCGCGGGTCGGTGCGGGCGAGCAGGATGCCGTGGTCGGCGCTGTGCGCGGCGCTCGTCCACACCTTCTGGCCGTTGATCCGCCAGCCGCCGTCCGCGGTCCGCTCGGCGCGGGTGCGCAGCCCGGCGAGGTCGGAGCCGGCCTCGGGCTCGGAGAAGAGCTGGCACCAGGCCAGGTCCCCGCGCAGGGTGGGCAGTACGTAGCGCTCCTGCTGCTCGGGGGTGCCGTACGCGAGGAGCGAGGGCACGACCCAGGTCGCGATGCCCAGGTCGGCGAGCCGGACCCCGGCCGCCGCCAGCTCCTGCTGCACGACGAGCTGCTCGGCGGGGCCGGCGCCGCGGCCGTACGGGGGTGGCAGGTGCGGGGCGGCGTAGCCGGTGGGGGCGAGGACGCGGCGGGCCGCGGCCGGGTCCAGGCC
>NZ_WTFF01000042.1 GCF_019400985.1 Streptomyces bambusae
GCCTAGCGGCGTGAGCTCGCCATGACCGGGCGCGGCCGCGGCCGGCCCGGCAGGGCCAGAGCCGGCGCCCCGCGCAGCAGGGTCCGCGCCCGGCACGGACGGCACGGGCGGTGCGATCTCGTAGGCGGGGCCGACGGCCGCGGGCGCGGGGCCGGTGTCATTGGGCAGGGGCGTCGGGAGGGATGGTCCCGAGGCGGGTCCCGAGGTGGGAGCAGTGTGTGGGTCGGACGTCGTCATGCGTGGCTCCGCCCCCCGTTCCGTGCCCTCGCGGCTGCCTGCCCGTACTTTACGGCCCGTTCGCGGCGGCTGGCCTCGGCCGGGCCCTACCCACGGGTAGAGCGGTCTGGCAAGCTGCGCGCATGACTTCCCCCGCCGCCGATCGGGCCCGCTACGACAAGGCCACCGCCCATCTCGACGCGCCCCTGGCCGTCGTGGACCTCGACGCGTTCGACGCGAACGCGGACGACCTGGTGCGCCGGGCCGGGGGCAAGCCCGTCCGGGTCGCCAGCAAGTCCGTACGGTGCCGGGCGCTGCTGGAACGGGTGCTGGCCCGGCCCGGCTTCGCGGGGATCATGTCGTACACGCTGGCCGAGTCGCTCTGGCTGGCCCGGTCCGGCTTCGAGGACGTCCTGCTGGCCTACCCGTCCGCCGACCGCCGCGGCTTCGCCGAGCTGGCCTGCGACCCCAAGCTCGCCGCCGCCGTCACCGTCATGGTGGACGACCAGTCGCAGCTGGAGCTGATCGACCGGGCCCGCGACGGCGGCCGCCAGGAGATCCGGGTCTGCCTCGAACTCGACACCTCCTTGCACCTGTTGGCCGGCATGGTCCGCTTCGGGGCCCGCCGCTCGCCGGTCCGCGAGCCGGCCGAGCTGGCCGCGCTGGCCCGTGCGGTGACCGCCCGGCCCGGCTTCCGGGTGGTCGGGCTGATGGGGTACGAGGGCCACATCGCCGGGGTCGGCGACTCCGTGGCCGGCCACCCGCTGCGCTCCCAGGCGATACGGCTGATGCAGCGCACGGCCCGTACCGAGCTGGCCGTGCGCCGTGCGCAGGCGGTGCGGGCGGTCCGCGAGGTGGTCCCGGACCTGGAGTTCGTCAACGGCGGCGGCACCGGCAGCGTCCAGCAGACCGCCGCCGAGGACGCGGTCACGGAGATCGCGGCCGGGTCGGGGCTGTACGTGCCCCGGCTGTTCGACCACTACAGCTCCTTCCGCGGGCGCCCGGCCGCGCTCTTCGCGCAGCCGGTGGTACGCCGGCCCGGCGTGGGCGTGGTGACCGTGCTCGGCGGCGGCTACCCGGCCTCGGGCGCCGCGGGCCCCGACCGGCTGCCCGTCCCGTACCTGCCGCAGGGGCTGCGCTACGACCGCAAGGAGGGGGCCGGCGAGGTCCAGACCCCGCTGATCGGCGCCCCGGCCGACGACCTGCTGATCGGCGACCGGGTGTGGTTCCGGCACGCCAAGGCGGGCGAGCTGTGCGAGCGGTTCGACGAGCTGCACCTGGTCCGGGGCGACCGGGTCACGGACACCGTCCCGACGTACCGGGGCGAGGGCCGCACCTTCCTCTGACCGCACCTTCCTCCGGAAGGCCCGCCCCCCGATGTCACAGACCGCCCGGCCGTCTCGTCTCATGTGTCGCAGGCGGACTCCGTAAACGGGAACGGGGCCGCGATCGGGAGGGCGGGGAGCATGCGGGTGTTCGAGGACGGGCGGTTCGGGGCCCGGGGTGGTGCGGCGGCCGGCGGCGGCGACGCGGGAGCCGGCAGGACGCGGACCGAGGAGTTCGTGGAGCTGCGGCCGCTGCTGTTCTCGATCGCCTACCGGATCCTGGGCACCGTGAGCGAGGCCGAGGACGCGGTCCAGGAGACCTGGCTGCGCTACGAGGCCTCCGCCACGCGCCCGGCGTCGGTCAAGGCCTTCCTCTCGGCCACGGTGACCCGGATCGCGATCGACGTGCTGCGCTCGGCCCGCGTCCGGCGGGAGAGCTACGTCGGCCAGTGGCTGCCCGAGCCGCTGCTCACCGACCCCTACGAGGACCCGGCGCGCTCGGCGGAGCTGGCCGACTCGGTGTCGATGGCGGCCCTGCTGCTGCTGGAGCGGCTCAGCCCGCTGGAGCGGGCTGTCTTCGTGCTGCGGGAGGTGTTCGCCTTCGGCTTTCCCGAGGTCGCCTCGGCGGTGGGGCGCTCGGAGGCGGCCTGCCGCCAGCTCGCGGTGCGGGCGCGGCGGCACATGGAGGCGGGCCGGCCGCGCTTCGAGGCGGACCGCCGGGAGCGGGACGAGCTGGCGGCGCGGTTCTTCGACGCGCTCCGGGAGGGCGACGTCGACGCCCTGCGGGAGCTGCTCGCCGCCGACGTCCAGCTGGTCGGGGACGGCGGCGGGAAGGCCCCGGCGCTGGCCCGGAGCGTCGTGGGCACCGACAACGTGGCCCGGCTGCTGGCCGCGTTCTTCCCGCTGCTCATGCGGATCGAGGTGACGCTGGAGCCGTGCGAGGTCAACGGCCTGCCGGGCGCGGTCCTGCGCGACCGGCACGGCCGGGTGGCGAACACCTGGGCCCTCGACGTGCTGGACGGGCGGATCCAGGCGATCCACACGGTGGCCAACCCCGACAAGCTCGGGCACGTGGGACCGGTGGCGGACGCCTGGGAGCTCCAGCGCGAGGCCATGCGGGCCCGGCGGTCCCAGGGCCCGTCCCACTGACCGTCCTTCCCACTGACCGTCCTTCCGCTGAACAGGAAGGCGCGGCGCGGGAAAAGCGCGGCAGCCGGACGTCGTCACGACGCCCGGCTGCCGGGTGGGGGGAGATCTTCGCCCGGTGCGGCGGGCGCCGGGGGCCTACAGCGGGGTGACGTACGCGCCCGAGATGCCGCCGTCGACCAGGAAGTCGGTGGCGTTGATGAAGGAGGAGTCGTCGCTGGCGAGGAAGGCCACGGCGGCCGCGATCTCCTCGGCCTCGGCGAACCGGCCGAGCGGGATGTGCACCAGGCGGCGGGCGGCCCGCTCCGGGTCCTTGGCGAACAGCTCCTGCAGGAGCGGGGTGTTGACCGGGCCGGGGCACAGGGCGTTGACCCGGATGCCCTCGCGGGCGAACTGCACGCCGAGCTCGCGGGACATGGCCAGCACGCCGCCCTTGGAGGCGGTGTAGGAGATCTGGGAGGTGGCCGCGCCCATGATCGCCACGAAGGAGGCGGTGTTGATGATCGAGCCGCGGCCCTGGCGCTGCATGTAGGGCAGGGCGGCCTTGCAGCACAGGTAGACGGAGGTGAGGTTGACGTCCTGGACCCGCTTCCACGCCTCCAGGCCGGTGGTGAGGATGGAGTCGTCGTCCGGCGGGGAGATGCCGGCGTTGTTGAAGGCGATGTCGACGGAGCCGTAGGTGTCGAAGGCCGTACGGAACAGGGCCTCGACCTCCTCGGGGTCGGTGACGTCGACCTTGACGAAGGTGCCGCCGACCTCTTCGGCGGCGGCCTTGCCGGCCTTCTCGTCGATGTCGCCGCAGACGACGTTCGCGCCCTCGGAGGCCAGGCGGCGCGCGGTGGCGAGGCCGATGCCGCTGCCGGCTCCGGTGATGACGGCGGTACGGCCGACCAGGCGGCGGCAGACGATCTCCGCGGGCTCTGCGGTCTCTGCGGTCTCTTCGGTGGGCTGACGGGACATGGGTTTCTAGGCCTCCGTGCTGATGAAGACGTTCTTGGTCTCGGTGAATGCGGTGAGGGCGTCGGGTCCGAGCTCGCGGCCGAGCCCGGACTGCTTGTAGCCGCCGAAGGGGGTCCAGTAGCGGACGCTGCTGTGGGAGTTGACGGAGAGGTTGCCGGCGGCGACGGCCCGCGAGACCCGGATCGCGCGGCCGACGTCGCGGGTCCAGATGGAGCCGGAGAGCCCGTACTCGGTGGCGTTGGCCAGGGCCACCGCCTCGGCCTCGTCCTCGAAGGGCAGGACGACGGCCACGGGGCCGAAGACCTCCTCCGCGGCGACCGGCGCGGTGGGGGCGACGCCGGTGACCACGGTGGGCGGGTACCAGAAGCCGGGTCCCTCGGGGGCGGTGCCGCGGATCGCGGTCAGGCCGTCGGGGACGTAGGAGCGGACGCGGTCCAGCTGCGCCCGCGAGATCAGCGGGCCCATCTGGGTCTTCTCGTCGGCGGGGTCGCCGACGCGCACGCCCTCGATGCCGGGCGCGAGCAGCTCCAGGAAGCGGTCGTAGGCGCTGCGCTGGACCAGGATGCGGGTGCGGGCGCAGCAGTCCTGGCCGGTGTTGTCGAGGAAGGACATCGGTGCCGCGGCGGCCGCGGCGTCGAGGTCGGCGTCGGCGAAGACGATGTTGGGGCTCTTGCCGCCGAGCTCCAGGGTCACCCGCTTCACCCGGTCCGCGCACTTGGCCATGATCTGCTTGCCGACCCGGGTGGAGCCGGTGAAGACGATCTTCGCTACGCCGGGGTGTTCGACCAGGGCGTCGCCGGCGACCGGCCCGGTGCCGGGGAGCACCTGGAAGAGGTGCTCGGGGATCCCGGCTTCGAGGGCGAGTCCGGCCAGCCGCAGTGCCGTGAGGGGGGTGGTCTCGGCGGGCTTGAGGATGACGGCGTTGCCGGCGGCGAGGGCGGGTGCCAGGCCCCAGGCGGCGATCGGCATCGGGAAGTTCCAGGGGGCGATCACGCCGATGACGCCGAGGGGTTCGAGGAAGGTGACGTCGAGCCCGCCGGGTACGGGGATCTGCCGGCCCGAGAGCCGCTCGACGCCGCCGGCGGCGAAGTCGAGCAGGTCGCGGACGTTGCCGGCCTCCCAGCGGGCGTTGCCCACGGTGTGCCCGGCCTCGCGGACCTCCAGCTGGGCGAGCTCCTCGATGTGGCCGTCGACCACGGAGGCGAAGCGGCGCAGCAGCCGGGCGCGGTCGGCGGGGGCGGCCGCGGCCCAGGTGCGCTGGGCCGCGGCGGCCCGCGCGACGGCGGCGTCGACGTCGTCCCGTGTGGCGGCCGGGACGAGGGCGACGAGTTCTTCGGTGGCCGGGTTGAGCACTTCCAGGGCGACGGGGTCCGGCGCATCGGACACGGGGGGCCTCACAGACGTTCGAAGGAGCGGCGCAGTTCCCAGTCGGTCACCGCGGAGTCGTAGGCGTCGAGTTCGACGCGGGCCATGTTGCGGTAGTGGGCGACCACCTCGGGGCCGAAGGCGGCCTTGGCGATCTCGCTGTTCTCCCAGAGTTCGGCGGCCTCGCGCAGGGTGGCGGGGACGTGGGCGTAGTCGCCGGTGTAGGCGTTGCCGGGGCAGGGCTCGGGCAGTTCCAGGCGGTTCTCGATGCCGTAGAGGCCGGCCGCGACCAGGCCGGCGACGGCGAGGTGGGGGTTGACGTCGCCGCCGGGGAGGCGGTTCTCGAAGCGCATGGAGCGGCCGTGGCCGACCACCCGCAGGGCGCAGGTCCGGTTGTCCGCTCCCCAGGCGACGGCGGTGGGGGCGAAGGATCCGGGCCGGAAGCGCTTGTACGAGTTGATGTTCGGGGCGTAGAGAAGGGAGAAGTCGCGCAGCGCGGCGAGCTGCCCGGCCAGGAAGTGGCGCATGGTGTCCGACATCCCGCCCGGGCCGTCCCCGGCCATCACGTTGTGCCCGTCGGCATCGGTGAGCGAGAGGTGGATGTGGCAGGAGTTGCCCTCGCGCTCGTCGAACTTGGCCATGAAGGTCAGCGAGACGCCCTCCTGGGCGGCGATCTCCTTGGCCCCGGTCTTGTAGATGGCGTGCTGGTCGCAGGTGACCAGGGCCTCGTCGTAGCGGAAGGCGATCTCGTGCTGGCCGAGGTTGCACTCGCCCTTGGCGGACTCCACGGTCAGCCCCGCGCCGGCCATCTCGTTGCGGATGCGGCGCAGCAGGGGCTCGATGCGGCCGGTGCCGAGGATCGAGTAGTCGATGTTGTACTGGTTGGCGGGGGTCAGGCCGCGGTAGTGCGCGTTCCAGGCCTGCTCGTAGGTGTTCTGGAAGACCATGAACTCCAGCTCGGTGCCGACCTGGGCGGTGAACCCGTGCTCGGCGAGGCGCTCCAGCTGGCGGCGCAGGATCTGGCGGGGGGCGGCGACGACGGGGCTGCCGTCGTTCCAGGCGAGGTCCGCCAGCAGCATGGCGGTGCCCTCGTTCCACGGGACGCGGCGCAGGGTGGCGAGGTCGGGGAGCATGGCGAAGTCGCCGTAGCCCCGGTCCCAGGAGGACATCTCGTAGCCGTCGACGGTGTTCATGTCGGTGTCGACGGCGAGGAGGTAGTTGCAGCCCTCGGTGCCGTGGGACAGGACCTCGTCCAGGAAGAACGGTGCGGCGAACCGCTTGCCCTGGAGCCGCCCCTGCATGTCGGGGAAGGCCAGGACGACTGTGTCGATCTCACCGCTCGCGACGAGGACACGGAGCTCCTCGGGCGTGAGCGGCGGCGTGCGGTCTACCACGGGATTCTCTCCTTCGGTGAGCCGAGTACGCCTAAGGTATTGAACAGAACCATTGCTTGGGAAGGGGAGGGGCCGATATGTCGAACACGGCCGGCGAGGGCGGTACGGGCACGGGGGCGCCTCCGTGGGCGTCCCCCCGGGCGGAGGAGTCCGGCCCGGACAGCTGGGGGAGGCTGAATCCCGTGCTGCGCCAGGTACGGGCGGGCAACGGCTTCGAGGAGGCCCTGGAGCAGATCCTCCAGGTGGTCCGCCTGGGCCTGGTGCCCGCCGGCGAACGGCTGCCGCCGGAGCGCGAGCTGGCGGAGCGGATGGGCATCAGCCGGGTGACCCTGCGCGAGGTGCTCAAGGTGCTCCAGGACCAGGGCCTGGTGGAGGCGCGGCGCGGCCGGTACGGCGGAACGTTCGTGCTGGCCCGGCCCGACACCCCGGCCGGGGGCGCGGAGGAGGAGCTGCGCCGCCGGGTCGCGGCGGTGGACATCGAGGACGTCCTGCGCTTCCGCGAGGTGCTGGAAGTGGGCGCGGCGGGCCTGTGCGCCTCCCACGGGCTGACCCCGGACGGGCGCGAGCGGCTGCTGGCGGCGCTCGCCGCCACCCACGACGCGCCGCTGGCCGACTACCGGCGCCAGGACACCCTCTTCCACCTGGCCCTGTGCGAGCTCGCCGGCTCCGCCACCCTGACGGCCCAGTACGCGGCGGTCCGGGCCACGGTGAACGACCTGCTGGACTGCATCCCGCTGCTGGTGCGCAACCTGGAGCACTCCCAGCAGCAGCACACCGTGCTGGTGGAGGCGGTGCTGGAACAGGACGCCGAGGCGGCCCGCGCGGTGATGCGGGAGCACTGCTGCGGCACGGCGGCGCTGCTGCGTGGCTTCCTCACGTGACGGCCGGGCGGGGCGGCGGGCCGGCGGCGGGCCGGGGACGGGCCACCGGCCGGACCTGGCGCCCGCGCCCGCCCGCCGCGCAGGCCGACGTAACCGCGGTTTAACGCACAGGTCTTGCGCGCTCCCCCCTCGACAGGCAAAGGTACGCGGCAAAACCATTGCCCTGAGGCAGGAGCGCACATGGCCGACGACATCGAGGCACGCCCCGCAACCGTGCCCGCCCCCGCACCGTCGCCCGAGGGCGACGCCGGCTACCTCGAACGCCGCACCCTGCGCCGCGGCTCCGCGGGCTGGCTGCTGCTCACCGGCCTCGGCGTCGCGTACGTCGTCTCCGGGGACTTCTCCGGCTGGAACGTCGGCCTGAAGGAGGGCGGCTTCGGCGGACTCGCCATCGCCACCGCCCTGATGGGCGCCATGTACGCCTGCCTGGTCTTCTCCCTCGCCGAGCTGTCCGCGATCCTGCCCACCGCCGGCGGCGGCTACGGCTTCGCCCGGCGTGCGCTCGGCCCGTGGGGCGGGTTCCTGACCGGCACCGCGATCCTCATCGAGTACATCCTCGCGCCCGCCGCGATCGTCATCTTCATCGGCGACTACGTCGAGTCGCTCGGCCTCTTCGGCCTCACCTCCGGCTGGCCCGTCTACCTGGCCTGCTTCGTCGTCTTCATCGGCATCCACCTGTGGGGCGTGGGCGAGGCCCTGCGCTTCTCGCTGGTCGTCACGGCCGTCGCGGTCGCCGCCCTGCTGGTCTTCGCCGTCGGAGCCTTCACCGAATTCGACGCCGCCAAACTCGACGACATCCCGGTCGACCCCACCGCCTTCGGCGCCGGCTCCTGGCTGCCGCTCGGCATCCTCGGCATCTGGGCGGCGTTCCCCTTCGGCATGTGGTTCTTCCTCGGCGTGGAGGGCGTACCGCTGGCGGCCGAAGAGGCCAAGGACCCGGTGCGCTCGATGCCGAAGGCGCTGTCCATCGCCATGGGCGTCCTGGTCCTGCTCGCGCTCGTCACCTTCCTCGCCTCGACCGGTGCGCGCGGCGCCGACGCCGTCAAGGAGGCCGGCAACCCGCTCGTGGTCGCGCTGGACGGAGCCGACGGGCTGTCCTGGCTGAAGACCTTCGTCAACTACGCGGGCCTGGCAGGGCTGGTGGCCTCGTTCTTCTCCCTCATCTACGCGGGCTCGCGCCAGCTGTTCGCCCTCTCCCGGGCCGGCTACCTGCCCCGCTTCCTGTCCCTGACCTCGCAGCGCAAGGCCCCGTACCTGGGCCTGCTGATCCCCGGCGCGATCGGCTTCGCGCTGGCCGCCGCCACCGGGAACGGGCCGCGCATGCTCAACATCGCGGTGTTCGGCGCGACCATCTCGTACGCCCTGATGGCCCTGTCGCACATCGTGCTGCGCCGCCGGGAGCCGAACCTGCCGCGGCCGTACCGCACTCCGGGCGGGGTCGCCACGTCGACGGTGGCCTTCGTACTGGCCCTGTCGGCCCTGGTCGCCACCTTCCTGGTGGACATCGTCGCCGCATTCATCGCACTGGCCGTGTACGCCGCCGCGCTCGCCTACTTCGCGCTCTACAGTCGGCACCGGCTGGTCGCCTCCGCCCCCGAGGAGGAGTTCGCCGCGCTGGCGGCGGCCGAGGCCGAACTGACCCGCGACTGACCGCACTTCCCCCCCCCCCCGCCCCGCCCCCCGCTCCGTTCCGGCACACACCCGTGGAGGTCACCGCCGTGCCCAGGCCGCTCATCGGCATCACCACCTACGTGGAGGAGTCCACCCGCTACGGCGTGTGGGACGTCCCCACGGTCCTCACCCCGACCGGCTACCACCGGCTGGTCCAGGCGGCGGGCGGCGCGGCCGTGCTGCTCCCGCCGGACGAGCCGGAGTCGGCGGCGGAGGTGCTGAGCCGGGTGGACGGCCTGGTCGTGGCGGGGGGTCCGGACGTGGACCCGGCCCGCTACGGCGCCCCGCGCGACCCGCGCACCGGGGCGCCGGCCACGGAGCGGGACACCTGGGAACTGGCCCTGCTCGGGGCCGCACTGGAGACCGGCATGCCGGTGCTCGGCATCTGCCGGGGCATGCAGGCGCTGAACGTGGCCCTGGGCGGCACGCTGATCCAGCACCTGGACGGGCACGTCGAGGCGCCCGGCGTGATGTCCTGGCACCCGGTCGGCCCGGTCGCGGGCACCCGGTACGCCGCGCTGGTGCCGGAGGAGGCGGAGGTCCCGACGTACCACCACCAGGCCGTCGACCGCCTGGGCCGCGGCCTGATCGCCTCGGCGTACGCGGCCGACGGCACGGTCGAGGCGGTCGAGCTGCCCGATCCGGACCGCTGGGTCATGGGCGTGCAGTGGCACCCGGAGCGCGACAAGGACACCCGCGTGATGGGCGCCATGGTCGACGCGGCGGCGGCCCGCACGGCAATCGCCGTGACCTGAGCCGCGGGACGCTGTCGGGGGCTCCGCCCCCGGACCCCCGCGCCTCAAACGCCGGCGGGGCTGGAAATGGCTGGGCCCCCGGGGCTGGATCGTGCCCCGTCAGGGGCGCGGGGAACTGCGCGACCAGCCACAACGGACGGCAAGGGGCGGGGTCCGGGGCGGCAGCCCCGGTTACGGGAAGGGGCGGGGTGGGGAAGAGGCCCCGCCCCGCGTCAGCGAAAGCAGGTCGCGCGCCGGCCCCGCCGGGCGCGTACCGGCGGGCCAGACCGCGCGGAGCGCACGCCGCAGCACCGCGTCCGCGACCGGCACCTCGACCAGCCGCCGCCCGCCGAGCTCGTCCACCACCGCCAGCTCCGACAGCACGCACGGCCCGGCCCCGCTGACCGCCGCCGCCTTCACGGCGGTCGTCGAGGCCAGCTCCAGCAGGGGCTCGGCCAGTCCCCCGTGCCCGGCCAGGGCCGCGTCCAGGACCTGCCGGGTGCCCGACCCCCGCTCCCGCAGCACCAGCGGGGTGCGGGCCAGTTCGGCCGCCGGCACGGGGGCGGAGCGGCGGGCCCACGGGTGGCCGGGGGCGACCGCGACGACCAGCCGGTCCTGGGCGATCACGGCCGAGGAGAGCCCGTCGGGCACCGACACGCCTTCCACGAAGCCCAGGTCGGCCTCGTGCGCGAGCACCCTGGCGGCGACCAGGGCCGAGTTCCCGGCCTGGAGCGAGACCGCGGTGCCCGGCCGGTCCGCGCGCAGGGCGATGAGCCAGCCGGGCAGCAGGTACTCCGCGATGGTCATGCTGGCCGCCACCCGCAGCCGGGAGTCCCGCCGCCCGCGCAGCGCCTGCGCGCCCGCGTCGAAGGCCTCGGCCGCCTCCACGACGCGCTGCGCCCAGTCCGTGACCAGCGCGCCCTCGGCGGTCAGCGTCGAGCCGCGCGGCGAGCGGTCCACCAGCGCCACCCCCAGCCGCGCCTCCATCGCCCGGATCCGGCTGCTGGCCGCGGGCTGGGTGATGCCCAGCGCGCGGGCGGCCGCCCCCAGGCTGCCGAGCCGGGCCACGGCCAGCAGCAGTTCCAGGGCGCCCAGGTCGGGCACCCGGTGGGCCAGGGGCACGCTCACATCGCTCATAAGAACAGTTTATGACCCCATAGGAGGACGACCTCTACGGCGGCCGGCGCCCCGGCGCGAGGGTTGAGGGCATGGCCACCGTCGCCGAGACCCGGCACCCCGAACACCTCCACACCCGCGCCTTCGACCTGCCCACCCCGCAGCGTCGGCGCCTCCCGGCCCTACGACACCTGGGCCCGAACTGGTACGCCTGCGTGATGGGCACGGCCGTCGTCGCCACCGCCGGCGCGTCCTTCCCGTACGCCGTACCCGGCCTGCACACCGTCTGCCAGGCGGTCTGGGCGCTCTCCGCCGCCACCCTCGCCGTGGTGCTCACCGCCCGCGCCGGCCACTGGCTGCACCACCGCGACCAGGCCCGCGCCCACCTGCTCGACCCGGCCGTCGCCCCGTTCTACGGCTGTCTGGCCATGGCCCTGCTGGCGGTCGGCGGCGCCACCATGGCCGTCGGCAAGGAGCTGATCGGCGAGGGCGCCGCGGTCGCCGTGGGCGCCGTGCTCTTCACCGCCGGCACCGCAGTCGGGCTGGCCGCCGCCGTCGCCGTCCCGTACCTGATGGTCGTCCGGCACAAGGTCGAGGCCTCCCAGGCGAGCCCCGTCTGGCTGCTGCCGGTGGTGAGCCCGATGGTCTCCGCCGCCGTCGGCCCGCTGCTCGTCCCGCACCTGCCCGCCGGCCAGCCCCGCGAGACCCTGCTGCTGGCCTGCTACGCCATGTTCGGCATCAGCCTGCTGGCCACCCTGACGATGCTGCCGCTGATCCTCGGCCGGCTGATCGTCGGCGGACCGCTGCCGCTCACCCTGACCCCGACCCTGTTCCTGGTGCTCGGCCCCATGGGCCAGTCCGTCACCGCGGCGGGCCAGCTCGCCGACCAGGCCCACGGCTCCGTCGGCGCCCCGTACGCGGACGGCCTCGCCGCCTTCGCCGTGGTCTACGGGGTGCCGGTCATCGGTTTCGCCCTGCTGTGGCTGGCGCTGGCCGCGGCGATGGTGGTCCGGGCGGCCCGGGCGGGTATGCCGTTCGCGATGACCTGGTGGGCGTTCACCTTCCCCGTCGGCACCTGCGTCACCGCCGCCGAGGGCCTGGCGCGGCACACCGGTCTGGCCGCCTTCGGCTGGCTCGCGGCGGCGCTGTTCGCCCTGCTGGTGGCGGCCTGGCTGACCGCCGCCGCCCGCACCCTGCGCGGCCTGGCCGCCGGCCGGCTCCTGGCCGCCCCGCGCTGAAACCCCCCGGCCCCGGCACCCCCGGCCCCGGCACCCCGGGTCCGTACCGCCGCTACGCCGCTACGGCGCCACGGGCCGGGACCGCGCCTCGCCGAGCGCCTGCGCCAGCACCTGCGGAGCCTCGACCAGCGAGGGCCCGTACCAGGTCAGGTGGCGGCCGCTGACCAGGGCGGCCGGGATGCCGGGGAAGGCCTCGGGCCCGTCGTCGGCGGTGAAGCGGTAGGGCTCGTCGGGCAGCACCACCAGGTCGCAGCCGGAGGCGGCCAGCTCCTCGGCCGGCACCCGCGGGTACCGCTCGGGGTGGCAGCCGTACGCGTTGACCACGCCCAGCCGGGCGAGCAGGTCCCCGGCGAAGGTGTCACGGCCCAGCACCATCCACGGCCGCCGCCACACCGGGACGAAGGCCCGCCGCACGGCCGCCGGCTCCACCCGCGCCCACGCCCTCTCGGCGTCCGCCAGCCAGCCCGGGCGCGCCAGCCCCAGCGCGCCGGTCAGCAGCCGGTCGAGCTCGGCGAACGCCTGCCGCAGGTCGCGGATCCCGGTCACCAGCACCGGCAGCCCCGCCGCGCGCAGCGCCGCCAGGTCCGCCTCCCGGTTCTCCTCCTCGTTGGCGACCACCAGGTCGGGTCGCAGCGCCACGATCGCCGGCACGTCGGGGTTCTTCGTCCCGCCGATGCGTACGGCGTCCAGCCCGGCCGGGTGCGTGCACCAGTCGGTGACGCCCACGAGCAGTCCGGGCGGCGCGCTGTGCGCCACCGCCTCGGTCAGCGACGGCACCAGGGAGACGACCCGCGGGCCCACGGCGCTCACCGGCCGGGGTCGGGCGGCTCGGACGTGGCGTGGATGTGGTCGCCCACCGCGACCACCAGGATCCGGGTGTCCTCGGTGACCGACCGCCACCGGTGGCGCACCCCTCCGGACAGGAACAGCGCGTCGCCGCACTCCAGCCGGTAGGCCCGCCCCTCGGCCTCGACCTGGCAGGCGCCGGAGACGACGTACATCAGCTCGTCGTTGCGGTGCTGGTACTCGCGTCCGGCGTCCTGGTCGCCGGTGAACTCCAGGGCGTGCAGCTGGTGGTGCCCGCGGACCAGCGGGCGCACCCCGGCCGCCGGCTCCAGCCCGGAGTCGTCGGCGGCCCGTACGAGGTCGACGGTGCGCGCGGTGTCGGACGCCTCCAGGAGCTCGACGGCCGTGGTGTCCAGCGCGTCGGCGACCCGCTCCAGCGAGCGCATGCTCGGCCGGGCCCGCTCGTTCTCTATCTGGCTGAGGAAGGGCACCGAGAGGCCGCTGCGTGCCGAGACGGCGGCGAGGGTGAGGCCCAGGGCCCGGCGGCGCTTGCGCACGGCCACTCCCACCCGAAGCGGTTCCTTGACGTCCTTGTCCTTTTCCTTGTCGTCCATGTCGGGGCTGCCCTCCCCTTGTCCGGCGCACATGGGTGTGCTGTAAGCACCTTACGCAGCATCCACCCCCGGTTTCGCGTGGACCGGCGGACCGCACTACGCCGCCGGTGAACTCCGGTGGCCGCCTCGTCACTGTCCGTGTCGTACGGCATGATCGGAGCGTGACCCGACGCCTGATGCTTCTCGACACCGCTTCGCTCTACTTCCGCGCGTACTTCGGGGTGCCGGACTCCGTACGGGCGCCCGACGGGACCCCGGTCAACGCGGTGCGCGGGCTCCTGGACTTCATCGCGCGCCTCGTCCAGGACCACCGCCCCGACGACCTGGTGGCGTGCATGGACGCCGACTGGCGGCCGCACTGGCGGGTGGAGCTGATCCCCTCGTACAAGGCGCACCGGGTGGCACAGGAGTCCGAGGCGGGTCCGGACGCGGAGGAGGTCCCGGACACCCTGGCCCCGCAGGTGCCGATCATCGAGGCCGCGCTGGACGCGTTCGGGATCGCCCGGGTGGGGGTGGCGGGGTACGAGGCGGACGACGTCATCGGCACGTTGACGGCCCGGGCGACCGGCCCGGTGGACATCGTCACCGGCGACCGGGACCTGTACCAGCTGGTGGACGACGCCCGGCAGCGGCGCGTGCTGTACCCGCTCAAGGGGGTCGGCACGCTCCAGGTGACCGACGAGGCGTGGCTGCGCGAGAAGTACGGCGTGGACGGCCCCGGGTACGCCGACCTCGCGCTGCTGCGCGGGGACCCGAGCGACGGCCTGCCTGGGGTGCCGGGCATCGGCGAGAAGACGGCGGCGAAGCTGCTGGCGCAGTACGGCGACCTGGCGGGGATCATGGCGGCGGTCGAGGACCCGAGGTCGAAGCTGACCCCGGCCCAGCGCAAGCGGCTGGACGATTCCCGGCCGTATGTCGCCGTGGCCCCGAAGGTGGTGAAGGTGGCCGCGGACGTCCCCCTTCCCCCCTTCGACCCGGCACTTCCGTCCGGTCCGGCGCATCCTGAGATGGTCGAGGCACTGGCTCACCGGTGGGGGCTCGGCGGCGCCGTCGCCCGCCTGTCCAGCGTGCTCGACCGTGACGTGCTAACTTAGGCTAGCCTAAGTTTCAGGGGAGTCAGGGGAGACGCCGTGGCCGAAGGACGTGCCCGCAAGGTCGGCACCGCAGTCGTCGTGCGCACCGAGCGGCTGACGCCGCACATGGTGCGGCTCGTCCTGGGCGGCGAGGGCCTGGGCTCCTTCTCCGCGGGCGAGTTCACCGACCACTACGTCAAGCTGCTGTTCGCCCCGGAGGGCGTCTCCTACGCCGAGCCGTGGGACCTGGACCGGATCAAGGCCGCCCACCCCCGGGAGGAGTGGCCGCGGCAGCGGGCGTACACCGTACGGCTGTGGGACCCGGCGCACCTGGAGCTGACGATCGACTTCGTGCTCCACGGGGACGAGGGCCTGGCCGGACCGTGGGCCGCCCGGGCCCGTCCCGGCGACCCGGTCCGCTTCCTGGGGCCCGGCGGCGCGTACGCCCCCTCCCCCGAGGCCGGCTGGCACCTGCTGGTGGGCGACGAGTCGGCGCTGCCCGCGATCGCCGCGGCGATGGAGGGCATGCCACCCGGCGCGGAGGCCGTCGCGCTCGTCGAGGTCGACGGCCCGGACGACGAACAGAAGATCGCCACCCCGGACGGGATCACCCCCGTCTGGGTCCATCGCGGGGCCCGCCCGGTCGGCGAGGCCCTGGTGGAGGCGGTCACCGCCCTGGAGTTCCCGTCCCACGACGTCCACGCCTTCGTCCACGGCGAGGCGGGCTTCGTCAAGACCCTCCGCCACCACCTGCGCCTGGAGCGCGGCATCCCCCGCGAACGCCTGTCGATCTCGGGCTACTGGCGCCTGGGCCACACGGACGAGGGCTGGCGGGCGATCAAGCGCGACTGGAACGCCCAGGTCGAGGCGGAGCAGGAGTCCTAGCTGGGGCTCCGCCCCAGACCCCGCGCCTCAAACGCCGGCGGGGCTGGATCGTGCCCCGTCAGGGGCGCGGGGAACTGCGCGACCAGCCACAACGGACGCTCAGGGGCGGGGTCCGGGGCGCCAGCCCCGGTTTCGGGAAGGGGCGGGGAGGGGGCAGGCCCCGCGCAGCGGCCCCCCACCCACGTCGACGGGCAGGGGCGCGCCACCGGCGGGAGAATGTGCCCATGCGTATCGCGCGCGCCCTCGCCGCGGGCGCAGCCGGCGTGCTGCTGGTCGCAGCACCCCTGGCGGCGGCCCCCGGCCCGCCCGCGCCGCAACCGCGCATCACCGAGGAGCGACTGCAATCCGCCCTGGACCGGCTGGATACAGACATCGCCGCAGCCATGAAGCACACCGGGGTCCCCGGCGTCGCCGTGGCCGTCGTCCACCGCGACGAGGTCGTCCACCTCAAGGGCTACGGCGTGCGCACGGCGGGCGAGCCCGCCCGAATCGGGGCGGACACCGTCTTCCAGATCGCCTCCCTGTCCAAGCCCGTCTCCTCCACCGTCGTCGCCGGCAGCCTCGCGCAACCCGGCGACTGGGACCGCCACCTCGACCTGCCCGGCTTCGCCCTCAAGGAGCCCTGGGTCAGCGCACACGTCACCACCGCCGACCTGTTCTCGCACCGCAGCGGCCTGCCCGACCACGCCGGCGACCTCCTCGAAGACCTCGGCTACGACCAGGCGTACATCCTGGACCATCTGCGCCTGGAGCCCCTCGCGCCCTTCCGCGCCAGCTACGCGTACACCAACTTCGGCCTGACCGCGGCCGCCGAGGCCGTCGCCCGCGCCCGGGGCACCGACTGGGCCGAGCTCAGCGAGGACGTCCTGTTCGGGCCCGCCGGGATGACCCGCACCGGCACGACGTACGAGGACTACACCGCCCAGCCCGACCGCGCGGCCCTGCACGTCAAGGGTGCCGGCGGCGCCTGGGTCCCCCGCTTCACCCGCGACCCCGACGCCCAGGCCCCGGCCGGCGGCGTCAGCTCCACCGCCGGCGACCTGGCCCGCTGGATGCGCCTGCAACTGGCGGGAGGGGTCCTCGACGGCAAGCGCGTCATCGACGCCGACACCCTGGCCCGCACCCACGTCCCGCAGATCGTGTCCCAGCCGCCGGCCACCCCGGCCGCCCGCACCGGCTTCTACGGGCTCGGCTGGAACGTCGGCTACGACGACCTCGGCCGGCTGCGCCTGAGCCACTCGGGCGCCTTCGACCTCGGCGCCAACACCAACGTCACGCTGCTGCCCCTGGAACAGCTGGGCATCGTCGTCCTCACCAACGGCGCCCCCGTCGGCCTGGCCGACGCCGTCGCGCTGACCTTCACGGACACCGCCACGTACGGCAGGCCCACCGCCGACTGGCTGGCCGTGGCGGGCGCGCTCTACGCCCAGCAGGACCGGGCCGCCCGCTCCCCCACCGACTACGCGCACCCGCCGGTGCCCGCCGCCCCGGCCCGCCCGGACAGCGCGTACACCGGCACGTACGACAACCCGTACTACGGCGCCCTCACCGTGACCTCCGCCGACGGCAAGGGCCTGGTGCTCTCCCTGGGCCCGAAGCCGCTGCGCTTCCCGCTGACCCACTACGACGGCGACACCTTCAGCTTCGAGACCACCGGCGAGAACGCCGTCGGCCGCACCGGGGTGACCTTCTCCCCCGACGGCCGCACCGTGCGCGTCGAGTACCTCGACACCGAGCACCTGGGCACCTTCACCCGCCGCTGACCCGCCCCGACCAGGCCTCGACCCCGCCTCGCCCTGGCCTACGCTTGACCACGATGAGACGCCGTACCCCCCTGCCCCCCTCACCCCTGCCCCAGCGCGCCGGGATCGACCCGGTACGGCTGCGGATGCCCACCGAGGCGGACCACACCACCGTCGGCGGCTTCCTGGCCGCGCACTACGCCGGGGGCGCGGGGGCCCGGGCGGTGGCGGAGCTGCTGGCCGCCGGGCGGGTGTACGCCGCCGACGGGCGGGCGGTGCGCGCCGGGGACCCGTACGAGCCCGGCGCCTTCCTGTGGTTCCACCGGGAGCTGCCGCCCGAGACCCCCGTGCCGTTCCCGATCCGGGTCGTCCACCGCGACGAGCACCTCCTGGTCGTCGACAAGCCGCACTTCCTGGCCACCACCCCGCGCGGCAGCCACATCACGCAGACCGCGCTCGCCCGGCTGCGGCACGAGCTCGACCTGCCCGCGCTCAGCCCGGCGCACCGGCTGGACCGGCTGACCGCCGGGCTGGTGATGTTCAGCGTGAGGCCCCAGGACCGGGGCGCCTACCAGCTGCTCTTCCAGGGCCGGCACGTGCACAAGGAGTACGAGGCGATCGCGCCCCACGACCCGGCGCTGGCCCTGCCCCGTACCGTGCGCAGCCGGATCGAGAAGGTCCGCGGGGTCATCGCGGCGCGGGAGGTCCCGGGCGAGCCGAACGCCGAGAGCCGCATCGAACTCCTCGCCCACGCGGGCGGCCTGGGCCGCTACCGCCTCACCCCGCACACCGGCCGCACCCACCAGCTGCGCGTCCACATGAACAGCCTCGGCATCCCCATCCTCGGCGACCCGGTCTACCCCCGCCTGAGCGACCCGGCCCCGGACGACTACCGCCGCCCCCTGCAGCTCCTCGCCCGCACCCTGTCCTTCACCGACCCGGTCACCGGCGTCGCCCACCGCTTCGAGTCGGGCCTGACCCTCCAGGCCTGGGTGGACCACCGGGGCTGGGAGGGCGAGCCTGCGGCCTGATCAGCGCCGGGCGCCCGCGATGCGCAGGGCCGCGTCGGCCGTGGCCTCCGCGAAGACCTCCACGGGGCGGTCGGGGTCCGAGCGGTGGATGAGGATCACGCCCTCGATCAGGCCGAAGACCAGGTCGTTGCGCAGGGCCAGCGCGGCCGGGTCGGCGGCCAGGCAGGCGGCGGCCTCGGTGGCGCCGATCAACGCCCGGTAGCTGTCCTTGAGTTCGGACCGCATCCGGCGAAAGCGCGCGAAGCGTTCGCCCCGCACCTCGGGCAACAGGTAGAGCGCGCCCAGGTTGTACGGGCCGGCGCACAGCTGGAGCACGTCGGAGCGGCACAGCTGCCACAGCCGCTCCTCGGCGGTGCGGCCCGCGTCGGCGAGCATCCGCCGGGCCGCCACCAGCGAGGGCCCGACCGTGGACTCCAGCAGTTCGACGAGGAGTTGCTCCTTGCCGCCGAAGTAGTGGTACATCGTGGCCTGGCGCATTCCCGCCCGCTCGGCCACCGCCCGCGTGGTGGTGGCCGCGTACCCGTGGACGGTGAACAACTCGGCTGCCGCGCACAGGAGTTCCTCGCGCGGGGGACGCCCGCTGTCCGGTCCGGTCCGGACGGCGCGCGGGCGTCCCACCCGTCTACCTGGCCTGTTCATGGCCACGATCGTCGCACAGCGCGACGACATCCGATCATGGCAAGACATGAGATCCGGCCAGGACCGCTCTCGGAGGAAGGCCCAAAAAGACCTATCCGACCGAGCTGTAGGCCACTACACCCCGCAGCAGCGCGTCGACGGCCTTGCGGGCGTTGCGCGCCACCGTGGACCCCTCGGCGGGGGCCGCGGCCGCGATCTGGCCGAGCACGTCGATGACCTGCTTGCACCAGCGCACGAAGTCGCCGGCCGGCATTCCCGCCTCGCGCAGCACCTCGTCCAGGCTCTTGTCCGAGGCCCACTGGTACGCCGCCCAGGCGAAGCCGAGGTCCGGCTCGCGCTGGCCCACGCCCTCGGTCTGGTTGATCCGGTGGTCCTCCTCCAGCGCGTCGAGCCGGCCCCAGATGCGGACCATCTCGCCCAGCGCCGCCTTGGCGGCCCCGCCGGGCACCTTCGGCGCGACCGCGTCGTCGGACTGGCGGGCCTCGAAGACCAGCGCGGAGACGCACGCGGCGAGCTCGGCGGGGTTCAGGCCCTCCCAGATGCCGGCGCGCAGGCACTCGGAGGCCAGCAGGTCCAGCTCCCCGTAGAGCCGGGCCAGCCGGCGGCCGTGCTCGGTGACCTCGTCCTCGCGCAGGTAGTCGAGCTCGGTCAGCAGGGCGTGGATGCGGTCGAAGGTGCGCGCGATGGTGTTGGTACGGCCCTCGATGCGCCGCTCCAGCTGCCGGGTGTCGCGGTGGAGGCGGTGGTAGCGCTCGGCCCAGCGCGCGTGGTCCTCCCGCTCGTCGCAGCCGTGGCAGGGGTGCGCGCGCAGCTCGGCCCGCAGCCGGGCGATCTCCCGGTCGTCGGCGGCCGCCGCCCGCCCGCGCCGGTGCCGGTCGGGCGTGATGTGGCCGGCCTTGGTGCGCAGCGCGGACGCCAGGTCGCGGCGCGACTGCGGGGAGCGCGGGTTGAAGGACTTGGGGATGCGCATCCGCTCGATGGGCTCCACCGGCACCGGGAAGTCGATCGCGGCGAGCCGCTTGACCTGCCGTTCCGCGGTCAGCACCAGCGGGCGCGGGCCCTCGTGGTAGTCGTACCCGCGGTGCCCGTCGACGCGGCCCGGCACGCCCGGGTCCAGGACCAGGGCGAGCCCGGCGAACTTGCCGGTCGGCACGTGGATGACATCGCCCGGCTTGAGCCGCTCCAGGGAGCCGGCGGCCTGCGCCCGGCGCTGGGCGGCGCCCTGCTTGGCCAGCTCGGTCTCGCGGTCCTTGAGCTCGCGGCGCAGCCGCGCGTACTCCTCGAAGTCGCCGAGGTGGCAGGTCATGCCCTCGCGGTAGCCGGCCAGGCCCTCCTCGTTGCGCTGGACCTGGCGGGAGATCCCGACGACCGAGCGGTCGGCCTGGAACTGCGCGAAGGAGGTCTCCAGCAGTTCGCGCGAGCGGTGCCGGCCGAACTGCTGCACCAGGTTCACGGCCATGTTGTACGAGGGCTTGAAGCTGGAGCGCAGCGGGTAGGTGCGCGTGCCGGCCAGGCCCGCGAGCGCGCCCGGGTCCATGCCGCGCTGCCACAGCACGACCGCGTGGCCCTCGACGTCGATGCCGCGGCGGCCGGCCCGGCCGGTGAGCTGGGTGTACTCGCCGGGGGTGATGTCGGCGTGCTGCTCACCGTTCCACTTGACCAGCTTCTCCAGGATCACCGTGCGCGCGGGCATGTTGATGCCCAGCGCCAGGGTCTCGGTGGCGAAGACGGCCTTGACCAGGCCGCGGACGAACAGCTCCTCCACGACCTCCTTGAAGGTCGGCAGCATGCCGGCGTGGTGGGCGGCGATGCCCCGCTCCAGGCCCTCCAGCCACTCGTAGTAGCCGAGCACGTGCAGGTCCTCGGCGGGGATGGCGGCCGTGCGCTCCTCGACGATGCCGCGGACCTGCAGCCGCGCCTCCTCGTTGTTCAGCCGCAGGCCCGCGTGGAGGCACTGCTGGACGGCGGCCTCGCAGCCGGCCCGGCTGAAGATGAAGGTGATGGCGGGCAGCAGCCCCTCGTTGTCGAGGCGCTCGATGACCTCGGGCCGGCCGGGGGTCCAGATGCGGCTGCGGGAGCGGCGCTCGCGCTCGCGGTCGGCCTCGCGGACCATCTTGCCGCGGCGGCGGTCGCGCGGGTTGTAGGTGCGGCTGTTCTCCTCGCGGGCCATGCGCAGCAGGTCCGGGTTGACCTCGCGGCGGGCGGAGCCGCGGCCGCCGTGGTCGCTCTCCTCCTCGAAGAGGTCGTAGATCCGCCGGCCGGCCATGACGTGCTGCCACAGCGGTACGGGCCGCTCCTCGGCGACGATCACCTGGGTGTCGCCGCGTACGGTGTCCAGCCAGTCGCCGAACTCCTCGGCGTTGGAGACGGTGGCCGACAGGGACACCAGGGTCACCGACTCCGGGAGGTGGATGATCACTTCCTCCCAGACGGCGCCGCGGAAGCGGTCGGAGAGGTAGTGCACCTCGTCCATCACGACGTACCCGAGGCCCAGGAGGGACTGGGAGCCCGCGTAGAGCATGTTGCGGAGCACCTCGGTGGTCATGACCACGATCGGCGCCTCGGAGTTGACGCTGTTGTCGCCGGTCAGCAGGCCCACCTTGTCGGCGCCGTAGCGCTTGACGAGGTCGGCGTACTTCTGGTTCGACAGGGCCTTGATGGGCGTGGTGTAGAAGCACTTGCGGCCCTGCCGCAGCGCCAGGTGCACGGCGAACTCGCCGACGATGGTCTTGCCCGAACCGGTGGGGGCGGCGACGAGCACGCCCTTGCCGGCCTCCAGAGCCTGGCAGGCTGCGATCTGGAAGGGGTCGAGCCCGAACGCGTACATCTCGCGGAAGGGGGCCAGCGCGGTGGCCTCCTCCGCGGCTCGGATCCGGGCAGCGGCATAGCGCTCGGCGGGTGAGAGGTCCTCGGTCATCTTGAGGTCGAGCCTACCCGCCACCCCTGACAACAGTCGCGATCTTTACCGGAGCCCGCGCAGCGCAGCGGACAGGCGCTGCGCGGCTGCCGCGGGAACGCCGACGCGGCCGGTCGCGCGGTGTGCGCGCCCCGGCCGCGTCGTCGCGATGGGTGGACGGCGGGCGTCAGGTGACGTCGTCGTAGCCGTTGATCCGCCGGGCGTCCGGTCCGGCCTGCTCGGGCAGCGCGGCGGGGGCCGCGACCTGCTCCATCTCGCCCAGCGCGGACGGCGTCAGGTCGAGGTCGGAGGCCTCGTCGTCGCCGAGCCCGGCGTCGGGGTCGTTACGGCGGCGCCTGCGGTCGTTGAGGAGGCAGATCCCCAGCGCCAGGAAGTAGAGGGCCACGATGGGCAGGGCCAGCGACAGCATGGTCAGCGGGTCGCCGGTGGGCGTGGCGAAGGCCGAGAAGACCGTGATGCCGAGGACGAACCCGCGCCACCAGCCGGCCAGCCGCTTCGCGGTGAGCACCCCGGTGAAGTTCAGCAGGATCAGCAGCAGCGGCAGTTCGAAGGCGAGGCCGAAGACGACGACCATGCGCGTGACCAGGTCGAGGTAGTCGTCGACCGGGAGCAGGTTGCGGGTGTTCTCGGGGGTGAAGTCGAGCAGGATCGTCGCGGTCTGCGGCAGGACGTTGTACGCGAGCACCGCGCCGCCCAGGAACAGCGGGGCACCGGCCGCGACGAAGCTCATCGCGTACTTCTTCTCGTGGCTGTGCAGGCCGGGGGCGGTGAAGGCCCACAGCTGGTAGAGCCAGACCGGCGCGGAGAGCACCACACCGGCCATCAGGGAGACCTTGAGGGCGATCGAGAACGGCGCGATGAGACCGTTCACGGTCATGTCGGCGCAGGGCCGGCCGTTGCGCTGGGTCACCACTCCGCCGGTGCAGCCGACGGAGTCCAGCATCGGCTTCAGCATGAAGTCGATGAGGTTCTTGTAGAAGAAGGCCGCGACGATCGTGATCACGAGGATCGCCAGGACCGACTTCAGCAGGCGGTTGCGCAGCTCACGCAGGTGCTCGACGAGCGGCATCCGCCCCTCGGCGTCCTTCGCCTGCTTCTCCGGCTTCCCCTGCTTGCGGGCAGACTTGAGCAACCCACGTCCCTTGTCTCGTTACTGCTGGCGACTGGCGGGAACCCCCGCGATCAGCCCTGGGCGGTCCGGTTCGGCTCGCTCACCGGACGGGAGCTGGTCACGTCGCCGGGGGCGGCCTGGATGGTGCGCGGGGCGGCCTGCTGCGGGGCGGTGGTGTCGCCGGCCGGGGCGGCAGCGGCGTCGGCCTCGCCGTCCTTCTTCATGGCCTTGGCCTCGCTCTTGAGGATGCGGGCCGACTTACCCAGGGAGCGGGCCATCTCGGGGAGCTTCTTGGCGCCGAAGAGCAGCACGATCACGGCGATGATCAGGAGGATCTCAAGAGGCTTCAGATTGCCGATCATG
Source organism: Streptomyces bambusae (assembly GCF_019400985.1). Lineage (GTDB taxonomy): Bacteria > Actinomycetota > Actinomycetes > Streptomycetales > Streptomycetaceae > Streptomyces > Streptomyces bambusae_A. Next base: position 23,208 of record NZ_WTFF01000042.1, read on the forward strand.
TGTGACTTCCTTCTCACCGAAGCGGCTGGTTGTGGTGGCTCGCAGCCCGGGCGCGCGCCCGGAATGCGGTTCTCGCAAGGATCGTAACCCCCGGGGGTTAACGCCCGGCAATCCCCCGGGGTACCCCTGCTTGCGCGGCCAGATCGGCTGCGGCCTGCTCCAGTTCGCCCGACACGGCGGCGATCCTGCGGCTGGAGCGGTCGACCTCCCGGCCCAGCCGCCGTGCCTCGATCGCGACCCGTACGGCCAGCACACCGAGCACGGCCAGACCTACGAATCCCAGGGCAATCGCGAGCATCGGCCACAGCATGGGGCGAGCCTAGCGCGTCCGCCTGGCCCTCCGAGCAGCAGGTCAGACGCCACGCTCAGACGCTGCGCAGGGTGCTCACGCCGCCGCCGGTGAGGAGCTCGACGATGCGCTCGCCGGCCGGTTTGCGCACGGAGCGGCCGCACTCGGGGCAGGTGAAGGAGTAGAACGTGGTCCGCCGGCTGCCGCCGATGGCCAGCCGCAGCGCGCTCGCGGCCAGCTCGAAGCGGGCTCGGCAGTCGGGGCAGGCCGCCTTGAAGGTGACCGGCCCCATGGCGGCCGACAGACCAGACAACCCAGACATTCCAGACATCGCCCTGCGATCCCCCTCAGTCCTGTTCCCCGTACCCCGCGAGTGCGTCACGAGCCGCCTGCCGGGCACTCTCCGCCAGTTCTCCAGGCCCCACGATCCGCCCGTCCCGGCCCAGCCGCAGCGCCAGGCGCCGCAGGCTTGCCGGGTCCGGGGTGCGCAGCGTGATCCGAAGACCGCCGTCCGCCAGCTCCCGCGCACTGTCGTGCGGGTAGTACTCGGCCACCCAGCGCCCGCCCGGACCGACCTCGACCACCACCTCCGGGTCCTCCGCCGCCGGCTGGACCAGCCCCTCGGACAGGTCGCGCGGCTCGATCGCCGGCGGCTCGGCCCGCTCGTCCAGCAGCCGGATCTCCGCCACCCGGTCCAGCCGGAAGGTGCGCCGCGCCTCCGACAGGTGGCACCAGCCCTCCAGGTACGTGTGGCCCACCGCGAACAGCCGGATCGGGTCCACCGTCCGCTCGGTCAGCTCGTCCCGGGCCGGCGAGTAGTAGCGCAGCCAGATCCGGCGCCCCTGCGAGATGGCCCGGTCCACGTCCGCGAAGACCCCGCCCTCCGACTCGAACGTCACCGACAGCCGCGCACTCGCCAGTGCCGCCTCGCCCGCCGCCGCCTCCAGCTTCGCCGTGGCCCGCAGCAGCGCGTCCCGGTCGCTCTCGCGCAGCCCCGGCAGCGTCGCCACCGCCCGGGCGGCCACCAGCAGCGCCGTGGCCTCGTCGGCCGCCAGCCGCAGCGGCTCCGCCGTGGACTCCCCCGACGCGTCCGGATTGCGCCACCAGATGCGCTCACCGTCGGTGTCGATGTCGAGCAGGTCCCCGCCCCGGAAGCTCGTCCCGCACATGGGCAGCACATCAAGGTCGGAGATCAGCTCGTCCACGGTGATCCCGAAAGCGCGGGCGACGTCCGCGACGTGCGCCCCGGGGCGCTCGCGCAGATACGTCACCAGCGACAGCATCCGGCGGGTCTGGTCAATGGCGTTCGCGGCCATGCTGGTACGTACTCCCCCTCAGGGCGTGTCGGTAGGTTCGTGCCGGGCTTCACGGCGCCCGGAGCCGGTCAGCCCTCGGCGACGGCGCGCAGCCGGTCCACCACATCGGCCCGCAGATCCGCCGGCCCCAGCACCACCACGTCCGGCCCGAACTCCACCAGCCAGGCGTCCAGCCCGTGCCCGTAGGGGATCTCCAGTTCGTCCCAGCCCTCGGCGACACCCTCACGGACCGCCGTCGCCCGGGCCCGCAGCGGGTAGCCCGCCCCCGAGCGCAGCCGGATCAGCGCACTGCGGTCGGCGCCGCTCTCCCCCGCCCAGCCCGCCACGGTCTCCCGCACCGTCACCACGTCCGGCACCTCGGCCGTGTACTTCCCCGCCCGCGAGCGGACCTTGCCGCAGATCCGCGACAGCCGGAACACCCGCTCCGCCCCCCGGTCCCGGTCGAAACCCGCCAGGTACCAGTGGCCCCGCCAGCACTCCAGCGCCCACGGCTCCACCTGGCGCGGCTCGGGCCGGGCCGCGGTGGACTTGCGGTAGTCGAACGTGACCGGGCGGCGGTCGCGGCAGGCCAGCATCAGCGGCTCGAAGGCCGCCTCGTGGACCGGGATGCGCGGCTCGATCACGCTGTGCTGCCCGTCGTACGCGTCATCGGCCTCCGGCATGCCGCCCGCGCGCAGCTTCTGCAGCGCCCCGCTGGCCGCGCCGGCCAGCCGGGCCTGCTGCCACACCTTGGCGGCCAGGCCCAGCGCGGCGGCCTCCTCGGCGTCCAGGGAGACGGGCGGCAGCCGGTTGCTGTCCCGGCGGGCGAGATAGCCCGTCTCGCCCTCCAGGTTCTCCACCGTCTCGATCACCAGGCCCAGTTCGCGCAGATCGTCCTTGTCCCGCTCGAACATGCGGTTGAAGGACTCGTCGTTGCCGGCCTCCATGTAGGCCTCGATGGAACCGCGCAGCTCACGCTTGCTGAGCGGCCGGCGGGTCCCCAGCAGGCACAGCGCCAGGTTCATCAGCCGCTCGGCCTTGGCAATCGCCATCGACGCCCTTCCGCCCTTCTCCACGCACGCCGCGCACCCGGCGCCGCGTGCACATTGTCCGACACATCTGACACGTAGACACTCGTGACCGTCGACCGTACCGCCCCGGCGGGCCCGGACAAAAGCGAGGGGCCCCAGCCGAAAAGGCTGGGGCCCCACACCGGTCAGGACCGGACGGATCAGACGCCCATCAGGTCGCAGACGAAGATCAGGGTCTCGCCCGGGGCGATCACACCGCCGCCGGCGCCGTGGTCGCCGTACGCCAGGTGGGCCGGGATCGTCAGCTTGCGACGGCCGCCGACCTTCATGCCCTGGATGCCCTGGTCCCAGCCCTGGATGACCTGGCGGGCACCGAGCTGGAACTCCAGCGGCTTGCCGCGGTTCCACGACGCGTCGAACTCCTCGCCGGTCGAGAACGCCACACCCACGTAGTGGACCTTGACGAACGCGCCGGCCTTGGCCTCCGGACCGTCACCCAGCCAGATGTCCTCGATCACGAGATCGGCCGGAGCCGGACCCTCGGGGAAGTCGATCTCGGGCTTTTCGAGCTTGTCGCTCACAGAAACTGCTCCTCAGAAACTTGACGTACCGGGGCCCCGCACAGCGGAGGCTGCGGGGACCGACCCGGACAGTCTTACATCACGGCCAGGATGTCGAGGCTGAAGACCAACGTCGAGTTGGCGGGGATCGTCCCCTGCTGCTTGTCGCCGAAACCCTGGTCCGGCGGGATCACCAGCAGGATCCGGCTGCCGACCTTCTTGCCGACCAGCCCGTCCTTCAGACCCTTCACCGACAGCTGCTCCATCGGCCACGTCACCGTCTGGTCGGTGGCGTACGTGCTCTCGAAGGACTTGTCGTCCTTCCACGTCTTGCCGTTGAACTTCACCACGACACTGTCGGTGTCCTTCACCGGGGCGCCGTCGGACTCCAGGACGTAGTTCGACACCAGCTTCGCCGGCTCCTTCACGTCCTTCGGCACCGAGACGGACACTTCCTTGCCGTCCGTGTTGGTCCCGACCTTCGGCAGGTCCTTGTTGTCCTGCGCGACCTCCTTGCCCTTGGCCGAAGCCGGGATGGAGGTGCCCTTGACGATGTCCACGACGAAGACCAGCGTGGCGTTCGGCTTGATCTTCTCGCCGGAGCCCTGCGCGCCGTACCCGAGGTCCGGCGGGATCACCAGCTCCACGCGGCTGCCGACCTTCTGGCCCTCCAGGCCCTGGTCCCAGCCCTTGATGACCATGCCCGCACCGACGGTGACGTCGAACGGCTGGCCACGGTCGAAGCTGGTGTCGAACGGCTCCTTGCCGTCCCACACCTGACCGTAGTAGTTCACCTGGGCGACGTCGCCCTTCTTCAGCGCGGGCCCGTTGCCCTCACTGAGGACCTCGACCTTCAGGGCCTTGGGCGGTTCGCCCTTGCCCTTCGACAGGGTGGGCTTCTCCCCGAACTTGGCACCCTTGGTGACGGCGGGCACCCCGTTCTTCATCTGGGCGGAATCGGAGCCGTTGTCGTCGCCACAGGCCGCTGTCGACAGCAGCAGAAGGGGTACGACAAGCAGGCCGGCAAGTCGGCGCACGTGGTCCTCAGATCTCAGACAGCAAGCGGTCGCCGCCACTCTAAGCCGTACGGGGCCCCGTACAAGAGTCGTACGGAGCCCCGTGGCGGATCACACGCACCCACCCGTCACATCCCGGCGATCAGCTTCTCCACCCGGTCGTCCACAGAACGGAACGGGTCCTTGCACAGCACCGTGCGCTGCGCCTGGTCGTTCAGCTTCAGGTGCACCCAGTCCACCGTGAAGTCCCGGCGCTGCTCCTGCGCCCGCCGGATGAAGTCACCACGCAGCCGCGCCCGGGTGGTCTGCGGGGGCACCGACTTGCCCTCGAAGATCTTCAGATCGTTGCAGATCCGCGCCGCCTGCCCCTTGCGCTCCAGCAGGTAGTACAGCCCCCGCCGACGGTGGATGTCGTGGTAGGCCAGATCTATCTGCGCCACCCGCGGATTCGACATGGTCATGTTGTGCTTGGCCCGGTACCGCTCGATGAGCTTGTACTTCATCACCCAGTCGATCTCGGTGTCGATCCGGTCCAGGTCCTCCTGCTCGACCGCGTCCAGCGTGCGGCCCCACAGCTCCAGCACCTGCTCCACCGTGCCCGTACGGATCCCCCGGCGCTCGGCGAAGTCCACCGCCTTGTCGTAGTACTCCCGCTGGATCTCCAGGGCCGACGCCTCACGGCCACTGGCCAGCCGCACCTTGCGCTGCCCCGTGATGTCGTGGCTGACCTCCCGGATCGCCCGGATCGGATTCTCCAGGGTCAGGTCCCGCATCACCGTGCCCGCCTCGATCATGCGCAGCACCAGGTCCGTGGCGCCCACCTTCAGCAGCATGGTCGTCTCGGACATGTTCGAGTCGCCCACGATCACATGCAGCCGCCGGTAGCGCTCCGCGTCGGCGTGCGGCTCGTCACGGGTGTTGATGATCGGACGCGACCGGGTCGTCGCCGAGCTGACGCCCTCCCAGATGTGCTCCGCCCGCTGGCTCACGCAGTAGACCGCACCCCGCGGCGTCTGCAGCACCTTCCCCGCACCGCAGATCAGCTGCCGCGTGACCAGGAACGGAATGAGGATGTCCGCCAGGCGGGAGAATTCCCCGTGCCGCGCCACCAGGTAGTTCTCGTGGCAGCCGTAGGAGTTGCCCGCCGAGTCGGTGTTGTTCTTGAAGAGATAGACGTCGCCCGCGATTCCCTCCTCGTGCAGACGGCGTTCGGCGTCGACGAGCAAGCCCTCGAGAATACGCTCGCCCGCCTTGTCGTGGGTGACGAGTTCCGTCACGTTGTCACATTCGGGAGTTGCATATTCCGGATGCGAACCCACATCGAGGTACAGACGGGCTCCGTTCCGCAGGAAGACATTGCTGCTGCGGCCCCATGACACGACACGGCGGAAGAGGTAGCGCGCCACTTCGTCAGGAGACAGTCGGCGCTGTCCCCTGAACGTGCACGTGACGCCGTACTCGTTCTCCAGCCCGAAAATGCGGCGGTCCATGACTGAACATTACGCCTTCTGCTGTGTTCTGAAACCGGGTTCGAGACCGGCGTTCCGATCAGTTTTCGACGAGCACGCCCGACCGGCCCTCCACCACCCGCCCCGCGACCACGGCCCCCAGCACCCGCTGAGTGGACATCAGCACCAGCAGCGCCGCCACCCCGCCCGCGACCGCCACCCCGAAACCCGCCGCGGCGCCGCCCAGTTCCACCGCCGGCCCCGCCACGGCCGTACCCATCGCCGCACCCACCCCGAAGAACGTCACCAGCCACGAGAACGCCTCCGTCACCGTGCCCGACGGCGCATGCCGGTCCACCACGATGAACGCGCACGCGATCGACGGCGCCAGGAACACCCCCGCCAGCGCCGCCAGCGCCGTCATCGCCCACGGCCCCGGCGTCAGCAGCAGCGGCACGTACCCCACCGCCAGCAGCCCCACCAGCACCAGCAGCCGCCGCTCCGGCGCACCCGCCCACGGCCGCGCCCCGTAACAGACCCCGCCGACCAGCGCGCCCAGCCCCAGCGCCGCCATCAGCCAGCCGTACACCACCCCGCCACCGTGCCCGTCGCCGTACGCCATACCCGCCACCGCGATCGAACCCAGCGCCGTACCGACGAAGAAGAACGCACCCAGCAGCGCCAGCAGCCCCCCGGACCGCAGCGCCCCCAGCCAGTGCGCCTCCCGCGGCGCCGAGCGCCACGCCCGCGACGGCTCGCTGACCACCACCGACAGCGCCCCCAGCACCCCCAGCGCACTGAGCACCAGCAGCGCCACCGCCGGGTCCCACACCGACACCAGCACCGTCACCAGCAGCGGCCCCACCGTGAACATGACCTCCTGGGCCACCGCGTCCATCGCGTACGCCGCGTGCACCTGCTCCTCGCTCCCGCCCAGCACGCTCGGCCACAGCGCCCGCAGCCCGCCCTCCAGCGGCGGCGTGAACAGGCCGGCCACCACCATCGCCGCGTACGCACCTGCCACCGGATCCGTGCCCGCCAGCGCCAGCCACACCATGCCCAGCGCCGAGACCAGCGCCGCCGGGAGCTGCACCCGCGGCTGCCCGTACAGGTCCACCGCCCTGCCCAGCAGCGGCTGCCCCACCGCGTTGGCCACCCCGTACACGGCGGCCAGCGCGCCGGCGAGGCTGTAGCTGCCGCCCTCCGCCCGCACGAAGAACACGATCGCGATGGACGCCACCGCGTTCGGCAGCCGGCCTATGAGCGTGCCGATGAGCAGGCGCGCCGCATGCCGAGTCCTCAGCAGCTGCGCGTATCCGGCGGCCATCTGCTCCCCTTTCGCCCGGAACCTCACCGAGGATCCCAGGTAATACGTATAACGAGACGAGTCATACGTACCATGGCCGCAGCTCGCGGTCCACCCGGCAAACCGCCACCACCGCCGTGACCTCGCACGTCAGGAGCCCCATGTGACGCGACCCACCAGCCGCGACGTCGCCCACGCCGCCGGGGTCTCCCAGGCCACCGTCTCCCTCGTCCTCGGCGGCAAATGGCGCGGCCGCGTCTCCGAACGCACCGCCGGCCTCGTCCGCGACACCGCCGACCGGCTCGGCTACCGCCCCAACCTCGCCGCCCGCAACCTCCGCCTCGGCAGCACCCGCACCGCCCTCCTCGTCGTCCCCGCCCTCACCAACGAATTCTTCGCCCGCGTCTACACCGGCGCCGCCCGCATCGCCGCCGAACACGGCTTCGGCGTCGTCCTCTACCCCTCCCCCGACGGCACCGGACCCGCCCGCGACCCCTTCGCCTCCGCCCGCGCCGCCCTCGACGGCGTCATCGCCTCCTCCATGGCCGCCGACGCCCTCGACGCCATCGGCGGCGCCGAACTCCCCCTCGTCATGCTCGACAGCGACCCCACCGGCGAAGGCGCCGCCGCCCACGTCAACCTCGCCATCGCCGACGGCATGAACCAGGTCGTCCACCACCTCACCGGCCTCGGCCACCGGCGCATCCTCCACCTCGCCTCAGCCGTCGACACCTGGACCTTCGACGTCCGCGCCCGCGCACTCCGGGCCGCCCTCACCCCCGACTGCACCCTGACGACCGTACGAGCCCCCCTCAGCGTCCAGGCCGCCCGCGCCGCCATGGAAACTGCCCTGGCCGCCCCCACCGACCCCGCCCCCCCACCCACCGCCGTCATCTGCGACGACGACATCCTCGCCGCCGGCACCTGCAAGGCCGCCCGACGCCTCGGCCTGCGCGTCCCCGAGGACCTCTCCGTCACCGGCTTCGACGACCTCGCCCTCGCCACCGCCGTCGAACCCGAACTCACCACCGTCCACCTCCCCGCCGAGCAGGTCGGCGAACACGGCATGTCCGCCCTCCTCACCGTCCTCGAAGGCGGCACCTGGACCGCCCCCGACCTCCCCGTCCACCTCGTCGTCCGCGGCTCCACCGCACCCCCGCCCCCCCCCTGACACCCCCCCGGGCCCCCCCCCGGCCCACGACGGGGCCCCCGCCCGCCCCCCCACCCCGGAACGGGACGGGGGCCCGCAACGGAAGGAAATACCCGGCCCGGGCTACCCGGCCTCGTCCTCCGACCCCTCGCGCTTGGGCACGGCAACCCCCCGCACGTGCCCCGACCGCGCCCGCCCCCGCCCCCGCCGCCACC
>NZ_WTFF01000420.1 GCF_019400985.1 Streptomyces bambusae
GTCTCCGCCCACGTCTCCGCGTCCGCCGCCGCGGCGGCGGCGGACGCGGTCTCCGCCACCGGGGCCCGCGCGGCCGACCGTGCACCCATCGCCGTGCCCGCCGCCGGGTCTGACGGCGGGTCGGCCGCCGGCCCGGATGCTGCCCAGCACGCCGGGCCGGATCCGGCGCCGGCCGCCCCGGCCGGCCCCGTCCCCATGGGCCGCCGCAGCGGGCCCGGACTCAACCCGAGCGGCGGCGGCCCCCTTTGCGCCCCGGGAGCCGATTCCGCCGCCGGGCCCCGCACCCCCGAACAGGACTTCGACGGGCTCTACGCCTTCGCCGCGCCTGCGCTCGTCCGTCAGACGTACCTGCTCACCGGGCGCCGACACCTCGCCCGGTGCGCCGTGGAACGGGCGTTCCGGCTGGCCTGGGACCGGTGGCCCGAGGTGGCCACGGACCCCGACCCGGTCGGCTGGGTGCGCGCGGCGGCGTACGACTGGGCGCTCAGCCCCTGGCACCGGTTCCACCGCCGCCCCCGCAAGCACCCCGACAAGACCCCGGCCGACCCCGCCGACCTGATCCTGATGGACGCCCTGCTCGCACTGCCCCCGCGGCGCCGCCGAACCGTGCTGCTCTACGACGGCGTGGGGCTGGACCTGCCCGACACCGCCGCCGAGACCGAGGCCAGTACGCCGGTCGCCGGCGGACGCCTGGTGCGCGCGCACGCCTTCCTCGCCGCGCGGGTGCCCGAGCTGGCCGCCGTACCGCCCGGGGAACGGCCCGAGCTGCTGCACGACCGGCTGGGCGCGCTCGTGCCCGCCGTACGCCTGGAGCCGCGCGCGGCGGCGTCCGTACGGCTGACCGGCGAGCACCGCAACCGGCGGCTGACCCGGGCCGCCGTCGGCCTGACCGCGGTCATCGCGGTCGCCACCACCTACACGGCGTTCACCGCACCGACCGGGTACGTGGCCCCGCAGGCGCCCGGTACCAGCGTGTCCGGCGTGCCCCCGCACGCCGGTCCGCCGCCGCTGACGGTCGAGGGCAGGGAGCTCCAACAGAAGCTGCGCACCGGGCCGGTGGCCGGGCCCGCCCGGCTGGTGCCCCGGGTCGAGTAGCCGGCCGCGGCCGGTCGGCTACTCAGGTCCTCAGGCCCTCAGGCCCTCAGACCCTCAGGCCCTCAGGTCGGCCCCTCAGAACCACCCGATCGGCCTCACGACCACGCAGAAACGGGCGTGGCCCGCACCCCGGAGGGTGCGGGCCACGCCCGTTGCGCGCGTCCGTACGCGAGCGGCGGCGGTCAGCCTCAGGCGCTCGCGCCGTTCAGGATCTCGCGGGCCAGCTTGGCCGTCTCGGTCGGCGTCTTGCCGACCTTGACGCCGGCGGCCTCGAGGGCCTCCTTCTTGGCCTGGGCGGTGCCGGAGGAGCCGGAGACGATGGCGCCGGCGTGGCCCATGGTCTTGCCCTCGGGCGCGGTGAAGCCGGCGACGTAGCCGACGACCGGCTTGGTCACGTTGGCCTTGATGAAGTCGGCCGCGCGCTCCTCGGCGTCGCCGCCGATCTCGCCGATCATCACGATCAGGTCGGTCTCCGGGTCGGCCTCGAAGGCCGCCAGGGCGTCGATGTGCGTGGTGCCGATGACCGGGTCGCCACCGATGCCGACGGCGGAGGAGAAGCCGATGTCACGCAGCTCGTACATCATCTGGTAGGTCAGCGTGCCGGACTTGGACACGAGACCGATGCGGCCGGGCTTGGTGATGTCGCCCGGGATGATGCCGGCGTTGGACTGGCCGGGGGTGATCAGGCCGGGGCAGTTCGGGCCGATGATCCGGGTCTTGTTGCCCTTGGCGGTGGCGTACGCCCAGAAGGCGGCGGAGTCGTGGACCGCGATGCCCTCGGTGATGACGACGGCCAGCGGGATCTCGGCGTCGACGGCCTCGACGACGGCGGCCTTGGCGAAGGCCGGCGGGACGAAGAGGACGGAGACGTTGGCGCCCGTCTTCTCCATCGCCTCGGCGACCGAGCCGAAGACCGGGACCTCGGTGCCGTCGAAGTCGACGGTGGTGCCGGCCTTGCGCGGGTTCACGCCGCCGACGATGTTCGTGCCGTCGGCCAGCATCAGCTTGGTGTGCTTCATGCCCGTGGCACCGGTCATGCCCTGGACGATGACCTTGCTGTCCTTGTTGAGGAAGATAGCCATGGTGAGTCTGTGACCTCGTCCCTTTACTTCGCAGCCGCGAGCTCGGCGGCCTTGTCGGCCGCGCCGTCCATGGTGTCCACGCGCTGGACCAGCGGGTGGTTGGCGTCCGACAGGATCTTGCGACCCAGCTCCGCGTTGTTGCCGTCGAGGCGGACGACCAGCGGCTTGGTGACCGCTTCGCCGCGGTCCTCGAGGAGCTTCAGGGCCTGGACGATGCCGTTGGCGACCTCGTCGCAGGCGGTGATGCCACCGAAGACGTTGACGAAGACCGACTTGACGTCCGGGTCGCCGAGGATGATCTCGAGACCGTTGGCCATGACGGCGGCGGAGGCGCCACCGCCGATGTCGAGGAAGTTGGCGGGCTTGACGCCACCGTGGTTCTCACCGGCGTAGGCGACGACGTCCAGGGTGCTCATGACGAGACCCGCGCCGTTGCCGATGATGCCGACCTCACCGTCGAGCTTGACGTAGTTGAGGTTCTTGGCCTTGGCGGCGGCCTCCAGCGGGTTCGCGGCGGCGTGGTCCACGAACGCCTCGTGGGACGGCTGACGGAACTCGGCGTTCTCGTCCAGGGAGACCTTGCCGTCGAGCGCGATGACGTCGCCGGAGGCGACCTTCGCGAGCGGGTTGACCTCGACCAGGAGGGCGTCCTCGGCGACGAAGGTGGCCCACAGGGTCACCATGACCTCGGCGACCTTCTCGGCGACGTCGGCGGGGAACTTGGCGAGCGCGACGATCTCGCGCGCCTTCTCGATGGTCACGCCCTCGTTGGCGTTGACCGGGACCTTCGCGAGCTTCTCGGGGGTCGTCGCGGCGACCTCCTCGATGTCCATGCCGCCCGCGACCGAGGCCATCGCCAGGAAGGTGCGGTTGGTGCGGTCCAGGAGGTAGGAGACGTAGTACTCCTCGAGGATCTCCGGAGCCGTCTCGGCGATCATCACCTTGTGGACCGTGTGGCCCTTGATGTCCATGCCCAGGATGTCCGTCGCGCGGGCGACGGCCTCGTCCGGGGTCGCGGCCAGCTTCACGCCGCCGGCCTTGCCACGGCCGCCGACCTTCACCTGCGCCTTGACGACCGACTTGCCGCCCAGCCGCTCGGTCGCCTCGCGGGCTGCCTCAGGCGTGTCGATGACTTCACCGGCCAGCACCGGTACACCGTGCTTGGCGAAGAGGTCCCTCGCCTGGTACTCGAACAGGTCCACGCGCGTCCGTCCCTTGTCTTCAAAGATTCGCAGTTGTTCGCGGTTGTCTGCGTGGGCGTGCCGCGAGGGCAACGTGACGGCGCTGTCACAAGGGAAGCGCACACGGTGACCGTGGACGCGGCATGTCCGTCCGGCAGGTTATCCCCGTGGGACGTAGGTCCCTAAATCGCAGCTCACACCCGAGCGGTGATACCTGTCACAGATCGCCTCACGTGTGAACTGGAAATTCATGCGATCTCACCATTCCCTTGCCAGTGAATCACCCTCTCAGCCCTCTGGCACGGGCAGCGGCCGCTTCTCGATCGCCGCGGCCATCACATCCGGGAAGAGATCCGGGGTGCAGGCGAAGGCGGGCGTGCCCAGGGCCGCCAGGGCGGCCGCGTGCTCGCGGTCGTAGGCGGGGGCGCCCTCGTCGGAGAGCGCGAGGAGCGTGACGAACTGGACGCCGGCCGCCTGCATCGCCGCCACCCGCTTGAGCATCTCGTTGCGTATGCCTCCCTCGTAGAGATCGCTGATCAGGACGACGACGGTGTCGGCGGGACGGGTGATCCGGGACTGGCAGTAGGCCAGGGCGCGGTTGATGTCCGTCCCGCCGCCGAGCTGCGTGCCGAAGAGGACGTCCACCGGGTCGTCGAGATCGTCGGTCAGGTCCACGACGGCGGTGTCGAAGACGACCAGACGGGTGGCGATCGACCGCATCGAGGCGAGGACCGCGCCGAAGACGGAGGCGTAGACGACGGAGGCGGCCATCGAACCGGACTGGTCGATGCAGAGGATCACCTCCTTCTTCACCGACTGGGCGGCGCGGCCGTAGCCGATGAGCCGCTCGGGCACGACCGTGCCGTATTCGGGCAGGTAGTTCTTGAGATTGGCGCGGATCGTGCGGTCCCAGTCGATGTCGTGGTGGCGCGGGCGGCTGATCCGGGCGGACCGGTCGAGGGCGCCGGTGAGGGTGGCCCGGGTGCGCGCGGCGAGCTTCTTCTCCAGCTGCTCGACCACCTTGCGGACCACCGCCCGGGCCGTCTCCCGCGTGGTGTCGGGCAGGGCCTTGTTGAGCGAGAGCAGCGTGCCGACCAGGTGTACGTCGGGTTCGACCGCCTCCAGCATCTCCGGCTCCAGCAGCAGCGAGGACAGCCCCAGGCGCTCGATGGCGTCGCGCTGCATGACCTGCACGACGGAGCTGGCGAAGTACGTACGGATGTCCCCGAGCCAGCGCGCCACCTTGGGCGCGGAGCCGCCGAGGCCGGCGGACCGCTCCCCTGCCGAGCGGCGGCCCCCGCCGCCGGAGGCGCCACCGGACGCGCCGCCGTAGAGCGCGCCGAGCGCGGCGTCCATCGCCGCGTCCCGTCCCGCCAGCGCACACCCGGTCCCCTCGGCCTCGCCCCCACCGAGCACCATCCGCCACCGCCGCAACCGCTCGGCCGCGGGGTCGCCTCCGGCGACACCCCAGCCCGTGTCCGAACCGCCCGAGCCGTCCGCGCCCGTGTCCACCTCGGCCATCCGGTCCATCCGGGCCGTCCCGGCCACCCCGGCCGTCCCGGCCATCCGGTCCATCCCGGCCATCCGGTCCCCCGCGACCGGCTCGGCGACCGCCGTGCCCCGCGCATTCCCGTCCATCATTCGTCCGTCCCCCTCTGCTTCCATTTCCATTGCTGCTCGTTTGCTGCTCGTCACTTCAACGCCCGCGAAGGCGCCCCGCGTTGCCGCGCATCGCGGGGCAAACGTGCGCGGTACACGCCGCGCGGTACACGCCGTGCGGTACACGCCACGCGTGCCGCATACGGCGCGTTGCCGTGCGGTACGCGCCGTGCGGTACGCGCCGTGCGGTACGCGCCGTGCGGTACGCGCCGTGCGGTACGCGCCGTGCGGTACGCGCCGTGCGGTACGCGCCGTGCGGTACGCGCCGTGCGGTACGCGCCGTGCGGTACGCG
>NZ_WTFF01000421.1 GCF_019400985.1 Streptomyces bambusae
CCGCGGCGCTTCCCCGGGCAGCCCGTGCAGATCGACCACGGCCCGCGCGACCGCCCCCGGGTGGCCCTCACCTTCCACGGCAACGGCGACCCGGCCACCGCCCGCGCCGTGCTGGCCGAGGCCGAGCGGGCCGGCGCGCGGGTGACCGTCCTGGCCGTCGGCAGCTGGCTCGACACCCACCCCGACCTCGCCCGCCGGATCCTCGACGGCGGCCACGAGCTCGGCAACCACACCCAGCGCCACCTCGACATCAACGCCATGGCGCAGGAGCAGGCGTACGCCGAGATCACCGCCTGCGCGCAGGTGCTCAAGCGGCTGACCGGCTCCATCGGCACCTGGTTCCGCCACTCCCAGGGCCAGTACGCCAGCCCCCTCGTCCAGCGCCTCGCCCAGCGGGCCGGCTACCCGCACGTCCTGTCGTACGACGTGGACTCCCTCGACTTCACCTCGCCCGGCGCCGCGGCCGTCACCCGCAACGTCGCCGGGACGGTCCGCAGCGGATCGGTGGTGAGCCTGCACTTCGGCTACGCGGACACGGTCGACGCGATGCCGCCCCTCCTCGAAGAACTCGCGCGCCGGAAGCTGCGCGCGGTGACCACCACGGAGCTGCTGACGCCATGACGACCACCCGCCTTCCCCGGAAGGCCACCGTGCTGCTCGCCGGACTGGTCCTCGCCGCCCTGGCCGGCTGCGGAGCCGGCACCAAGGGCTCGCCCGAGGCCCTCGGATCGGCCGGCGCGGGACGGCCCGCGAAGGCCGTCCCGGCGGTCCCGCCCGGCCTGCCCGGGATGCCCCCGCTCCTCGACCCGCACGACGTCTACGCGGCGGACCGGCCGAACATGCTGTCCCCGGTGGTCAAGGACTTCCCCTCCCGCGTCTACGTGCCGAACACCGCCTCCAACACGGTCTCCGTCATCGACCCGGCGTCGTACAAGGTCATCGACACCATCCCGGTCGGGGTCCAGCCGCAGCACGTGGTGCCCTCCTGGGACCTGAAGACCCTGTGGGTCAACAACAACCGCGGGCACACGCTGACCCCGATCAACCCGGCCACGGGCGAGGCGGGCGAGCCGGTCGAGGTCCACGACCCGTACAACCTGTACTTCACGCCCAACGGCAAGTACGCGGTCGTCATGGCCTCGATGGACCGCGAGCTGGTCTTCCGCGACGCCCACACCATGGACCGGGTCAAGACCGTCCCGGTGACCTGCTTCGGCGTCAACCACGCCGACTTCTCCGCGGACGGCCGGTACTTCATCGTCTCCTGCGAGTTCTCCGGCGAGCTGCTGAAGGTCGACACCGAGAAGATGGAGGTCATCGGCCAGCAGAAGCTCCCCTTCGAGGGCGCGATGCCGCAGGACGTGAAGATCTCGCCCGACGGCCGGACCTTCTACGTCGCGGACATGATGGCCGACGGCATGTGGGTGCTCAGCGGCGAGAAGTTCGAGACCCCGAAGCTGCTGCCCACCGGCAAGGGCTGCCACGGCCTCTACGTCAGCCGCGACTCCCGGGAGATGTACGTCTCCAACCGGGGCGAGGGCACCGTCTCCGTCTTCGACTTCAAGGCCGGCAAGCTCACCAAGAAGTGGACCCTGCCCGACGGCGGCAGCCCCGACATGGGCGGGGTCTCGGCCGACGGCAAGGTGCTGTGGCTGTCGGGCCGCTACGACTCCGAGGTCTACGCGATCGACACCACGACCGGCAAGCAGCTGGCCCGCATCCCCGTCGGCGGCGGCCCGCACGGCCTGGCCGTCTACCCCCAGCCGGGCCGCTACTCGCTGGGCCACACCGGCATCTTCCGCTGACGGCATTCCCCGGGGACCGGACGGGGTCCCCGGGGTGCTGCCGTGTCGGCGGGCCGTGCGGCGGGCGTGCGGACGGGCGTGCGGCCCGCCGGGCCGTCCGGCCGTCAGGTCACCAGGCGACCGGCAGCCGCTCCGGCAGCCGCTTGATGAACCCGGTCCGCCACACGAGGTTCTCCGCCGGGACCGCGAGCCGCAGCTGCGGCAGCCGGTCCACCAGGACCTCCAGGGCGATCTCGGCGTGCGCCCGGCCGAGGGCGGAGGCCGGACAGAAGTGCCGGCCGCCGCCGAAGGCGAGGTGCGCGTTGGGGCTCTCCCGCTCCAGGTCGAGCACCTCGGGCCGGTCGAACGCCTCCGGGTCGAAGTTGGCCCCTTCGAGCAGCACGAGGACCAGCTCGCCCTCGCGTACCAGCACGTCCCCGAGCCGGACGTCGGCGAGCGCGATGCGCGGCAGTCCGTCCCCCACGGACAGGTTCCAGCGCAGCAGCTCGTCCACGGCCTTCGGCATCCGCTCCGGACGGTCCCGCAGGTACCCGATCAGCTCGGGCCGCTGGAGCAGCGCGAGCACGGCCAGCACCAGGAACGCGGACGTCGAGACGGCGCCGGCCCCGAACAGGGACACGGCCACCGTCGCGAACATCTCGTCGGTCAGGTGTGCCGACTCCGGGTCGGCCTCCTTCAGGCCGGCGAACCTGCCGAGCAGCCCCGTACGCTCTTCGGCGGGCCGGGCGAGCTGCCCGGCCAGCTGCTCCGCGAAGTAGCCGACGTCCTTGTACCAGTTGAGCGCCGAGTCCGGGAACGGCTCGCGTGCGGTCATGAACGCGACGTCCAGCCCGGACATCAGGCGCCGCCAGTCGTCGAACGGCACCCCCAGCACCTGGCAGTGCAGCGCCGCCGAGAAGGGGTCGGCGAACCCCGCCCGGAGGTCGGCCGGACCGCCCTCGGCCACCATCGTGTCGATCAGCTCGCCGGCCGTGGCGTGCAGGACCTCCCGCAGGCCCTGCTGGCGCGGGTTGAGCGCCTTCATGACGGCGCCCCGCAGGCCGGCGCTGTTGATGTTCCCCATGTTGTTGACGACCTCGGGCGGGATCGTCAGCGCGTACTGGCGCGGGGCGCCGGCGTTCGCGGTGTCCTTCAGGCTGAACCGCTCGTCCTCCAGCACCTGCTTGGCCAGCGCGTAGCTGCTCACCAGCCAGGCGGTGTCGCCCGTGAGCGTGCGCACCTTGGCCACCGGAGCCTTCTCGCGCAGCCAGCCGCACTCCTGCGGCAGGACGTCACCGCGCCGGGAGAGCGGGAAGTCCAGGAGCGGCTGCTGCTCCGCGCTCTCAAGCTGCTCGGTACTCAACAACGTTCCTTTCAGGGCTTTCGGCGCTTTCGGTGCTTTCGGGGCCTTCGGAGCCGGCCGGGCCTTCCGTGCGTTCCCGGCTGTCCGGGCGCACGACCGCGTACGCCTGGTTGCGGGTGGCGCGCAGGCCCCCGCCGCGGCCGTAGAGGACCTCGGTCAGCGGCATCCGGACGTGGTAGGCCGCCACCGAGGACGGCACGCCCAGAATGCTCGGGGTGTCCACGAAGAAGGGAAGTTCCGCGGCCATGTAGTCGAAACAGACCTGCAACTGCCCGTCCGTGATGGATTCACCTTCCGGCAACTTCGACCCGACGAAGTGAAGGGCCATCTGCTCGCAGCCCTTACGGAATTCGTCATCGGTGTCGAGGAAATGGAGAACCCGCCGGTGCAGCAACCGGTACACCGGGTTGTCCTGGAATTCGGAAAGCGCCCTCACCCGGATCTCGGCTTGCTCGGGAGCGGCTTCCTCCACCCCCTTGAGAATCCGCCGCCGGACCGCCTTGATCTCCTTCGTGGCGCGCTTCTCCGCGTGTTCCGGGGTGTAGCCGAAGGCGGCGAACATCCGGTCGACGTGGAGGTCGGCGTAGACGAAGTCGACCTGCGCGAAGCGGGTCGTGGCCCACTGGGCGAGAGCGGCTATGCGCTCGGCGCTGAAGTAGCTGTTTCCAGGACTCACGCCGATGAGCACATGGTCGCCATCTTCCCAGATATGGCGGCAGGTACGGGTGAAGGGCAGAACTTCGAATGATGCGTCAGCTGTGATCGTCACCTGTGTGATCGCCCTTGTTGCCGCATGTCCCTGGGAGCCCTGCGCTCCTGGTGTGGCGGCAATGCCGTTACGTTATGCGCTGGTCCCGGAGCGTGACAAGTGGAACGTGGATCTGTTGGCCGGAATTATTGATTCCGTTTGCTGGAAGGGGAATCGAATTTCTGTCGACCGCTCGATCGGGACCCCCGGACCCGCGGCAGCGGCGGGGCCGCTACCCTGAGCCGGTCAACAAGCACGACGAAGGGGTGGACCCAGTGGCGGACATCGACAACGCCAAGGCGACGTTCGGTCGCTTCGACAAGGACGGCGACGGTTTCGTCACGGCCGACGAGTACCGCGAGGCCATGGCCGCGATGGGCGACTTCGCGGTGACCGGCCCGGTCGCCGACGCCGTGATCGCCGCCAAGGACGCGAACGGCGACGGCCTGCTCAGCTTCGACGAGTTCTGGGCCTCCCTGAACAAGTAACCGAGAAGCACCTACGCCGAGGCGTGGCGCCCCGGCCGAGCGCGCCCGCCGCGCCGGACCGGGGCTCAGGCATGCCCGGAGCCCTCCACAGGCGCCGTACGCGCGGACGGCCGAGGCGCCCGGGACCGCTCAGGCGTCGCAGACCGCTCAGGCGTCGCAGGCTGCTCAGACGCCGCAGGCCGCTCACGCCTCGGGGGCGGACGGGCCCGGACGCTCGGGGTCCATGTCCCCGACCACCTCCAGCGCCTCCTCCAACCAGCGCAGCCAGAACGTCTCCAGGGCCATGCCGCCGTGCAGCACGAGCCGGCGTAGCCGGTCCTCGTCGGCGGTGCGCTCCGGCGGGAAGTCCTTCGCGTCGATGGCCTCGTACACCGCCAACTGCCGCTGGTGCAGCTCCAGATGCCGGCGCAGCTCCAGCGCCAGCCCGCCGGGGCCCACCACGGCCGCCGCCCGGATGCGCAGCAGCAGCGGATCCCGGACGGCCTTCGGATCCTGGCTCTCGCCGACCCACCGGGCCAGCTCCGCCGACCCGGCCGGCAGCACCTCGAACTCCTTCTTCTGCCCGCGCGCCGGCTGCGCGCTCGGCAGCGCCCGGATCAGTCCGGCCTCCTCCAGCCTGCCCAGCTCGCGGTAGATCTGCTGGTGCGTGGCCGACCAGAAGTAGCCGATCGACCTGTCGAACCGCCGGGTCAGCTCCAGCCCCGACGAGGGCTTCTCCAGCAGGGCGGTGAGGATGGCGTGCGGCAGCGACATGCCGTCATCCTAGGGATGCGCCGCCCCGGCCACCCCCGCCTGCCACCCGGCCAGCTCCTCGGGCGTCCGCGGCCCCGCGGCCCCGGCGCTGTCTCTTCTACACATTT
>NZ_WTFF01000422.1 GCF_019400985.1 Streptomyces bambusae
CGTTATCTTCATTGATCGTGCTTGCGCGCCGTGGCCAACTCAAGCCGACCCGGGTACGTCCGTCGGCAGCGTCAGATGTGTATAGGACACACCCCCCGGCCCGGCCGTCCTGCCCCCGACAGTCCGCCGCCCTTACCGGCCCGCCCGTCCGGTGGCGTACCGTGACCCGCCCGCCCTGGCCCGATCCGACCGAGCAAGTGAGCCGATGCCCCGCCCGCCCCACGCGCCCCGCCCGACCTACCCCTCCCTCCCGTCCCGCCGATTTTGGCTGCTGCGGATCCCCGCCCGGCTGCCCGTGGACCCGTACGTCCTGGCGCTGCTCGGTACCGTCGGCCTCGCCGCCCTCTTCCCGGCCCGCGGCGCCGCTGCGGGGGCGGCCGGCGGTGCCGCCACCGGCGCGGTGGCCCTCCTCTTCTTCCTCTACGGAGCCCGGCTCTCCACCCGCGAGGCGCTGGACGGCCTGCGCCACTGGCGGCTCCACCTGACCGTGCTCGCCTGCACCTTCCTGGTCTTCCCGCTGCTCGGCCTGGCCGCCCGCGCCCTGGTCCCCGCCGTCCTCACCCCGCCGCTCCACGCCGGCCTGCTCTTCCTCTGCCTGGTCCCCTCCACCATCCAGTCCTCCATCGCCTTCACCTCCATCGCCCGCGGCAACGTCCCGGCCGCCATCTGCGCCGGATCCTTCTCCTCCCTCGCCGGGATACTGCTCACCCCCCTGCTGGCAGCGGCCCTGCTCGGCGGCGACGCGGGCGGCTTCTCGCTCGACTCGCTGGCCAGGATCGTCGTCCAGCTGCTGCTGCCCTTCCTGGCCGGCCAGCTCCTGCACCGCCGCACCGCCGGCTTCCTGTCCCGCCGCAAGAAGGTGCTCGGGTACGTCGACCGGGGCTCGATCCTGCTCGTCGTCTACGCCGCCTTCAGCGCGGGCATGGCGGCGGGGATCTGGCACCAGGTCAGCGCCGCCCGGCTGGGCGCGCTGCTGCTGGTCGAGGCGGCGCTGCTGGCGGCGATGCTGCTGCTCACCTGGTACGGCGCCCGGCGCCTCGGCTTCGACCGGGCCGACCGGATCGCGATCCAGTTCGCCGGCTCCAAGAAGAGCCTGGCCGCCGGACTGCCCATGGCCAGCGTGCTGTTCGGCGCCCAGGCGGGTCTCGCCGTGCTGCCGCTCATGCTCTTCCACCAGATGCAGCTCATGGTGTGCGCGGTCATCGCCCGCCGGCGCAGCCGCGACGCCCTCCCCCAGCTACCGCTGGGTGGTGCCCCACCGCCCCCGCGCGCCGCCGAGGCCTCCGATACCGTGCGTCGGTGACCTGGATACGCTCCGTCGGCGCCCACGCCGAACGACCCTGCACCCTGGTGGTCTGCCGCGGTTGCTGCTGCGGCGACCCCCGCAAGAACCCCGGCACCGACCACGCCGGCCAGCTCGCCCGGCTGCGCGCGGCCGCCGAGGACTCGCAAGGCCGGATCGCGGTCCGTACGGTCGACTGCCTCGGCCCGTGCGCCCAGGCCAACGTGGTCGTGGTCCAGCCCAGCAGCGAGGCGCGCCGCCGGGGAGCCCGCGCGGCCTGGTTCGGCTGGGTCCTCGACGACGACGCCACCGACGACATCGCGGCCTGGGCGGCGGCGGGCGGCCCCGGCACCCCGCTGCCGCCAACCCTCGACCTCCACCGCATCGACCCGCCCGCCGCCCGCCCGGACCGCGCGGAACGCCGCCGCAGAAAGAAGCGCTGACGGGCCGCGCCGGACACCCCCGAACCGCCTGGCCCGTCAGGACCCCCACCCCGCCGCCGGGCGCACCGGGCCCTCCGCTCAGCCCGCCGGGAGCGAAATGCGCTCCTCGCCCGCGTAGATGTTCATGTCGCCGCCCCGCAGGAACCCCACCAGCGTCAGCCCCGACTCCAGCGCCAGGTCGACCGCCAGCGACGAGGGCGCCGAGACGGCGGCGAGCACCGGCAGGCCCGCCATGACGGCCTTCTGCGCCAGCTCGAAGGAGGCCCGCCCGGAGACCAGCAGCACCGCCCCCGCGAGCGGCAGCCGCCCGGCCTGGAGCGCCCGGCCGATGATCTTGTCCACGGCGTTGTGGCGGCCCACGTCCTCGCGCAGGTCGAGCAGTTCGCCGTCGGCGGAGAACAGCCCGGCCGCGTGCAGACCGCCCGTCCGGTCGAAGACCTTCTGCGCCGCCCGCAGTCGGTCCGGCAGCACGGCCAGCACCTCGGCCGGTATCCGCACAGGGTCGGCGGCCAGGCCCGGGAAGCGGGTCGCCGTACGGACGGCGTCCAGGCTGGCCTTGCCGCACAGGCCGCAGGAGGAGGTGGTGTAGACGTTGCGTTCGAGGGTGATGTCCGGCACCGGCACGGACGGCGCCAGCTGCACGTTGACGACGTTGTAGGTGTTGGCGCCCTCGTCGGTCGCGCCCTCGCAGTACGTCACGGCGCGCACGTCCGACGCCTCGGCCAGCACGCCCTCGCTCACCAGGAAGCCCACGGCCAGCGCGAAGTCGTCACCCGGTGTCCGCATGGTGATGGCCAGCGGCTTGCCGTTCAGCCGGATCTCCAGCGGTTCCTCGGTGACCAGCGTGTCCGGGCGCACGCCGGCCGCTCCGCCCCGGACCCGTACGACGCGCCGGCGCTCGGTGACCCGTCCCATGCCGCTCCGTCCGCCTTCCCCGCGCTCGTACGCATGCTCGTACTCATGTCTGTGCTTGTGCTCGTGCCCGTGTTCGGCCTCGTCCCCGAACCCGTCCGAGGCCCTCGCACCTCGTCGGCCGCCGCCGTCCGCGTCCATTCTCCCGTACGCCATGAAGGCTCAGGAGACTCTCCAAAACGGGGGGTGCCAATCCTGTCGGGTCACACGCACCCGTACCGGCCGGTAGCAGGCGAAGCTGGGACGTCCTGACACCGACACAGGGGGAATCCGCCGATGACCGTGCCCACGACCGCGCCCATGACCGGATCACGCGTGGTGGCGCTGGGGCACTACCAACCGGCGAAGGTCCTCACCAACGACGACCTCGCGGCCTTGGTGGACACCAGCGACGAGTGGATCCGCAGCCGCGTCGGCATCAGGACCCGCCACGTCGCCGGCCCCGACGAGCCGGTCGACGCCCTCGCGGCGGAGGCGGCCGGCAAGGCCCTGGCCGCCGCCGGCCTCACCCCCGACGACATCGACCTGGTCCTCGTCGCCACCTCCACCGCGGTCGACCGCTCGCCCAACATGGCGGCCCGCGTCGCCGCCCGGCTGGGCATGCGCGGCGCCCCCGCCGTCATGGACATCAACGTCGTCTGCTCGGGCTTCACCCACGCCCTGGCCACCGCCGACCACGCCGTCCGGGCGGGTTCGGCCACCCGCGCGCTCGTCATCGGCGCCGACAAGATGACCGAGGTCACCGACTGGAGCGACCGCACCACCTGCGTGCTGACCGGCGACGGCGCGGGCGCGGCCGTGGTCGTGGCCTGCGACCCGGCGGAGTCCGGCATCGGCCCGGTGCTGTGGGGCTCGGTCCCGGAGATGGGCAACGCGGTCCGGATCGAGGGCAGCCCGGCGGTCTTCTCCCAGGAGGGCCAGTCGGTCTACCGCTGGGCCACCACCCAGCTGCCCCCGATCGCCCGCAAGGTGTGCGAGCGGGCCGGGGTCACCCCGGAGGACCTGGCGGCCGTCGTGCTCCACCAGGCGAACCTGCGGATCATCGAGCCGGTCGCGCAGAAGATCGGCGCCGTGAACGCCGTCGTCGCCCGCGACGTCGTGGACTCGGGCAACACCTCGGCCGCCAGCATCCCCATGGCGCTGGCCAAACTGGTCGAGCGTGGCGAGATCCCGTCGGGCGCCCCGGTGCTCCTCTTCGGTTTCGGCGGCAACCTCTCCTACGCCGGCCAGGTCATCCGCTGCCCCTGACCACCGCTTATGCGGGTGAAGAGCACCTCGAAGCCCTGCTATTGTTGTCCATGTCGCCGCGGGAAACCGCGAGAGACCACCGGTCCGGGTGGCGGAATGGCAGACGCGCTAGCTTGAGGTGCTAGTGCCCTTTATCGGGCGTGGGGGTTCAAGTCCCCCCTCGGACACACAAGGCGAAGGCCGTGACCTACGGGTCACGGCCTTCGGCGTTCTCCCGGGCCGGGCCGGGTCCGGCCCGGTCCGGCCCGGCCGGACCGCGGCGGGGCCGGTCGGGGCCGCGGGTCACATGCTCAGCACCAGCAGGCCTTCGCCCTCCCGTTCCTGCGGTTCGTACGGGGTGCAGGTGAGCGGCAGTGCCAGGGACGGGTGCTCCCCGTCCGCCTCCGTCTCCGTGTCGAAGAAGTACGCCGCGGCCGCCGCCGGATCGCTCACCAGGTGCGGCCCCGCCGAGCCGCCCGCCCCGCGCAACCGCCTGCGGAAGATGCTCCGCAGGTGCCGCACCGTCTGCGGGGTCACCGCCAGGTCCGCCGGCGCCGGCTCCGCCGCCGGGCCGTCCGGCGGGATGGCCCCGGTCAGCAGCAGCGCCAGCAGCACCGGCACCGCCTTGCGCCGCAGCTGCCTGGTCGCCGACCGCAGCCGGTGGGCGTGCGCCACGGGCAACGACAGGGCCAGGCTGCCCGCCGTACCACCGACGGAGACGGGGACGGCCGAGCACACCACGCCAGGGGAGTACTCGCGCAGGTCGAAGACCGGCTCGCCCGGCCCGAGCGCGTCCAGGGCGCTGAACAGGACCCGGCTGTCCGTGATCGTCCGCGGGGTCAGCCGGGCCGGCCGGTGCCGGGCCACGTGGTCGGCGCGGCCGTCGTGGTCGAGCTGGGTCAGCAGGCACTTGCCGACCGCGCTGGCGTGCGCGGCCGCCTTGAAGTCGAACCACTCCCGCACCGGCGGGGTCCCGGGCCCGTCCGCCATCTGCGTGATCAGGACCTCGCCGGCCGTGTACCGGCTGAGGTAGACCGCCGCGCCCACGCTGTCGCGGGCCAGCGCCAGGGTGCGCTGGAGCTGGGCCGGCAGGCCGTAGCCGCCGGGCGCCGCCAGCCGGTCCAGCGCCGGGCCCCGCCCGTAGACGTCCGGGGCGGGGCACCAGGCGTACTCCTCCTCGCAGAGCATCGCCAGCACCGGCCCGAGCTCCGCCCCGGCCAGCCCCGTCTCCCGGCCCAGCTGCCTGCCGCTCACCCCCAGCGGGTGCCGTTCCAGCACGCGTACGACGTCCAGCGCGCGCCGCGCCGCGGCGAGTGCCTGACCGCCGCCCGCCCGGTCCGGCCGCCCGGCGCGCTGCACGGCGGCGGTGAGCGCCGGGTGCCTCAGGGCCCGCAGGGAGTGCCGGGG
>NZ_WTFF01000423.1 GCF_019400985.1 Streptomyces bambusae
GGTCGCACCCGGCCCCGCGCCTGCGCCCGCGCCCGCGCCTGCGCTCGCGCCCGTCCGCCGGCTGACCGTCCTCTACGACGCCGGCTGCCCGCTGTGCGTGCACATCCGGCACTGGCTGCTCGGCCAGGCCCAGCTGGTGCCGCTGGCCCTGGTGCCCGCGGCCTCCTACGAGGCCGTGAGCCTCTTCCCGCGCCTCGACCACGGGGCGACCCTGCGGGAGATCACCGTCGTCGGCGACCGCGGGCAGGTGTGGACCGGCACGGACGCCTTCATCGTCTGCCTGTGGGCCCTGGCGGAGCACCGGCCGAAGGCCAACTGGCTGGCCACGCCCGCGGGTCGGCCCTTCGCCCGGACCGCGATGCTCGCGGCCGCCGCCTGGCGCGGGGCCACCCGCCCCGGCGGGGTGCCGGACGGGGCCGGGGCGGACGGCTGCGGGGACGACCTGTGCGCCGTACCACCCACGGGCCCCGATAGGCTCGGACACCGTGACTGATCAGAAGGCTGCCAAGAGCGAGCAGACCCGCACGCTCATCCTCGAGACCGCGCTCCGGCTCTTCCAGGAGCGCGGTTACGACAAGACGACGATGCGCGCCATCGCCAAGGAGGCGGGGGTCTCGGTCGGCAACGCCTACTACTACTTCGAGTCCAAGGAACACCTCGTCCAGGGCTTCTACGACCGGATCGGCGCCGCCCACCAGGCGGCGATCCGGCCCATCCTGGAGCGGGAGACCGACCTGCAGAAGCGGCTCGCGGGCGTACTGACCACCTGGCTGGACATCGCTGCCCCGTACCACGAGTTCGCCGCCCAGTTCTTCAAGAACGCCGCCGACCCCGCGAGTCCGCTCAGCCCCTTCTCCGCCGAGTCGGAGCCCGCGCGCAAGCAGGCGATCGACATGCACCGCGAGGTGCTGGCGGGGGCGAAGACGAAGGTGCCCGCCGAACTGGCCGACGTACTGCCGGAGCTGATGTGGCTCTCGCAGATGGGCCTGGTGCTCTACTGGGTCTTCGACCGCTCGGAGAACAGCGAGAAGACCCGCAAACTGGCCGAACGCGGCGCCCAGCTGACCACGCGCGGCATCGTGCTGGCCCGCTTCCGCGTACTGCGGCCGCTGGTGCGGGAGCTCCACGAGCTGTTCGCCGACTTCCTGCCCGGCATGGCGCAGGTGGCCGTGGGCCGCAAGAAGGCCTCGGACCCGGACGCGGGTCCCGAGGAGGGCCCGGAGGTCGGCTGACCGGCATCGACCGCGGGGCAGGCACCCGCCTCCCGGTCAGCGTGCCGCCCCAGGCGAACAAGCTTTCCATGGGGCGAAAGTGCAGGTGATGATGACCGCCGAACCTGCCATCAGGCACGTCCGGACGAAAGGTGCCCTGCGAGGATGCCGACCAGTGACAGAGGCCGCCTCAAGGCCATGCTTCAGGCCCGCCGCGCTGCGATCGCCCCCGTCAGTGCGGGATTCCCCCCACGGATGCCGGGCCCCGGCCGACGGGCTACGGGCCTGAGTCAGCAGCAGATGGACTCCCTGCTCACACGGTCCCCCGGCACGTACAACCGGCTGGAGAACGGCCAACTGGCCCACCCCGGTACCCATCTCCTCACCGCCGTCGCCAGGACACTGTGCCTCGATGAGCGGGAGTGGGTGTTCCTGTGGCAGGTCACTCGCAAGGAGAACCCGCCTCACCCACTGCACGGCGCCTCAGGCATGTCGATCGCGGGGGTCTGGCAGCATGTCATCGACCAGCTCAGTGGCGTCATGGCGTACGTCAGTGACGCCGAGTTCAACGTCACTGCCTGCAATGACGAGTTCCGCCGGCTTTTCCCGGGCGGACAGGCCCCGGCCAACGTGATGCGGTGGCTGCTTCTGGACACACAGGCCCGCACCGACATCTTCATCGACTGGGAGACACGCTGGGCACCCGCCATGATGCCTCACCTGAAGCAGGGTGTAGACCTCCGGCCGGGCAACGGCGGGCTCGCCCGTCTCGAAAGAGACGTCCTCGACGACCCCGTTGCCGGCCCTCTCTACAGGGGCTGCGCCGCCGCGCCCGCACCGTTCTACGACGGCTCTGAACTCCCCCTGTGTCACCCCGTCCATGGGCCCGGCTGGATCACGACGTGTCTCGCCGAACCCACCACCGCACCCGGCGCCATCGTCAACTTCAGCACCTACACACCTGGGGCCTCCAGCACCCAGGCGTAAGCGGAATCGACCCTGCCGTATATTCCGGCAATCAGAACGGTCAGGAAGATATCGACTCCCCCTTGGTCGGACCGGCCCAATAGGCGACGCAGCACGAATTCTATGCACAATTTTCGCCAATAATCAGCACCTCAAGTTCGGCTCAAATGGATTGCCGGCAACCTTCCTTGCGTGCGAGAGTCCATCTCGGCCCAGAAAATACCGGGCGCGACCAATCTCTTTCCCAGGGGGAATTCCTACAATGAGTGCTATTCGCATCGGCGCCAAGGCCACGGCGATTGCAGTGCTGGCCGTGTCCATGCTCGGAAGCACCGCCTACGCCGCACCGCAGGCCGCTGCGGCCACCACGAAGTCCTGGGCCTGCAGCAGCCCGTCGTGGGAGACCTTCAATACGTCGTACTCGAACGGCCTCAGGTCCACCAAGGTCTACTTCAACAACCACTGCAGCCACCAGGTGAAGTACCACGTGCGGATCCTCAACACCAAGGACCAGGTGACCCGCATCTCTCCTTGTGTCACGGCCTACCCCAACACGAAGAGCTACCACACGTTCAGCAAGGGCCTCATCGATGACGTCGTAGCCGTCGTCAAGGGGTGCTGACACCCTCCGAGGAGGACGTGAGCACGCGCCGATCCGCGAAGCTTGATTTTCGCTCACCACTTTCGGCGTGAACAAGATGAACGGGCGGCGGCTCTCGCCAGGTATGAATGGGATCGAAATGCATCCACCAGGCGGAGCCGCCCACCTTTCCATCGGTCACTCACATCGAATGACCGCGAAGTACGCGGCGGACTCGACAGGAGGCGGGTGGCCCGGTCCAGGGTCATCCCCAGGGTGACCTCACCGGCGTCACCCGATCAGTGACCACGCTGATAACGCTCACTCGACCTGGCGGCCCCGATCCCTATGATGATCACCGCCGAGGAACGCAGGGAAGTCCGGCGGGCCGCGACGGCGACATGCTCTGGGGGGAGCGATCGTGATCGCACAAGGGAATGACGGACCGTCCATCAGACGGACCGGGCGGACGCCGTCCATCGTGCTGGTGGCCCTGGTCGCCTTCTGTTCACTCATCGCCGGGTGCTCCTCGGCGGGTGACGAGATGGACGTCGTCTGGGACACCCCCGCGGACCGCAAGACCGAACATGAAGGCAACGGGGCCTGGCTGTCCGGCGACACCCTGGTCCGCAGCCGCTTCGATGCGGTGAGCGGCTACAACGCCGCCGACGGCAAGCAGAGTTGGGAGTACGTGCCGCCCGGCCGCTCAGCGATCTGCTACACCGCCGCCGACACCGACAGCGCGGTCCTGGTCCTCACCCGCGACGGGGACGGCGGATCCGGCCCGGCCAAGGACAAGGCCTGTACCACCGCCGTCGCGATCGACATGAAGAACGGCCGCGAGCTCTGGCAGGCGCCCGTTTCCGCCGCCGAATCAGGTCTGTACCGCCTCCGGTCCTACGTGGTGTCCGCCGGCAGCGGACTTGTCGTGCTCCGCATGGGGGGTGAGCTGCAGGCCTTGGACGTACGCTCTGGGAAGCCGCGCTGGAAGGCGGCCCTCCCCGAGAAGTGTGTCGCCGGCGGGACCGCGATGGCCAAGCGCCAGGTCGCCGCCCTCCTCGCCTGTGGCGGCACCGACCGTACCCTGGACGGCGAGATCCCCAGGAACGCCGAACTGCACGCCGCCACCTTCAGTCCGGCCACCGGGGCGCTCCAGTGGTCCGCGCCGCTCGGGGCCCGCAGCCCCGTCCCCCATGACTCCAACGCCGGATTCGTCTCGGCCGACCCGGTGATCGTGGCAGCCTCCCAATCGGGTGACTCCGACAGTGGGGCCTACTTCTCCTTCGGCCCGGGCGGGCACCCCAACCCGCCGATCGAGTTCAGTGGCTCCTACGGCGAGATCCCGATGGCATATCGACTCAGGGCGGCTGCGGACGACAGCCGGCTCTACGCCCTGCCCCGCCGAGGAAAGACTCCGCGCTACTACTCCCACCGCCTGACCGCCTTCGACCTGGCCACCGGAAAACCCGTCTGGGGTGCGTCGGCCGATGACGACCGCCTCGACGGCGACCACGGGTACCGCCTTCTCCCCAAGGACGGGAGACTCACCGTCCTCACCTCGCTCGACGACAGCGATGTCTACGGCCTGCGGGTCCTGGACGCCGCCACGGGCAAGCAGCGCGACGCCCGTACCTTCCCCGAGGGACAGGACCCCGCTGACACGGTCTTCGAGTACAAGGACCGGCTCATCGCTGCCTGCTACGAGTCCCCCTCGTCACCTTCCAAGCCGTTCACGGCCTACCGGCGCCACTGACCGCCGGTCATGGGATGTCGCGGAACCAGCCGCCAGGCCGGAAAGCGGTCATGAGTTCAGGGCTTGTGCTTGGCGACATCCGCCCAGACCGTCTTGCCGATGACGCGGTCGGCGACGCCCCACGCGGACGCCAGCGCCTCGACGAGGCGCATCCCGTAGCCGCCGCCCTCGCCGTCCGGTACCGGCCTGACGACCGGCTGCGGCTCCTTGCGGGCGTCGGAGACCTCGACGCGGAGGACGTGCTCCAGCTCCGTCACGCGGAGTTCGAAGTCGCGGCCCGGGACGCGGCCGTGGCGTACGGCGTTGGAGGCGAGTTCCGCCACGACGAGGGCGACCTCGTCGGAGGCGGGCCCGTTGTACGGGAACCGTTGCTCAGAGCCTCAGCAGCTCTCAGCATTCCGGGCATTTCCGCCCGGAAGGTCCGTCTCATCACCAGAGCGTGAGGGCTTCGGCTTGAGTACGGTCTCTCGTTTCCGTCTGCCGCTGGTGCGGTAGGGCTGCGCCACCTGCCCGCCCCGCTTCCGCCTTGCGGCGGGAGCGGGTGGCGCGGGTCTTCTGGTCGGCTCCACGAGGCTTCGGCACCCGCTTGGGGGTGTCCTGGTCTCCGGCCACTCCGGTACCAGTTACTGCGGCTGCCGCGAGGGCGGCGAGGTTGAGCGCGGCGTTGTCGTCCCGGTCGATGACCAGGCCGCAGGCGTCGCATTCGTAGGTCCGGACGTGCAGCGGCAGCTTGGCTTTCGCCGCGCCGCACCCGGAACAG
>NZ_WTFF01000424.1 GCF_019400985.1 Streptomyces bambusae
GCCCCGGCCCCTGGCCCCACCGGTCCCGCCTCCGCCCCCGATGCCCCCGCCGCCGACCCGGCGGCCCGGCCGGCCCCGCTCCAGGACATCGCCGCCGCGATCGGCTGCACGCCCAGCGTCAGCGTCGAGGCGGAGGAGGTGCGCCAGGGCGGCTGCGAGACGCCGGGCGGCACCTTCCGCATCATGACCTTCGCCGCGGAGCGCGGCCGGCAGGACTGGCTGGCCGAGGCGCGGGCGTACGGCGGTACCTACCTCGTCGGCGACCGCTGGATCGTCACCGCCCGCCCCGAGACCGCCCTGGCCCCCCTGCGCGACCGGCTCGGCGGTTCGCTGGAATCCGGCGAGGCCCACGACGCCGGCCACGCCACGCAGAGCCCCCACCCGAGTCACGCCCCCGCCCCCGGCCCCGACCCGAGCCACACCCCCGGCCCCGACCCGGGCCAGGCCACCGGCCATGCACCCGGTCACGGGTGATCCAGAACTCCGGCAAATCTTCACACCGTGTGAGCAACTTCCGTCCGATCCGGTCCAACCCCGTCCGATCCCCGCGTCCCCCGCCGCCACCCCCGCCCGCCCGGGCAGTCATTTGTCCACCTCTGTCCATGTTTGTTCCCGGCCCCGCACGGACCCCCCGTATCTGTTACTCGATCTCATGAAGAAACTGCACCGATCCGGTGGATGATTCCGGGCCGGCGCCGCCGAATTGTTTCTCCGTGCACCGGTACGACGTCAACGCGATTGGCTGGCTCACCCGTTCGCGTGCTTACATCTGCGCACCGGAGCGCGAGCGTCCATTTCTTGGCCCGCTCCGCTCCTTTGAGAATCCATCAGTTGAATGAAGGGTGCGCACATCATGCGTAACGACATCGAGACCCGTGAGATCGCCGACGCCGAGCTGGACGCCGTCTCCGGCGGCCTCGGCATCTCCGGCGGCCTCGCCGGCGCCGTGCTCGGCGACGTCTCCACCGTGCTCGACACCGTGACCTCGCTGGACACCGTCCAGGCCGCGCAGGGCCTGCCGGGCCAGGTCACCGGCATCGTCGGCGTCAACGTCGGTGTCGCCGGCATCTGAGTACGACACTGACGGCCACGGCCCCGGAGGGGGCCGCCTCGGCGGAGGCGGTCCCCGATCCGAACCTCTCCGGGTCCGTGGCCGCCTGTGTGAACACACGCGGTCGAAGGAATAGTCAGTGCAGTTCCGCTCCAAGGCGCTTGCCAAGCTGCAATCCCCGGAAGAACTCGATCTGCCCGTACGCTTCGCGCGACCGCAGGGCAGGCTCGTCCTGGCGGTCACCGTCACCGTCGTCGCACTCGCGTGCACCTGGGCCTTCACCGGATCGGTCTCCGCCAAGCTGGGCGCCCCCGGCGTCCTCACCCGGGCCGAGGGAAGCTACGTACTGCAGTCGCCGTACGCCGGCCAGGTCACCGGAGTCCTCGCCGAACAGGGGCAGTTGCTGTCCGCCGGCGCGCCCGTCGCCCGGGTCGGCACGGACCGCGGTGAGCAGCTCGTCCGCATGGTCTCCAGCGGCCGGGTGACGGCACTGACCGCCCGGACCGGCTCGGTCGTGACGGCCGGCGCCGACGTGGCGACCGTGGAACGGGTGAAGAGCGCCGACGACCCCCTGATCGCCGTGCTCTACGTGCCCGGCGGCAGCGCCGGCACCGTCCCCGTGGGCGCCCGCGTCGACATCAGCGTCCCCTCCGCCCCGCAGCAGCGGTTCGGCGTCCTGCGCGGCCGCGTCACCGCCGTCGGCCGCGCGCCCCAGACCGAGGTGCAGATCCGCTCCTTCCTCGCGGACCCCCGCCTCGCCGCGCAGTTCACCCGGCAGGGCAACCCCGTCGCGGTCGTCGTACGCCTGGAGCGCTCCTCGGCGACCCCGTCCGGCTACCGCTGGTCCTCCGCGGACGGCCCCCCGTACCCCCTCGACACCGCGACCCCCGTCACCGCCGCCGTCCACCTCCCCGCCCAGCGGCCCGTCGACTGGCTGCTGCCGTGACCGCGGCGCACGGCACGCCCCGCCGTTCCCGCGGCCCCCGCATCCCCCGCCGCCACCGGGCCGTACGCACCCCCACCGTGCTCCAGATGGAGGCGGTCGAGTGCGGCGCCGCCGCCCTCGCCATGGTGCTCGGGTACTACGGCCGCTTCGTGCCCCTGGAGGAGCTGCGCATCGCCTGCGGCGTCTCCCGCGACGGCTCCCGCGCCAGCAACATCCTGAAGGCCGCCCGCCGTTACGGCCTGACGGCCAAGGGCATGCAGATGGACCTGGCCGCGCTCGACGGCGTGCGCCCGCCGGCCGTCCTCTTCTGGGAGTTCAACCACTACGTCGTGTTCGACGGCACGGGCCGCCGCCTCGGCCGCCGGGGCGTGTACGTCAACGACCCGGCCAAGGGCCGCCGGTTCGTCCCGCTGGAGGAGTTCGACAGCAGCTTCACCGGTGTCGTCCTCACCTTCGAACCCGGCCCCGGCTTCCGCCGTACCGGCCGCCGGCCCGGCGTCATGAGGGGCCTGCCCGCCCGCCTGCGCGGCACCTCGGGCACCCTGCTCGCGGCCGTGCTCTCCAGCCTGCTGCTGGTCGTCGTCGGCGCGGCCGTGCCCGCGCTGAGCCGTACGTACATCGACATGTTCCTGATCGGCGAGCAGACCTCCCTGCTCGGCGTGCTCTTCGCCTCGATGGCGGTCGCCCTGGTGCTCACGGCGACCCTCACCGCGCTCCAGCAGGCCAATCTGCTGCGCGGGCGCATCATCTCCTCCACCCTGGGCAGCGCCCGCTTCCTGCGTCACCTGCTCCGGCTCCCCGTCAGCTTCTACTCCCAGCGCAACCCGGCCGACCTGGTCCAGCGCCTGGAGTCCAACGACGCCGTCGCCGAGACCCTCGCCCGCGACCTCGCCGCCGCCGGCGTGGACGCGGTGGTCGTGATCCTCTACGCGGTGCTGCTGTGGACCTACGACCCGCAGCTGACGGTCGTCGGCATCGGCGTCGCCCTCCTCAACATCGTGGCCCTGCGCATCGTGATCCGGGTGCGCGCCACCGGCACCCAGAAGCTGCGCGCCGAGACCGCCCGCCTCACCAACACCTCCTACAGCGGGCTCCAGTTGATCGAGACGATGAAGGCGACCGGCGGCGAGGACGGCTTCTTCCGCCGCTGGACCGGCCAGCACGCCGTCACGCTCGACGTGCAGCAGCGGCTCGGCGTGCCCAGTGCCTGGCTCGCGGTCGTCGCGCCCACCCTGGCCGCACTCAACAGCGCGCTGATCCTCATGATCGGCGGCCTGCGGGCCGTGGAAGGGCACCTCTCCGTCGGCCTGCTCGTCGCCTTCCAGGCCCTCGTGACCAGCTTCACCGCGCCCATCACCCGGCTGAACGGCGTCGCCGGCCGGGTCCAGGACTTCGCCGCCGACGTGGCGCGCCTGGCGGACGTCGAGAACTTCCCCGTCGACCCGCTCCACGCGCGGCGCGAACCCCCGGCCGGCAGCCGCCGGCTCAAGGGCCACGTCGAGCTGGACGGCATCACCTTCGGCTACAACCCGCTCGACGCCCCGCTGTTGAAGGACTTCTCGCTCGCCATCGGCCCCGGGCAGCAGGTCGCGCTCGTCGGAGGCTCCGGCAGCGGCAAGTCCACGGTCTCCCGGCTGATCTCCGGCCTCTACACCCCGTGGGAGGGCACCGTCCGCATCGACGGCATGCGGCTGGCGGACATCCCGCGCGGAGTCCTGGCCGCCTCCGTGTCCTTCGTCGACCAGGACGTCTTCCTCTTCGAGGGCACCGTCCGCGACAACGTCACCCTGTGGAACCCGGCCGTCCCCGACGAGGCCGTCGTCGCCGCGCTGCGCGACGCCGCCGTCCACGACGTGGTCGCGCGCCGCCCCGGCGGCATCCACAGCCGGGTCGAGCAGGACGGCCGCAACTTCTCCGGCGGCCAGCGCCAGCGCCTGGAGATCGCGCGGGCGCTGGTCCGCCGTCCGAGCGTCCTGGTGCTGGACGAGGTGACCAGCGCCCTGGACGCGGTGACCGAGCGGGAGGTCATGGACAACCTGCGGCGGCGCGGCTGCGCCTGTGTGGTCATCGCCCACCGGCTGAGCACGGTCCGCGACAGCGACGAAATCGTGGTCCTCGACCGGGGGACGGTCGTGGAGCGCGGCCGGCACGAGCAGCTGCTCGCGGCGCGGGGCGCGTACGCCGCTCTGGTCGGGGAGGCGTAGATGACGCAGGCGTATCCGCACACCGGCGCGGACCCGTATCCCCCCGACCGTCCCTCCCCGCAGCCGTATCCGTACGCGCACCAGTATCCGTACCCGGACCCGTACCGGCACGCCGCCGCGCCCACCGCCGGCGCCGCCGCGCCCGGCCCGGCCCCCGACCCGGTCGTGGCGGCCCTGGGCGCGCTGGGCTCGGCCGTCGACGGCACGGGCCTGCGCAGCCTGGCCCTGGAGGGGCCGCACGTGCTCTGGCTCGTCGTGGAGGGCGAGCTCGACCTCTTCGCCGTGGACGCCGCGCAGGCGGGCCACTGGCACTTCCTGGGCCGCCTGGCCACGGGCGCCCTGCTGCTCGGCCCTGCCGAGGGCCCGGCCCACACCCTCCTGGGCCGGCCCGTCCAGGGCTGCCGGCTGCGCCGCATCGAACTGCGCGAGCTGTCCCGGGACCCCGCGTACGCGCCGGGCACCGGCTGGGCGCCGTACGAGTCCGCGCGCGATCCGTACGGCGCGCACGATCCGTACGGAACACACGACGCGTTCGGCACACACGATCCGTACGGCCCGTACGGTCCGTACGAGACCTACGGCGCGGGCGCCCCCGCCCCGCTCAGCCCCCTGGAGCAGGCCTTCGCCCTCGGCGTCGGCCGTGGCCTGCGCGTGCTCTACGAGGCCCCGCTGGAGGGCGGTGCCCCCACGGGCGCGGGCCCCGGCGGGGCCGACGACGAGGTCCTGTGGATGCAGATCCCCCCGGGCAGCGTGCAGTACGGCGCCCTCTACGAGGCAGCCGGGACGGCGTCCGCCACCCTCCTCCTCGACACGGCGATCTGGCAGGGCATGGTCGACCAGCAGTACCGGCTGCTGTACGCCCTGGACCGCTGGATCGAGCAGGCCGAGCGCGCCCACGAGGACCGCACGGCGGCCGGTATCGAGGCCGGCGAGGCGGCCCGTACCCAGGCCGACCGGGCCCTGCTGGCCTCCATCGGCCCCGGCGCCGGCAGCCCCACGGGCCGTGCCGCGGACCGATCCGCCGACCGCTCCGCCGGCCGCCGACGCCGCGGCAC
>NZ_WTFF01000425.1 GCF_019400985.1 Streptomyces bambusae
GTGTAGTCCTGGCCGGCGCCGGGCCCGGTGGCCGCCGAGCGGATCGCCGCGCCGAGCAGTTCCCGCCAGGGCTGCGGCGGCTGGAAGGCGTCCCCGGCCCCCCGCCGCCAGCCCTCCGGGCTGGCTCCCGGCAGGGCCGTGATCCCTTCCCCCCCCCGGCAACGGGCCGCGTCCCGCCCGCGCCCGCCGAGGCTCCGCCCGCGTCCGCCGAGGCCGGCTCCGGCTCTGGTTCGCGCTTCGCGCGCAGCGCGCTGATGCCCCAGTACAGGGCCAGCGCGCCCAGCAGCAGCCCCATCGCCGGGATGCCGAACAGCCCGAAGAAGAAGCCCCACATGCCGGCGAGCAGCGCATAGCGTGCCCGGCGCTGGATCGGGTCCGTGGGGTCCCAGCGGATCGGGCCGCCGCCCGAGGAGCCGGGGCCGCCCTGCCCGGGCCCGCCCTGGCCGCCGCCGTCGCGCCGCGCATGCTCGGACGCACCGTCGCGCGGCTGCCACGGCTGGTCCGGCCGCCCTTCCGGGGGAGCCGCGAAGGGGTTGTCTTCGGTGGAGGAGGGCTGACGGCGGTCCGGCATCGGGTGCGTTTCTTCCCCTGTGTCGTTGCGTGCGGCGGGTTGCGGCTCGTATGTCCAGACGCTACCCCTCGGGCATGCCCCCGTCCCTCGGGGGCTGTCGGGTGTGCCGGTATCGTTGCAGGCGGTCGGCGGCTTCGTAGGGTTCCCCGTATATCGGGGGCGCGGAGTTTCGTACGATCGCATAAGACGCACCCCGCGAGAAAGGGCCTCCCATGGCCGCCTCCCGCCTGGTCGTGCTGGTCTCCGGTTCCGGCACCAACCTCCAGGCCCTGCTCGACGCCATCGCCTCCGACCCCGAGGGCTACGGCGCCAGCGTCGTGGCCGTGGGGGCGGACCGGGACGGTATCGCCGGGCTGGACCGCGCCGTGAAGGCCGGCATCCCCACGTTCGTGTGCCCGGTGAAGGCGTACGGGTCCCGCGAGGAGTGGGACGAGGCCCTCACCGAGGCCGTCGCCGCCTTCGAGCCCGACCTGGTCGTGTCCGCCGGGTTCATGAAGATCGTGGGCAAGGCGTTCGTCGACCGGTTCGGCGGGCGGTTCGTCAACACCCACCCCGCCCTGCTGCCCGCCTTCCCCGGCGCGCACGGCGTACGGGACGCGCTCGCGTACGGCGCGAAGGTCACCGGCTGCACGGTCCATTTCGTGGATGCCGGCGTGGACACCGGTCCGATCATCGCCCAGGGTGTGGTCGAGGTCCGGGACGAGGACGACGAAGCCGCTCTCCATGAGCGCATCAAGGAAGTCGAGCGCAGGCTGCTCGTCGATGTCGTGGGGCGACTGGCCCGGCACGGCTACCGCATCGAGGGACGAAAGGTAACGATCCAGTGACCGCCGAAGGTACGAACAAGCGGCCGATCCGCCGTGCACTCATCAGCGTGTACGACAAGACCGGTCTGGAGGAGCTCGCGCGCGGGCTGCACGAGGCGGGCGTGACGCTGGTGTCGACCGGGTCGACCGCCTCGAAGATCGCCGCCGCCGGGGTGCCGGTCACCAAGGTGGAGGAGCTGACGGGCTTCCCCGAGTGCCTCGACGGCCGCGTCAAGACCCTGCACCCGCGCGTGCACGCCGGCATCCTCGCCGACCTGCGCCTGGAGGACCACCAGCGCCAGCTCGCCGAGCTGGGCGTCGAGCCCTTCGACCTCGTCGTGGTCAACCTCTACCCGTTCCGCGAGACCGTGGCCTCCGGCGCGACCCCGGACGAGTGCGTCGAGCAGATCGACATCGGCGGCCCCTCCATGGTCCGCGCCGCCGCCAAGAACCACCCGTCGGTCGCCGTCGTCACCAGCCCGGCCCGCTACGCCGACGTGCTCGCCGCGGTCCAGGGCGGCGGGTTCGACCTGACCGCGCGCAAGCGTCTGGCGGCCGAGGCCTTCCAGCACACCGCCGCGTACGACGTCGCCGTCGCGTCCTGGTTCACGAACGCGTACGCGCCGGAAGAGGACGCGGTGCTGCCGGAGTTCCTCGCCGGGGCGTGGGAGCGCAAGGCCTCGCTGCGTTATGGCGAGAACCCGCACCAGGGCGCCGCGCTCTACACCGACGGGCAGCCGGGCGGGCTCGCCAACGCCGAGCAGCTGCACGGCAAGGAGATGTCCTTCAACAACTACGTGGACACCGAGGCCGCCCGCCGGGCCGCCTACGACCACGACGAGCCCTGTGTCGCGATCATCAAGCACGCCAACCCGTGCGGCATCGCGATCGGCGCCGACGTCGCCGAGGCGCACCGCAAGGCGCACGCCTGCGACCCGCTGTCGGCCTTCGGCGGCGTCATCGCCGTCAACCGCCCGGTGACCGTCGAGCTCGCCGAGCAGGTCGCCGAGATCTTCACCGAGGTCATCGCGGCCCCGGCGTACGAGGACGGCGCCCTGGAGGTGCTGGCCAAGAAGAAGAACATCCGCGTGCTGAAGGTGGACGGCCACCCGCACCAGCCCGGTGACCTCAAGCCGATCTCCGGCGGCGTGCTGCTCCAGCAGTCGGATGTCTTCCAGGCCGAGGGCGACGACCCGGCGAACTGGACCCTGGCCACCGGCGAGGCCCTGTCCGCGCAGGAGCTCGCCGAGCTCGCCTTCGCGTGGAAGGCCTGCCGCGCGGTGAAGTCCAACGCCATCCTGCTGGCCAAGGCCGGGGCGTCCGTGGGCGTCGGCATGGGCCAGGTCAACCGGGTGGACTCGGCGAAGCTCGCGGTCGAGCGGGCGGGCGCGGAGCGCGCGCAGGGCTCGTACGCCGCCTCGGACGCGTTCTTCCCGTTCCCCGACGGCCTGGAGATCCTCACGGCGGCGGGCATCAAGGCCGTGGTCCAGCCGGGCGGTTCGGTCCGCGACGAGCAGGTCGTCGAGGCCGCGCAGAAGGCGGGCGTGACCATGTACTTCACCGGGACCCGGCACTTCTTCCACTGAGCCCCGGAGAGAACAACGGCGAAGGCCGCGCCCCGCAGCAGTGCGGGACGCGGCCTTCGCGCGTGTACGGGCCTGCGCGGGCCCGGGTGCGGCCGAGCGGGTCGGCCGCCCAGGGTCGGTCAGGCTCAGTAACGCGGGCGCTTGAACCAGGCGCCGGCGGCGCTGTTGACCATCGAGGCGAGGATGATGCCGCCGATGGAGAGACCGATGATGGCGCCGACGACCGGGCCGCCACCGCCGCCCTGGGACGAGGCACCCAGGGCGCTCAGGAAGTTGATCAGGCTCAGCGCGATGAACAGCGCCGCGTAGACGATCGTCGTGACGCGCACGCCGCTGCCGCCGTTGGAGAACTTCACGCCCAGCGTGATGGCCCACGCCGCGAAGGCGAACAGGATGAAGACCATGATGCCGCCGAGGCCGGCCAGGAAGTCGGCCTCGTCGCTCACGCTGGTGCCGGCGGCGGCGCCGCTGGCGGCCATCAGCACGATGCCGAAGATGACGCCGAAGAGGATCTGCAGACCCGCGACGATGAAGAGCAGCACGCGGGCGGTCTTGATCAGGCCGGGCATCTGCATCGGGGCGGCCGGGTAGCCGGCGGGGTAGCCCGGGGCCGGGGCCTGCTGCGGGTATCCGTAACCGGCCTGCGGAGGCACGCCCTGGGGGGCCTGCTGCGGGTAGCCGTACGGGGGCTGGCCCTGCTGGGGCTGCTGCCCGTACGGGTTGTTCGGGTCGCCGAAGCTCATGTGGGGTGTTCCTCCGTGTACATGCGGGGACGCGCGGCCCGCGCGGAGGAACAACTCAACGTGCGGTCCGCCCCCCAGCACTGCCCGCGGCATTCATCCGGCCATCGTGGTCGGACCGGCCACGGCTTGTCCAGTCGGTAGTCGTGAGGCCCGTCACTTGTTGTGCAAGTGCAATGAACCCTGTGGGACGAGGCGCGCCTTGGGGTGGCGCGACTGGAACCGGGGGCGCCCCATCCGGGAGGATGGCCGTATGACTGCCCAGATTCTCGACGGCAAGGCCACCGCGGCCGCGATCAAGTCCGAGCTGGCCGCCCGCGTGG
Source organism: Streptomyces bambusae (assembly GCF_019400985.1). Classification (GTDB taxonomy): domain Bacteria; phylum Actinomycetota; class Actinomycetes; order Streptomycetales; family Streptomycetaceae; genus Streptomyces; species Streptomyces bambusae_A. The sequence goes on from NZ_WTFF01000425.1 coordinate 4,027, forward strand.
CGGCGCTCAAGGCCCGGGGCATCACCCCCGGCCTCGGCACCCTGCTGGTCGGCGACGATCCGGGCAGCCGCTGGTACGTGGCCGGAAAGCACCGGGACTGCGCGGAGGTCGGCATCGCCTCGATCCAGCGCGAACTGCCCGGTACGGCCACCCAGGACGACATCGAGGCCGTGGTCCGCGAACTCAACGCGGACCCCGCCTGCACGGGCTACATCGTCCAACTTCCGCTGCCCAAGGGCATCGACACCAACCGCGTGCTGGAGCTGATGGATCCGGCGAAGGACGCGGACGGCCTGCACCCGATGTCCCTCGGCCGGCTGGTCCTGAACGAGCCCGGCCCGCTGCCGTGCACCCCGTACGGGATCGTCGAGCTGCTGCGCCACCACGGGGTCGAGATCAACGGCGCGCACGTGGTGGTCGTCGGCCGCGGCATCACGGTGGGCCGGTCCATCGGGCTGCTGCTGACGCGCAAGTCGGAGAACGCGACGGTCACGCTGTGCCACACCGGCACGCGTGACCTGTCGGGCGTGCTGCGCCAGGCGGACATCGTGGTCGCGGCGGCGGGCGTCCCGCACCTGGTCAAGCCGGAGGACGTCAAGCCCGGCGCGGCCGTGCTGGACGTGGGCGTCAGCCGGGACGAGAACGGCAAGATCGTCGGCGACGTCCACCCGGGAGTCACCGAGGTCGCCGGCTGGATCTCGCCGAACCCGGGCGGGGTCGGCCCGATGACCCGCGCGCAGCTGCTGGTCAACGTCGTCGAGGCGGCGGAACGGAGCGCAGCGGATGCGCACTGACGGCCCCAACGGCGTGGCGAGTGCGGCCCGGCGTGGCGAGCCTGAGGCCGGGGCGGGCGCCGACTCCGCGACCGGAGCCGGGCCCAGCCCCGAGCCCGGCGCCTCCTCGCGGGACGGCGGCGAAGCCGTGGCGAGCTTGGGCGGCGGGGCCGAACGGGCTGGGAAGGCCCCGGCAGGGGGCCAGGCTGCAGCCGACTCCACGAACGGCGGCGCGGCGACGCAGGCGGAGGGCCCTTCGCCCTCCTCCCCCTCCTCGCAGCGGACCCCGGCCGGCCAAACCGGCCCCGCCCGGCCGCCCCGCGCCGCGGCCCACGGCCCCGCCGGACCCCGCGCCTCCCCCCGGTGTAGGGGACAGGGGCGCCCGGCCCGACGGGGGACCACGGGTGGGGGAGGCCCGCGCTGGGGGCG
>NZ_WTFF01000426.1 GCF_019400985.1 Streptomyces bambusae
GGGCAGGCCCGTCGCGTCGGGGTCGGCGGTGGCCGGGCGCGGCGCGGTCCCGGGGCGGCCCGCGCCCCGGTCGGCGTACGGTGTGGTGCGCATCGGGTTCACCACGCCTCGGGCCGGTAGCTCACGCAGGTCGCGCCGGCGCCCGCGGCGACGGTGACGAACAGCAGGCGCTCGTGGCGGCGCGGCCGGTCCCGCTCGGCCAGGGCCCGCAGGTAGCCGAGGACGGGCGCGGCGGTGTGCGGTTCGCCCGCTGTGGTGTCGAGGCCGTCGGCGGCGGGGTGCGGGCCGATCACCCGGGTGCGGTCGAGGTCGAGGCCGTACCGCGTGGCGTAGTCGGCGACGGCCGCGGTGGCGAGGCCGGCGGTCCGGCGCTCGTGTCCCTGCGCCCGCCGGACGGTGATCAGGGAGCGGCCGTCGGTGCCCATGGTGCCGGTGTCGAGGTACCCCTCGGTGTCGAGGTACCCCTCGGTGTCGAGGTGGCCGTCGGCGGCGGGCGGGCCGTCGGCGGCGTAGTGCCGTACGGGCCCGAACCCGGCGTCCGGGTCGGCGCTGCGCTCCAGCAGCAGGGCGCCGGCCAGGTCGGCGTACGGGTAGTGCGGGTCGCGGCTCGCCGAGCCGCCCGGGTGCACGTCGGCGGCGGTGATCAGGAGGCGTTCGGCGCTGGCGGTGTCCAGCAGGGCCTGGCCGGCCTGGACGGCGTTGAGCACGCCGGAGGCGCCGTTCATGAGGTCGAGCGAGAAGCAGGCTGCCGGCTCGGGGTCGGCGATGTAGTCCAGGTTGATGCCGACCTCCTTCTGGACGAGGGCGGCGACGGCCGGCTCGAAGGTGTTGGACTCCCGGTACACGCCGACGTTGATGAGCACGCCGACGGCCGAGGGCGCGAGCTGGGCGCGCGCGAGGCAGTCGCGGGCGGCCCGGGCCGCCAGGTCGACGGCGGACGCCGGGGTCGCGGCGTCAGTGTGCGCGGCGGTGCCGGCCGCGGTGATGACCATGCCCATGGCTCAGACCCCCACGTTCGTGATGGTGGCCGAAAGGGCCCCGGTGACGACGCCGGAGGCCGCGGGGACCAGCAGGAAGCGGGAGCCGCGCCGGGCGGTGCCCGCCCTCAGGTGCTCGCGCAGGGTGAGGAAGTGGGAGGTGGTGGCGGTGTTCCCGAACCGCTCCACGACCGAGAGGGAGGTGGGCATGGGCGTGCCGAATTCCTGGCTCCCGGTCATGTTCGCGTAGTCGATGAACCGGGTGCCGACCTGGTGCTGGATGATGTAGTCGAATTCCTCGCCGGCAAAGTCCCGGCCGTTCTTCGTGAGGAAATCCGAGTGGAAGCGCGGCCAGAGTTTGAGGCGCTCGCGGTCGTGCATCTTCCGGTTGTCCGTGTAGAGCGCGATTCCCTCGCTGCGGTCGCTCGGCATGCCCATGCACAGGTGCGAGTATGCCGAGCAGGTCATGAGTTCCACGTAGTCGATCCGGTCGGCCCCGTCGGTGGCGCGGTCGAGGACGACCGCGGCCGCGGAGTCGCCCACCGAGAGCGAGGCGAACTGCGGGTCGTAGGAGTCGGTCAGCTCGCGGGCGGCGGTACGGGCGACGCGGGTGGCCTGCTCCCCGCTGACGACGAGGCCGTTGCTGACGGCCCCGGACCGGATCATCCGGTCCAGGAGGTGGACTCCGGTCATCATGCCGGCGCAGGCGTTGGAGACGTCGAAGTGGCCGGCCGAGCGCGCTCCCAGGGCTCTGGCCAGCAGCGCGGCGAACGACGGCTCGAAGAGGAACCGTCCGCCGTCGGTGAAGCGGGTGATGGACGCCGAGATGACGATGTCCAGATCGGCCGCCCGGTGGCGGGAGGCGGCCAGGCAGTCCCGGGCGGCCGCCAGGGCCATCCCGAAGGAGTCCTCCCCGGCCTCGGGGTCGGGGTCGTGGACGCGGCGCTCCTCGATGCCGGTGATGCGCTCGACGTCCACGTCGCCGAGTCCGGGCGCTTCCCCGCTCAGTTCGCGGGTGGTCAGTACGGTTTCCGGGAGGTAGGCCCCTAAGGCTTCTATTCGGCTGCTGATTCGGGTGTTGCTCATTCTTCGCCTCCATGGCGATCCGCGCAGGGAAGGCCCTGGGCGGGAAATGACAGAGGAGTCGCCATTCGTGACGGACAGCGAAGTTACCGTAGCGTACGGATATTGCGGCCACGCTACGCGAAGGCCCGGAGCGGCGAAGTCCGGTCAGATATCGGCCAGGTTCCGTACGGTCGTCATCCGGCCAGAAGCCGGGACCTTCGACCCCTGTACCGACACCGGGCCCCCTTACGGCAAGGGCTCGGCCGGCCCCTGTACGCCGCGTACTCGCCACGACCCGCCGCGCTCCGCGGCAGCCGTGTCCTGGAAACTGTCCGGAACCCCCCGGTCCGCTCCGCCCCTTCGGACGCCGGCCCGTCGCCCCCGCACACCTCCCACCCCCGCACACGTCCCGCCCGTGTCCCCCGCACGCCCCGCAGCTCGGTACCGCGCGGTGCCTCGCGATCCCCCACCGTGCCCCCGCGCCCCCGCCGTGTGCGATGCCCGCTCAGTCCTTGCTGCCGGGCGACGCCGTCAGCTGGCTGAACTCCGCCTCCAGCTCTTCCAGTCTGCGCAGCAGGTGCTCCGGCTCCTCGCCCCGTGCCACCAACTGCTCGGACTCGTCGAGGAACTCCGACACCTCGCCGCTCGGCAGCGCCACCAGTGCCGTGCCTTCCGGCGGGCTCAGCTCGATGAACGTGCGCCGGCCGTCCCGGGGGCCGTCGGCCCCTCCGTCGCCGGAGTCGCCGCCGCAGACGTCGCCGTCGTCGACGGCATCGCTCCACACCGTGACGTCGCCCGCTCCGGCTCTGGCGCGCAGCCCCTCGGCCAGCAGCTCCCGCGCGAAGACCCAGGCGACCGTCTCCTCGCCGGAGTGGAACACCGCCTCCACGGCATAGGGATCGGACGGCCGGTACGTCAGCCGCACAGCCAGCCGGCACAGGAAGGTGTCCGCCGGATCCTCGTACAGGCAGGCAATGACGTCGGCACGCAGCAGCTCGTGCTCGCCGTCCCGCTCCCGCCAGCGCCGGATGCCGTCCGGGGGTTCGCCGGGCAGCACACGTTCCCCGCCGGCCCAGGTCAGCGCCGGCCGGTACGGCGGCGGGGTGAGTTCGGCGGTCCTCGTGAGCCAGGTCCACCAGCGTCGCAGCGCGGGCAGCCGGCCCGCGGGAGCGGGCGGCCAGCCCTCCAGCACGACCGGCGGGTCCGTCCGGGTCCCCCACAGCCTGCGTCCGCCGAGCGCCGCCCATTCCCCGGGCGGCTCGCCCGCCACCCGCAGCCAGAGCAGCGCCAGCTGGACGGGGTCGTACGGCACGAGGAGGACCTGGCCGAATCTGAGCTCCAGGTCGACCGCGAACGGGAGGGAGGCGGCCGTCGAGGACGCCGCGGCCGGGACCACCGCCGTCCGCTCCCCCGGTCCACCCTGCGGCGCCGGCCACCGCCCTTCGCCGGGGCCGACCGGCTCGATCTCCTCGGTCTCCTCGATCTCGTCGACCTCCTGGACCCCCTGGACCTCCTCCACCGGCTCGCCGAGTTCGTCGTACGCGGGCTCCGGCGCCGGCTCCGCCGGCGTGGGCGGTCCGGCGGCCGCGGCCGCGATGCGCTGCCGCACCGGCTCGGGTGTCAGCCCCAGCACCGCCGTCACGTGCGGCGCACCGAGGCTGGACGCGTCGAGCAGCGCCTCGAAGTCGAGGTCGTCTTCGAGCAGCGTCTCGAAGCCGACGTCGGCGTCGCAGGGCGGCAGGCCGACCATGGCGACGACGCAGCAGTCCGGCAGTCCGACGAAGTCGGCCTCGCGGCCGGGCCGTCCGGCGTCGCCGCCGTCCTGGCCGGGCGGTACGGGCGGTACGACATCGTCGGCGTCGTGGCCGGGCCGTCCGGCGTGGCCGGCGCGGTCGGGGACCGCGCCGTGCGCGTCGATCGCGGCGAGGCGGTCCATGGATCCCCTTCGTCGCAGGCTCATCGTGTTGCTCCCTCCCCGGGCTCCTGGCGCCGCCCACCGTCGTCGTCGTTCAGCCTGTTGCGCAGACGGTGGGTTCGGCGTTCGAGCGCCTTGCGGGTCAGTCCCACGCGTTGTGCGGCTTGTGCCTGGGTGCATCCGACGGCCTGCCAGCCCAGCCCTTCGCGGACCAAGGGGTCCGTGAGCCGGGGCAGCAGCCGGCGCACCTCGTCGTGCACGGCCGCGGACTGGTACGGATCGGCCGCCCGTTGGTCGGGGATGGCGGCCATCGGGTCCGCGTCCCCGTCCTCGTCGAGGGCCGGGCGGCGCAGTTCGGCCTGCCCGAGCATGTGGCGCTCGTACCAGGTCTTGTAGACCGTGGGGAACGCGCGGATGACGGCGCCCATGTAGTACGTGGTGAGGTTCGCACCGCCCGTCGGGCTCCAGCCGCCCTTCACCAGCGCGTATCTGCGGAACACCTGCAGCCCTTTGATCACGCTGTCGGTGGAGATCTCCAGTCGGTCGTCCTGGGACCAGTTCGCCGCTTCCATTTCCATGTGCCGGGGCACCGGGCGGCCCGCGTCGAAGGCCCGGCGGAAGACCTCACCGCTCCCGCACCACTTGACCATGGTGGTCCAGCCGTAGCCGGTCAGGCGCTCGACGAACCGGTCGTAGCGCGGTCCGGTGAATTCGTCCCGCCGCAGCACCTCGACTATGCGCGCGTCGGCCGCCAGCCGGGCGGCGCGCAGGGCGGCGCCCTCGACGTCCTCCGGCTCGTACGGCTGCGTCGCGTGCAGCAGAGGGCGGACTGCGATGCCTTCGCCTTCGAGCTCAGTCGGCACATCCGCTCCCTTGCGTCACGGCGGTCTGGGCGGTTCCTGCGTATCGCCTCACGCCCTCCCTCTTAGGTGCGGCCCGCGGAACATCCCCCTCCCGGCAGCCCTGTGATTCAGGTCATAGCCGTGGGCGAGGGGGCGCCGACGGGGGCGCGGGCTACACCACCCACACCGGCAACGCCCCCGGCGGCGGACCGGCAGAGCTGCCCCGCCGATCCGCGGATCCCCCGGTCCCCTGATCCGCCGATCCCCTGCTCCGCGGACCCGCCGGGCCCCCCACCCCCCACCCCACCCCACCCCCGCCCCACCCCACCCCCCAGGACGCGCCCGCGCCCCCCTCCCCACCCACCCCTTCCCCCCCTCCCCCCCCCCCCGCCGGGACCCCCCGCCCCCGGTGCGGCCACT
>NZ_WTFF01000427.1 GCF_019400985.1 Streptomyces bambusae
CGGAAGGGTTGTAAAAGAGACAGGCCCCGCCCCGCGCACCGCCCGGGCCCCGCCGCCGCGTAGAAGGCGACCGCCGCCGCCGCGCGAATAGACCCGGTAGCCGTGGACATCGATGCCCCCGGTGCCCTGGGTGATGCGGCCAACGAGTGCCGCGCCGCCCAGGCCGCCGAGGGCCGCGGTCACTTCGAGCCGCGCCGCCGCCGACGGTTGAAGGGGGATGCGGGCCGCCGCCCTGGCGCCCAGGACCTGGCCGAGGCGGCAGGAGCCCGGTGGCCGGCAGCGATGATCGGCTCAGGATGCGGGCGCCGGGTTGAAGTGCTTCTTCTTCTCTTCGACGTCCTTCCACTCCTCCCAGTCCGAGGGCGGATCGGTCTGTTCGGTGATCCCTGGCCACTTGGAGGCGTACTCGACGTTGAGCTGGATGTAGGCCGACCACTTCTTTGGAAGCTCGGACTCTTCGAAGATGGCGGTGACCGGGCACTCGGGCTCGCAAGCGCCGCAGTCGATGCACTCCTCCGGGTTGATGACGAGCATGTTCTCGCCTGCATAAAAGCAGTCGACAGGGCACACGGTCACACAGTCGGTGGTCCGGCACCTGATACAAGGCTCAGCCACTACGTAGGTCATGGGACACTCCCCGGCTCGGACGGACCTGGCGTTCATTACTCAATGTATTCAACTCGAATACAGAGCGCTACTTCGGGAACGGGGCAGGCCCTGCGGGTTCTCGGTCAGCCAGGCCTGACTCGCGTGCGACAGCGACCGCTGTGCGCCAACCGGGTGACGCCCGGCCGCCAGCCCCCCGCGGGACGCTCAGTGCTCCGGGTTCAGGCACCCTGCGGGCGGGTCGCGTAGAAGGCCACGGCCGAGGCTGCGGCGACGTTGAGGGAGTCCACCCCTGCGGCCATCGGGATCCTGACCCATTCATCGGCAGCGCGCAGCGCGCCGGTCGACAGGCCGTCGCCTTCGGTGCCGAGCATCAGGGCCAGCTTCTCGTACCGGCGGGCGGCCAGTTCGTCCATCGTGATCGACTTTTCCGAGAGACACAGGGCAGCCGTCACGAAGCCGTGCCGACGGAACAGCTCGACGTCCTCCGGCCACGAGGTCAGCCGGGTCCAGGGGACGTGGAAGACGGCTCCCATCGACACCTTCACAGCCCGTCGGTAGAGGGGGTCGGCGCAGCGTGGCGTGAGGAAGACGGCATCCACGCCGAGAGCGGCTGCGTTGCGGAAGGCAGCCCCCAGATTCGCGTGATCGACGATGTCCTCGAAGATGGCGACGCGCTGACCTGCACCTTTCTGCAGACCCGAAGGCGACATCGTGTCGATGTCGGTGTGGTCGTCGACCGACTCCATGACGACCGCGCGGCGGGCCGTGGCCAGCAGTTCCTCGGCCGTGGGCAGCGGCTTGCGCTGCATCGAGGCGAGGGCGCCGCGGTGGACGTGGTAGCCGGTGACCCGCTCGGCGAGCTCCGGGCTCACGGCGTACACCGGGGCCGGGAGCTCGTCGATGACGTCCCGCATGACGTCGACCCACTTGGCGGAGAGCAGCATGCTGCGCATCTCGTAGCCGGCGCTCTTGGCCCGTCTGATGACCTTCTCGCCCTCGGCGATGAACAGGCCCTCGGCGGGCTCGCGGCGGCGCCGGAGTTCGACGTCGGTCAGACCCGTGTAGTCGCGCAGGCGCGGGTCATCGGGGTCCTCGACGGTGATGAGATCTGCCACAGGGTGATACTGCCTTGTCCTGGGTGTGGTGCCAACGGCTCTGTCAGGTGGGGGTGTGGACCTTCACGACGTCACCGATGACGATGACGGCGGGGGGCCGGACCTCCTCGGCGCGGACGGTCTCGCCGACCGTCGCGAGGGTGGCGTCCACCCGGCGCTGGGTGGCGGTCGTGCCCTCCTGGACCACCGCCACCGGGGTCTGCTCGGACTTGCCGTACCGGACCAGGGCCTCGGCGATGGCGCCGATCTTGTCCACGCCCATGAGGATGACCAGGGTGCCCTTGAGCTTGGCCAGGGACTCCCAGTCGACCAGCGAGCGCGGGTCGTCGGGGCCGACGTGGCCGCTGACGACGGTGAACTCGTGGGCCACGCCCCGGTGGGTGACCGGGATGCCGGCCGCGCTCGGCACCGAGATGGAGCTGGAGATGCCCGGGACGACGGTGCAGGGGATGCCCGCCTCGGCGAGCGCCTGGAGCTCCTCCATGCCGCGGCCGAAGACGTACGGGTCGCCGCCCTTGAGCCGGACCACGGACTTGCCGGCCTTGGCGTGCTCGATCAGGGCGTTGTTGATGGCCTCCTGGGCCATGAACCGGCCGTACGGGATCTTCGCGGCGTCGATGACCTCGACGTGCGGCGGGAGTTCGGCCAGCAGGTCGCGCGGGCCGAGGCGGTCGGCGATGACGACGTCGGCCTCGGCAAGGAGGCGGCGGCCGCGGACGGTGATCAGGTCCGGGTCGCCGGGGCCGCCGCCGACCAGGGCGACGCCGGGGTTGTTCCGGGGCCGGCGGTGGGCGGGCGCGGTGAGGGTGCCGTCGCGCAGGCCCTCGACGACGGCGTCGCGGACGGCGGCGGAGCGGCGCGGGTCGTTGCCGGTCAGGACGGCGACCGTGACGCCCTCGCTGCGGCCGGTGGCCGGGGTCCAGGCGGTGGCGGCCGAGGCGTCGTCGGCCCGCACGCACCAGACCCGGGCCCGCTCGGCCTCGGCGGAGGCGGCGTCGTTGACCTCGCGGTGCTGGGTGGCCACCAGCGCGTACCAGGCGTCGGCGAGGTCGCCCTCCTGGTAGCGCCGGCGCTCCCAGCGGATCTCGCCGGCCGCGGCCATGGCGTCCACGGAAGGGGTGGCGGAGGGGGAGATCAGGACGACGTCCGCGCCGGCCGCGACGAGGGCGGGCAGCCGGCGCTGGGCGACCTGTCCGCCGCCGATGACGACGACGCGGCGGCCGGTCAGACGGAGTCCAACGGGGTACGCGGGGTGTTCGGCCATGACGGTACGGCTCCTGTACGGCGGCAGTGGGGTCGGGCCGCTGCGGCGCTGGAGCGGCGGCTGACGTGCGGTGACGCACGGCGTGGCAACCACGATACGGCCCCGGTGGGGCGGGGCTGTGTCCCGGGGTGGATCACCCCGGGCCCCGTCGGCGTGTCCCCCGGGCGGCGGGGGTCGGGCCGGGCCGCTGCGCGGGGCCTTTCCCCTACCCGCCCCTTCCCGAAACCGGGGCTGCGCCCCGGACCCCGGCCCCTGTTCGGGGCCGTGCCGGCCGTGGCGGACCTGCGGGTCCGATGTGGCTGGTCGCGCAGTTCCCCGCGCCCCTGACGGGGCGCAGCCCAGCCAGGGCCGGCCGGGGTTACTTCTCGGTGACGCCCGCCGAGTCGAACGTCGCGACCTCGTGCATCGCCCGCGCCGCGCTCTGGACCAGGGGAAGGGCCAGCAGTGCGCCCGTGCCCTCGCCGAGGCGCAGGTCCAGGTCGACCAGCGGCCGCAGGCCCAGCTTGTTCAGGGCGGCCACGTGCCCCGGCTCCGCGCTGCGGTGGCCCGCGATGCACGCCGAGAGGGACTCGGGCGCGATCGCCCGGGCGACGAGTGCCGCCGCTCCGGCGCTGACCCCGTCCAGGATCACCGGCGTACGCAGCGACGCCGCGCCCAGGATCAGGCCGACGATCGCCGCGTGCTCCAGGCCGCCGATGGCCGCGAGGACGCCGATCGGGTCGGCCGGGTCGGGCTGGTGGAGTTCCAGGGCCCGGCGGACCACGTCCACCTTGCGGGCGTGCGTCTCGTCGTTGATGCCGGTGCCCCGGCCGGTGACCTCCGCCGGGTCCGCGCCGGTGAAGACCGAGATCAGGGCGGCGGACACGGTGGTGTTCGCGATGCCCATCTCGCCGGTCAGCAGGCCCTTGTTGCCGGCCGCGACCAGGTCGCGGGCCGTCTCGATGCCCACCTCGATCGCGGCGACGGCCTCCTCGCGGGTCATCGCCGGGCCGGCGGTCAGGTCCGCCGTGCCGGGGCGGACCTTGCGCGGCAGTAGTCCGGGCGTGGCCGGGAGGTCGCCGGCGACGCCGACGTCGATGACGCAGACCTCGGCGCCGACCTGGTTGGCGAAGGCGTTGCAGACCGCCCCGCCGCCCAGGAAGTTGGCGACCATCTGCGAGGTGACCTCCTGCGGCCACGGCGTGACGCCCTGGGCGTGCACCCCGTGGTCGCCCGCGAAGATCGCGACGGCGGCCGGCTCGGGGATCGGCGGCGGGCAGACCCGGGACAGGCCGGCCAGCTGCGCCGAGATGATCTCCAGCATGCCCAGCGCGCCCGCGGGCTTGGTCATCCGCTTCTGCCGCTCCCAGGCCTCGCCGAGCGCCTTCGCGTCCAGCGGGCGGATGCTCGCGACCGTCTCGCCGAGCAGGTCGTGCGGCTCCTCGCCGGGCAGTGCGCGGCGCCCGTACGTCTCCTCGTGCACGACCCAGGACAGCGGGCGGCGCTTGGACCAGCCCGCCTGCATCAGCTCGGGCTCGTCCGGGAACTCGTCGACGTACCCGACGCACAGGTAGGCGACGACCTCCAGGTGCTCGGGCAGGCCGAGGGCGCGCACCATCTCGCGCTCGTCGAAGAAGCTGACCCAGCCGACGCCGAGGCCTTCGGCGCGGGCGGCGAGCCAGAGGTTCTCGACGGCGAGGGCGGAGGAGTACGGGGCCATCTGCGGCTGGGTGTGCCGGCCGAGGGTGTGGCGGCCGCCGCGGGTGGGGTCGGCGGTGACGACGATGTTCACCGGGGTGTCGAGGATGGCCTCGATCTTGAGTTCCTTGAACTGCTTCGCCCGGCCCTTGGGCAGCGACTTGGCGTACGCCTCGCGCTGGCGCTGGGCGAGTTCGTGCATGGTCCGGCGGGTCTCGGCCGACCGGATGACCACGAAGTCCCAGGGCTGCGAGTGGCCCACGCTGGGCGCGGTGTGCGCGGCTTCGAGGACGCGCAGCAGCACCTCGTGCGGGATCGGGTCGGTGCGGAAGCCGTTGCGGATGTCGCGGCGCTCGCGCATGACGCGGAGGATGGCCTCGCGCTCGGCGTCGGCGTAGCCGGGGGCCGGCTCGCCCGGGGAACGCTCGGGGAGGGGCTCCCCCGCGGTCTCGGCGGCGGCGGACGGGTCGGCCTCGGCGGCGGACGGGTCGGCGGCGTCCGTGGCGG
>NZ_WTFF01000428.1 GCF_019400985.1 Streptomyces bambusae
CGGCCGAGCCGGCCCGGCCGTCGCGGCCGGCGGACGCGCCGGCGGCGAGCGCCAGCTCCGCGAGGGGGTCGCGGTAGAGCCCGGCCCACCGCTCCGCCTCGTCGTCACCCGGCTCGGAAAGCCCGCCGGGACCCCCGTCGAGACCCCGGCCGAATCCGTCGCCGAGGCCGTCGCCGAATCCCCCGCCGAATCCCTCGCCGAGGCCGTCGCCGCGGCTCCGCCCGCCCGTGGAGGGCACGGACAGGCCGCCGGCCCCCAGCCGTGCGCCGAGCTCTCCTCCCCAGTAGTACGGGGCCACGCCCACGCCCGGGGCGACCTCGGCCAGCCCGGCCGAGAATCGCCCGTACAACTCGGTGAAGCCGGGCTCCCGAACGCCCGTGCCATGGATGAACAGTGCCGTGGTCATGTGCCCCCCGCCCACGCCCTCCCGGGCCTACCGCCCGAGGCCTTGCCCGACGCCTGCGCCGGCTCCACCCCGGGTCCTCGTGTGGGGATCGTGGCACATAACGTGTCGTCAACTTCCTCAGTATGCTGGAAAAAGTTGCCCTCTTGCGGGGCGCGCAACTCCACAAGGGGGACCGCATGCGTTCTGATGTGATGATCACTCATCTCGTCGGTGCCACCGCGCTCATCCTGATCATCGCCCACACGGCGGGCTGGCTCGCCCGGCGCTGGCGGCAGCCCACGATCATCGGACAGCTGATCGCGGGCATCGGTCTCGGCCCGACGATGCTGGCGGGGATCTCCCCCGGGTTGGCCGAAACACTGTTCCCCGAGGAGCTCGTCCCGGTCCTGACCGGGCTCTCCCAGATCGCCCTGGTCCTGTTCCTCTTCGCCGTCGGGTACGAGCTCGACCTCGGCGTGGTCAAGGGCCGGGTCCGCTCGGTGGTGGCGGTCTCCCTCGCGTCGTTCCTGCTGCCGATGGCGGCCGGCTGCGGCGCCGCGCTCCTCTTCCACGAACAGCTCGCCCGGCTGGGCGCCCCCGAGGACGCCACCCTCGCCTTCGTCCTGTTCTTCGGCGTGGCGCTGTCCATCACGGCGGTACCGGTGCTCACCGCCATAGTCCGCGAGAACGGGCTGGCCGGGACCGTCCCCGGGATCGTCGCCGTCTCGGCCGCCGGACTGATCGACGTGGTGGGCTGGATCGTCCTGGCCGGCACCCTGCTGGAGGCGGGCGGCCACGACGGCGGCCTGCCGTTCCCGGTGCGGCTGCTGCTGATCGTGCTGTTCACGGCGGCGATGCTGCTCGGCGCCCGGCCCCTGCTGCGCCTGCTGCTGTGGCGGCCGCAGGTCGACCCCTCGGTGCGGCTGGCGGTGCTCGTGGGCTTCGCCTTCGCCTCGGCCTGGGCCACCAACGCCCTCGGCCTGCACGTCATCTTCGGCGCGCTGCTCGCCGGTGTGGTCACGCCCCGGGAGCGCGGCGGCACGCTGGACCCGGACCTGGTCCGGCCGCTGCACGACATCGGCATGCTGCTGCTGCCGTTCTTCTTCGTCGTCTCCGGCAAGGCCGTGAAGATCGGCGAGCTCGACTCGGGCGGCCTGGTCGCCCTGCTGCTCCTGACCGTGCTCGCCATCGCCGTCAAGGTGGGCAGCGGGACCGTCGCCGCCCGCCTGTCGGGCCTGGACCGGCACGATGCCCGAACGGTCGGCGTACTGCTCAACACCCGCGGCCTGACAGAGCTGATCGCCCTGAACGTCGGCCTCCAGGCGGGCCTGCTGAGCGGCCGGCTCTACACGGCGCTGGTCCTGATGGCGCTGGCGACCACCCTGATCACCGAGCCACTGCTGGTCCTGGTCCGCCGGCTGCGGGAGCGGGCCGGCGACGGGGCCGCCGCCCCGCTGCTGCCACGGCCCGCGACGGCGGCCCTGGCGGAGGCCCTGGCCGAGACGGAAGCGACGCACGTGACGGGTGTGACGCACGTGATGGGTGTGTCGGGCGTGACGGGTGTGTCGGACATGACGGGTGTGTCGAACGGATCGGCCGATGCGGCACCGGGGCAGCCGGCCGCCCCGGCGGAGGCCCACCCGTCGAACGCCCCCGGCCCCCTCTGATCCCGGCCCCGCCCTGGCGGCCGTACGGCCCGCGCCCTGGCGGCCGTACGGGAGTCCGCTCAGCCGCCGGCCGCTGTACGGGTGTCAACGCGAGCCGTCCGACCCGCCAGGGGCCCGAGGCGATCCACCCCGAGCCCCCGCGGAGGGCGACCGGCCGGGCCTACAGCGGCATCGGCGCGATGTCGCACTCGATCCGCTGGTGCAGCCGCGCCGCCACCAGCCAGGGGTGGTCCGGGCCGAGGACCCGGGTGAAGCCCTCGATCGCCTCCGAGTTGAGCTCGTCCGCCTCCTGGATCCGGTGCAGCCCGCGCAGGTCCAGCGCGAGGTTCGCCCGGCAGGCCAGGGTGAGCGGGTGGTGGGAGCCGCAGGAGCGGACGAACTTCGGCAGGAGCTCCTCGTCGACGACCCGGGCCGCGTCGAAGTCCAGCCGGGCGTAGTGGTTGTTGGCCAGCCCCAGGGACCCGGTCAGCGTGAAGGGGTGCAGCTCCCCGAGGACCTCCCGGTACATTCCCGAGGCCTCCAGGTCCAAGGCCTCGGCGCCGTCCACGTCCCCCAGGGCGCGCAGGGTCGCCGCGAGGTTCGTCATCGTGATGAGGGCGTAGGCGTGCCGGGCGCCCAGCGTCGCCCGGTAGCGCTCCAGGGTCTTCTCGCCCAGTTCCCGGGAGGAGTCGAACTCCCCGCGCAGCCGCCGGTCGACGGTGGCGTTGACCGCGCACGCGAGCGTGTCCGGGTAGTCGGACCCGTAGCGGAGGGTGAACCGCTCCAGCGTCTCCTCGGTGAGGTCGGACGCCTCCTGCAGCGACGCGTCCCGGCGCCGGCACACGGCGAGGTTGCGCGCCGCGCGGATCGTCGAGGCGTTGTCCTCGCCGAAGACCGTGCGGTAGATCCGGTACGTCTCCTCCTGCATGACCCGGGCGGCCGGGTAGTCGCCGTTCTCCCGGATGTCGATGGCCAGGCCGTTCATCGTGTTGAGGGTCAGGCCGTTCGTCGGCCCGTACAGCGTGTCCCACTGCCGGACCGTCTCCTCGTCCAGCTCCCGGGCCTGCGCGAACCGGCCGGACGCCCGCAGCGACACCCCGTAGCTGTGCGCGGCCAGCAGGGTCGGGGGCTCCTCGGGGCCGAACAGGTCGCGGGCCCGGCTGTCGGCCTCCATGTCGAGCTCCCGGGCCGCGGTGAAGTCGCCCTTGTAGCGCAGCGCGCCGGCCATCTGCGTCATGGAGTCGATGAGCTCCTCCTCGGCGATGGACCGGCGCCGGGAGATCTCCAGGACGGTCTCGTTCAGCTCCAGGGCCTTTTCGACCTCGCCGGTCTGGAGCAGCAGGAACGCCAGGTGCTTGCCCATCTGGAGGACCTGCGGGTCCTCCTCGCTGGCGCCGGCCCGCCAGGCGTCCCACGCCTCCTGGGCCATCTCGGCGCCTGCGGTGTGCGCGCCCCAGAAGTACAGGTAGAGCACGATGGACGCGATGAGTTCGCGGCCCCAGGGGTCGGAGGTGCGCACCGCTCCACTGGCCATGACGTGGGGCAGCAGGGCCTGGTACGCGGGCCACTGGTCGGGCGCGGCCGGGGCGCCGGGCTTGGCGCTGGCGAGCAGCACGTGCGCGGCGCGGCGCAGGTCCCGGGTCCGGCTCTCGTCGATGCCCGCCGCGAGCACGGCCTGCATCAGGCGGTGGATGTGCAGGGTGCCGTTCTTGTGGTCCAGCTTGATCAGCGACAGCTTGCTCAGGTCGCGGGTGGCGCGGGCCAGGAGGACCGGGTCGCGCAGGACGGGGTCGAGCTCCGGGGTGATGTCCACGTTGCGGGTGCCGCGCAGCATGCTCAGCGGGATCGGCTCCGGCGCCATGCAGGAGCAGATCTCCAGGAGTTGGCGGGCGGCGGGATTGCTCGCCGCCAGCTGGTCCAGGGAGATGTTCCACGCGGCGGCCACGGAGATCGGGTAGTCCGGCGAGGGGTCGAGCTCCAGGATGCCGGGCCGGCGCTGCTCCAGCAGGTGCAGGTACTCGCTGACGGGCATGCCGGTGGCGGCGTGCCAGGCGCCGCCCTGCTCGATCGCGAGCGGCAGGTCGCCGAGCGCCTCGGCCAGCCGGTCGGCGTCCTCGGTGCTCAGGTCCCTGGCCCGGCGCTGGAGCAGGGCGATGCTCTCCTCGCGCTCGAAGACGTTGACCGTCAGGGGCGCGGCGACCCGCTCCCAGTCGCGGTTGCGGGAGGTGACGATGATCTTGCCGGGGCCGCCGGTGGGGAAGTAGGCGCGGACCGACTCGATGTCCTCGGCGTTGTCGAACACCAGCAGCCAGTTGTCGTACGGGCGTCCGGTGCGCAGCGCCTCGCGCACGGCGGGCACCGCCGTGTTGGCCTGCGGGCCGACGTCCAGGTTCAGCGCGCGGGCCAGGTCCACCAGGGCGCCGAGGACGAGGCTCTCCCGCTCGGCGGGGATCCACCAGATGACGTTGTACTCGTGGCTGTGCCGGTAGATGTACTCGATGGCGAGCTGGGACTTGCCGACGCCGCCCATGCCGTGCAGGGCGTGCGGGAGCACCGCCGCGGTCTCGTCCGAACGCAGCTGCGCCTCCACCGCCGCCAGCAGGCTCTCCCGACCGGTGAAGTTGGGGTTCTTCGGCGGGACGTTCCCCATGACCCTGGGCTGGCCGGAGCGCACGAAGAGGGGCTGGGACGTTTTGAGCTCCATCAGGGCTGCCTTCCGGGCATCGGCGTCAGAGGAGTTGGGGGAGGTGGTCGGCACACGTGCTCCAGTGGGTTCGGCGTCGTCCGCGTTGGCCGCGTCGTCCGCGTCGTTCGCGTTCTCGTTCACATCGGTGCTGTCGTCCGGGCCGTCCCTGTCGTCGTCCCCGCCGGGCGCGTCGTCCGCACCGTGAGGGGGGTGCGGGCGGTGCGCGTCGGGTGTGCGCTCCGCCCGGCCCGCGTCGTCCGCGATCGCGTCGTCCGCCTGGGCCACGTCGTCCGCCGGGGTCGGGCGGTTCAGGACGTCCCGGTCCTCCTGGATACGTACGCCCTCACCCGCCGGATCGGGCGGTGCGACGCGCGGGGAGCCCCCCGGCGCATTGACGCCCGCGGCGGTGGCGCCGGCGGATCCGGCGCCGGCGGAAGCCCCGCCCGCGGC
>NZ_WTFF01000429.1 GCF_019400985.1 Streptomyces bambusae
TACAACGACCCCGCCCGCCCCGACCCGCCGCCGCCCCGCCCCCCCCCCCGCCCCGGCGCGCCTGCCCCCCCTCTGCCTCCCGCCGCCCCCCCCCCCCCCCCCCCGGCGGCACCGCCTGCACGCCGCCCCCGGCCCCGCACCCGCCCCGCCGTTCCGCCACCCCCTCCGCCGCCCCCCCCCGCCACAGCGGCCCGGCGCAGTCGCTGACGACCATGGTCAGCGCGCGTCCGGTGGGGTCGCGCAGCTGCTCGCCCGAGCGCGAGGCGGTGTCAGGGCAGGGGCCGCGGCCGACCGCGGGGGTGCCGTCCACGAGCCGGTGCAGGTAGTGCACCTGGACGTCGCGGAAGGCGCCCAACCGCTCGCAGACCGACCGGAGTTCCTCCAGCATGTCCCGCCACACGGCCATCGAGGGCGAGGCGTCCATCACCAGCCGCATCGTCGCCTCGCGGCGGGCCTCGGGCCGCAGCACGGGAATGGCCAGGCCCAGCGCCCGCGCGCTCGCCTCGGCGGTGGCCGCCTCGTCGAGCACCAGGCGGGCGACCGGGGCGGCGGGCGGGCGGTGCCGCTGGAGGGCGCGCAGGGCCCGCTGGATGTCCAGGATCCGGGGCAGCGCGGCCGCGGCGGGCACGCGTACCGGCACCGCCGTGCCGCTCGGCAGTTCCGGTTCCGGATCGGGGTACGCGCCGGGGCGGCCCGGTACGAACAGGCTGAGCGGCTCCTCGGGGTCCGCAGCAGGTACGGGATGCCGGGGCGGCTGCGCGTCCTGCGGCCCGGGCTGCGGCAGCGGCGCGACGTCGCTCCGCACCGGACCGTCGGCCTCGGCCTCCTTGCCTCCGTCCGGAGCCGTGCCGGTGACGGCGTCCGGCCGGGCCGCCGCCGCGGCCCGCCGCGCCTGCCCGGCCAGCCACAGCGCGTCGGCGAGCTCCTCGGCGGACGGGTCGAGCCCGGCGGCCCGGAGTACGGCGGCGAGGGCGGTGAGCGCGGTGAGTTCGGCAGGGCCGGCAGGTCCGGAAACTCCGGCAGGGCCGGCGGGTCCGGAAACTCCGGCGGGTCCGGCAGGTCCGGAAACTCCGGCGGGTCCGGCGGATCCGGCAGGTCCGGAAACTCCGGCAGCAGGTCCCGAAGCTCCGGCGGACTCAGCGCTCCCGGGAGCACGACCGGGACCACGGCCGGGACCCGGCCCGGGACCTGGCCCGGGCCCAGGTCCGCGCCCGTCTCCAGGTCCCGTACCCGGGGACGCCACCGCCCCTCACCTCGAACGGTCGAGGCGCTGGATGAGCAGGTCGGCGAGGTCCTCCCGGGTCGGCGGCGCGGCGTAGTGGGTGAGGTAGATGGCGTTGAGCAGCTGGTCGGCCGCGACCAGCTCGGTCTGCGACCGGGTCAGGAACTCCCGGATCAGGTCGGCGCCGAGCCGGGCGGCGTCCTCGCCCAGGTGGGCCCTGACCATGGTGGCCAGGCGCTTCTCGCCGGGCTGGCCGAGCTTGAGCTGGATGCAGCGGCGCAGCAGGGCCGCGGGGAAGTCCCGTTCGCCGTTGCTGGTCAGGATGATGAAGGGAAAGGCCCGGCAGCGCACCCGGCCGTCCCGCACGGTGACCTTGGCCCCGTCGTCGGTGAGCACCTGCACCTCGGGCTCGCGGTCGGCGACCCGTTCCAGCTCGGGCAGCGCGAACTCGCCCTCCTCCAGGACGTTGAGCAGGTCGTTGGGCAGGTCGATGTCGCTCTTGTCGAGCTCGTCGATGAGCAGCACCCGGGGCCGCTCGGTGGGCAGCAGGGCGGTGCCGAGCGGGCCGAGCCGGATGTACTTGCCGATCCCGGGCGGCCCTTCGGCCGCGCCGCCGCTCGCCGCGATCTGTACGTCCTGCAGCCGGGCGATGGCGTCGTAGCGGTACAGGCCCTCCTGGAGGAGGGTGCGCGAGACGACGGGCCAGCGCAGCACCCGGCCGAGCCGCAGCTCGTGGGCGACGGCGTGCGCGAGGGTGGACTTGCCGGTGCCGGGATAGCCGGTGACCAGCAGCGGCCGGCGCAGGTACAGGGCCGCGTTGATGGCCTCCAGCTCCTCCGGCTCGGGGCGGTGCAGCTCGGCGGCGTGCCGGTGCGCCCCGAGCCGCCGCGCGGCGGCGGTGTCGGGCGCGGTGGCCACGGGGCCGGGCTCCACGACCGGCCCGCCGTCGAAGTCCCGCCAGGGTGGGGCGGGCGGCAGGGCGTCGATGCCGTCGTGGGGCTCACCGACACCCCGGTAGATGAGCCACTCCTCGTTCACCGATCGCTCCTTCGGTCGTCGTCGCCGCGGTGCCGTCCTGCCGACGGCGGATTTCGGTACGGGCCGCGCATCAGGGGCCGAGTCGCAGGCCGCATCCGCCGTCGCATCAGAGGTCCCCGTGGAGGGGTTCGTCCTCCGGGAGGGGGCGGGCCGGGTCCTCCCAGAGCAGGCCCAGGCCCGCCGACCAGTACGCGTCCGGGTCGCGCCCGTGCAGCCGCACCCGCAGGGACTGCAGGCGCAGCGGGAGCACCGCGCCCCGGCCGGCCTCGGCCAGTTCCTCGCGCAGTGCGCGGTGGAACGGTGCACAGGACGCCTCGCCGGCCGGCGGCCGCCGGCACAGCAGCACCCCGTACCCGGCGAGCCGCGCCGCGTGCACGGCGCCGAGGGTGGGGTCGCAGTCGGCGCTGCGGCAGTGCACCGGCACGGTGTTGTCGGCGAGGCTGTCCAGCCAGGCGTACGAGGCCCTGCGCGGCCGGCCCCGCGAGCAGTCGGCCCGTTCGTCCAGCAGCGGCCCGGCCATCACCCGGGCCCAGCGGTCGGCGGACCGGTGGGCCTCCTCGGGGGACGGCGGCGGCCCGCCGGCCGGGTGGCGCAGGACGACCGGCCGCTGTGCGCCGAGCGGTGTCCCGCCCGCCACCACCCACTCGTCCACGGCCAGCGTGAACAGCTCGGGCGCGACCGCCACTTCGAGGAGCGCGGCCGCGTCGTGCGTGTCGCAGCGCCGGAACGCCTCCGCGAGCGGGGCCCGTAACGCCTCCGGGAGGGCCGCCGGGGCGACCCGTACGCCGGCGGCGACGGGGGTCAGCCCGGCCGGGCCGCCGGCGCCCCCGAG
Organism: Streptomyces bambusae; assembly: GCF_019400985.1. Classification (GTDB taxonomy): domain Bacteria; phylum Actinomycetota; class Actinomycetes; order Streptomycetales; family Streptomycetaceae; genus Streptomyces; species Streptomyces bambusae_A. The sequence continues at coordinate 3,093 of NZ_WTFF01000429.1, forward strand.
GACCGAGACCCGCCAGTCGTAGACCTCCTCCCACCCGTGCGACCAGGCCTCCAGCAGCACCGACGGCCCGGCCGGCAGGGCTTCGGGGGCCCGGGCCGGTCCGTGCACGGGGCGGCCGGCCGAGGCCCGGCGGCGCCGCTCGCGTTCGGCCAGGCCCCGCTCGTGGCGCTCACCGAGCTCCCGTCGCAGCGGCCGCCACAGCCGCTCGGCGGTGCCCCGGACCCAGTCCCACAGCTCCTCGTCGGCGCCCGGAGCGGGTGGCTCGCGGTGATCGGCCACGCTGACGTCCGTGGCGTAGCGCAGCATCGCCGCTGCCTCGTTGAGTCCGGCGGGCGGGTCGTGGAGCAGCCCGAGCCCGTCGCGCCAGGTGAGCGGGGCCGGGGCCGCGGTGTCCGGCTCCTCGCCGCGGGCGGCCTCGACCAGGGCCCGTACGGTCTCGGAGGAGCGGGGCGCGGGCAGCTCGGCGAGCAGCCCGTACAGGGTGGTGCGCTCGCCCGGGGTGAGCCGCTGCCGGGTGCCGTAGGCCTCGCCGGCGGGCAGTTCGCCCTGTACGTCGGTCCAGGTGCGCCGGCTGTGCAGGTCGCTGACGTGCTGGTCGTAGTGGTGCAGGTCGTGCGCCTGCATGACCCGGCGGGAGAGCCCGACCTGGCTGCGGGCCGACATCGGCAGGGGGCGCAGCTGGACGACCGACACGGCCAGCCCGCCCCCGCCGCTCCCGGACCGGCGGGCCTTGACGACGCCGACGACCCCGCCGCGCGCGAGGTCCACGACGGGGCCGCCGGACATGCCGGGCACGATCTCGTCGTCGCCGCCGAGCCGGACGGCCGCGCCGCCGCCCGCGGTGCCGCGCAGCCGGGTGGTCCGCCCGGTGATCTCGGGCATGCCGAGGTCCTCGGTGCAGCCGAAGTAGGCGACCTCCTCGAAGCGGGGCGGTGCGGCCCGGTCGGTGAGCCACACGCAGGCGTGCGAGACCGGGGCGAGGACCCGGATCAGGGCGAGGTCGGGCAGCTCCCACAGACCGCGCCGCCCGGGGCGGCGCTGCTCCAGCCCTTCGGGCAGGACGCATTCCACCCGCCCGGCGACGGTGCCGGTGACTCCGGGGGCCCCGGACGAGAAGGTGATACCGACCTCGCGGCCCGCAAGACGCACGTCCGCACCCCCTTCCCCCACGACGTGCGCGCACGTCAGGACCCAGCCGGGAGCGACGAAGAAGCCGCTCCCCCAGGTGCGGCCGCTACCGGTGGCGGTGCCTGCGCCCCTGCCCCTGGCGGTGCCCGTGCGCGTACGTGTTCCCGTGTCTGTGCCAGTGCCCGTGTCTGTGCCCGTGTCCCGGTCCCGCTCGCCGTGACCGTCCCGCCGGCCCGGCCGGCCCCGGTCGTCGCCGCGGTCGCCGCCCCGGCCGTCGCGCCGGTCGTCCCGCCGGTCCTCCCAGGGGTGGCCGGACGGGCCGTCGTGGCGGTCCCGCCCAGGTTCCTCATACCCGTCCGCGGGCGCGTGGACGCGTACGGTGGCCGCGAGGACGAGGGGCTCAAGGAGCTCGAAGGCGCGTGCGGAACCTGCCGTGCGCCCGTCCGCCATCCCCCGCCTCCCAGAATCCCCAACCTGCGCCGGCGTCCCGCATGGTGAAAGCAGTTCCACGCTAGCGCTGCCCCCGGTCCGGGGGGAGGTGCGGGAGAAACCCGGATTATCCTGGCCGGGAATCACCCACGACCCACCCACACCGGCACGGAGCCTGTCTTGTACTTCACCGATCGCGGCATCGAGGAGCTGGAGAAGCGGCGCGGCGAGGAGGAGATCACCTTCGAGTGGCTCGCCGAGCAGCTCCGCACCTTCGTCGACCTCAACCCGGACTTCGAGGTCCCGGTCGAGCGCCTGGCCACGTGGCTGGCCCGCCTCGACGACGAGGACGAGGACGAGTAGCCCGCCGCCCGGCGGCCGGCCCACCGGCCGCCGGGCCCGGCCTGCACGCCCCCTCGCGGC
>NZ_WTFF01000043.1 GCF_019400985.1 Streptomyces bambusae
GTCGCGTGGGCTCGGGGATGTGTAGAAGAGACAGGGTCGGAGCCGGAGGCCAGGGCGCGCAGGAAGGCGGGCCCGGCCGGATAGCGGCTCCAGCCGCCCGGCTCGGGGGCGGCGGGGGGCGGCAGCGGCTCGGGCGAGGGTTTGGCCTCGGCGCGGGCGTTGCGCGGGGGCAGGGCGAGCTGGAGCACGTCGGCCAGGCTGCCGGCGTACCGGTCGGCGACGGCCCGGGCGAGGGTGAGCATCCGGGGGGTGAGGACGACCTCGGGCGAGACGACGTGGGCGAGGGCGGCCAGCGGGCCGGTGTAGTCCGTGTCGGCACGGCGCTCGACGACGAAGCCGTCGATCAGCCCGCCGCCCTCGCGGCGGCCGCCGTGCACGTGGTGGGTGCCGGCGCCGAAGCGGACGCGGACGCGTACGCCGGGCTGGGCGGCCTCGGAGAGCTCCTCGGGGACGGCGTAGTCCCAGAGCTGGTCGAGGTGGAGCACGCCCTTGTTGACGAGGATCCGGGCGACCGGCAGCTCCTTGGCGAGGGCGGCGCCGCGCCAGGTGCGCGGTTTGGCCTTGGGCGCCTTCTGCTTGGCCTCGGCGACCAGGTCGCGGATGAGCGCGAGCTGTTCCACCGGGTCGCCGGGACGTCCGTCCGCGACCGGGTGCTCGGGTTCGTTCGCGCTGCTCACAGCTGCATTCTTACCAAACGGCACCGACAGCGGGCCGGGTGGCGGGAGGGGCCGGTCTCCTCCGCGGCAGGGCCCTCGCCCCGCGCACCCCCCGGCCGGGAGAAACGGCGCGGCCCCGGACCGGTGTGGGCCGGTCCGGGGCCGTCAGGCCGTGCTGCGTGCCTACGTGCGCCTACGTGCCTACAGGCCGGCGGCGGCGCGCAGGGCGTCGACGCGGTCGGTGCGCTCCCAGGTGAAGTCCGGCAGCTCACGGCCGAAGTGGCCGTAGGCGGCGGTCTGGGAGTAGATCGGGCGCAGCAGGTCGAGGTCGCGGATGATCGCGGCCGGGCGGAGGTCGAAGACCTCGCCGATGGCGTGCTCGATCACGGCGGTGTCCACCTTGGCGGTGCCGAAGGTCTCCACGAACAGGCCCACCGGCTCGGCCTTGCCGATGGCGTAGGCGACCTGGACCTCGCAGCGGCCGGCGAGACCGGCGGCGACGACGTTCTTGGCGACCCAGCGCATGGCGTACGCGGCCGAGCGGTCCACCTTCGACGGGTCCTTGCCGGAGAAGGCGCCGCCGCCGTGGCGGGCCATGCCGCCGTACGTGTCGATGATGATCTTGCGGCCGGTCAGGCCGGCGTCGCCCATCGGGCCGCCGATCTCGAAGCGGCCGGTGGGGTTCACGAGGAGCCGGTAGCCCTCGGTGTCCAGCTTGATGCCGTCCTCGACGAGCTGCTTGAGGACGTGCTCGACGACGAACTCGCGGATGTCGGGCGCGAGCAGCGAGTCCAGGTCGATGTCGGAGGCGTGCTGCGAGGAGACGACGACCGTGTCGAGGCGGACCGGCTTGTCGCCGTCGTACTCGATGGTGACCTGGGTCTTGCCGTCGGGGCGCAGGTACGGGATGGTCCCGTTCTTGCGGACCTCGGTCAGCCGCCGCGAGAGGCGGTGGGCCAGCTCGATCGGGAGCGGCATGAAGTTCGGCGTCTCGTCGGTGGCGTAGCCGAACATCAGGCCCTGGTCGCCGGCACCCTGGCGGTCGAGCTCGTCCTCGTCACCCTCGACCCGGCTCTCGTAGGCCGTGTCGACACCCTGGGCGATGTCGGGCGACTGCGCGCCGATGGACGTCGAGACGCCGCAGGAGGCGCCGTCGAAGCCCTTCTTCGAGGAGTCGTAGCCGATCTCCAGGATCTTCTCGCGCACGAGCTGCGCGATCGGCGCGTACGCCTTCGTCGTCACCTCGCCCGCGATGTGCACGAGACCGGTGGTGATGAGGGTCTCCACGGCGACGCGGGACGTCGGGTCCTCACGCAGGAGGGCGTCGAGGATCGTGTCGCTGATCTGGTCGGCGATCTTGTCGGGGTGGCCCTCGGTGACGGACTCCGAGGTGAACAGGCGGCGGGACACATCGCTCCCTGGGGTTGCAGCGGCTGCTGGCTGATCGTTTGGCGGAACAGTACCGGGGGCTGCGCCCGGCCATGTCCCGGATGCAGTTTATCGGTCACCACCGGCCGCAGGACCACCCGTCTCGCGTTGTGGGAGCCTTGTGACCTGCGGCACTCCATTCTGGCCCACGGACCGTCCGGCGGAAAGGGGCCCGTTTCAGGCGCGTCGCTGCGTGAGCCGGGAAGTGACCTGGTCCCAGATGACGTCGGCGAGGGCTTCCTTGGGGCCGTAAGGCACGGCCGTCTCGCCGCCGTCGGAGGCCAGGATCACCGCCTCGTTCTCCTCCGAACCGAAGGTCTTCTGTTCGCCGACCTCGTTGACCACCAGCAGGTCGCAGCCCTTGCGGCGGAGCTTGGCCCGGCCGTTGGCGAGCACGTCGTCGGTCTCGGCCGCGAAGCCGACCACGACCTGCCCCTCGCGCGGCCGGTCGGCCGAGATCTCGGCGAGGACGTCCGGATTCCGCACGAGGACGACGGGCGCGGGCTCCTGCCCGTCCTGCTTCTTGATCTTCCCCGAGGCGTACGCGGCGGGCCGGAAGTCCGCCACCGCGGCCGCCATGACCACGGCGTCGGCGTCCGTGGCCGACTTCAGCACCGCCTCCCGCAGCTGGACGGCCGTGCCCACCCGGACCACGTCGACCCCGGCCGGGTCGGGCAGCGCGGTGTTGGCCGCGATCAGGGTGACCCGGGCGCCGCGCGCGGCGGCGGTACGGGCGAGGGCGTAGCCCTGCTTGCCGGAGGAGCGGTTGCCGAGGAAGCGGACCGGGTCCAGCGGCTCCCTCGTGCCGCCCGCGCTGATGACCACGTGCCGGCCGGCCAGGTCGGGCGCGGCCGTGCCGCGGGCCAGCACGCTGCGGCAGACCTCGTAGATCTCCTCGGGGTCGGGCAGCCGGCCCTTGCCGGTGTCCTTGCCGGTCAGCCGTCCGACGGCGGGCTCGATGACGACGGCGCCGCGGCGGCGCAGCGTCGCGACGTTCTCCTGGGTGGCCGGGTGCTCCCACATCTCGGTGTGCATGGCGGGCGCGAAGACCACCGGGCAGCGGGCCGTGAGCAGGGTGTTCGTCAGCAGGTCGTCGGCGAGCCCGTGGGCGGCCTTGGCGAGCAGGTCGGCGGTCGCCGGGGCGACCACGACGAGGTCGGCGCCCTGGCCGATGCGGACGTGCGGGACCTCGTGGACGGACTCCCAGACCTCGGTGGAGGCGGGGTTGCCGGACAGCGCGGCCCAGGTGGCCTCGCCGACGAAGTGCAGGGCCGAGGCGGTCGGCACCACGCGCACGTGGTGTCCGGACTCGGTCAGCCGGCGCAGCAGCTCGCACGCCTTGTACGCGGCGATGCCGCCGCTGACCCCCAGCACGACCTTCGGCTTGTCCACTGCGTCTCCCGCTCGTCGGTTGTCGTCTTCTCCATGACACACCACATGACACACCACAGGCCCGGCAGCCGTGCTGCCGGGCCTGTGGTGAAGGGTGTCGCGCCTTACTGGGCCGGGGCCTCGATGGCCTCGGAGGTCAGCAGACCCGCGTTGATCTCGCGCAGGGCGATCGACAGCGGCTTCTCGTGGACGTGGGTGTCCACCAGGGGGCCGACGTACTCCAGCAGGCCCTCACCGAGCTGCGAGTAGTACGCGTTGATCTGACGCGCGCGCTTGGCCGCGTAGATCACGAGGCTGTACTTCGAGTCCGTGGCCTCGAGCAGCTCGTCGATCGGCGGGTTGATGATGCCCTCGGGCGCGGTGATGGAAGAGGACACGCTCTACCTTCCGAAGATGGATAAAAGATCAGACAACTGCCATCAAGGCTAGCAGCTCGCGCGCTACGTCCTCGACGGAGGTGTTGACCAGGGTCGTGTCGAACTCGGCCTCGGCGGCGAGCTCGATCCGGGCGGCGGCGAGCCGGCGTTCGATGACCTCCGGCGACTCGGTGCCGCGGCCGGTGAGCCGGCGGACCAGCTCCTCCCAGCTCGGCGGGGCCAGGAAGACCAGCTGTGCCTCCGGCATGGACTCGCGGACGAGCCGCGCGCCCTGCAGGTCGATCTCCAGCAGCACGGGTTCACCCCGGTCCAGCCGCTCGACCACCGCCGCCCGCGGGGTGCCGTAGCGGTTGCCGGCGAACTCGGCCCACTCGAGCAGCTCGCCGTTGGCGACCAGCTTGTCGAACTCCTCGTCGGTCACGAAGAAGTAGTGGACACCGTTGCGCTCGCCGGGTCGCGGCTTGCGGGTGGTGGCCGACACCGAGAGCCATACCTCGGGGTGGACCTTGCGCATATGCGCGACGACCGTGCTCTTCCCGACCCCTGAGGGGCCGGAGAGCACGGTCAGCCGCGGACGTACCTCTGCTGCCATGGAGCGATTATCCAGGTTCCAGGCACTGCCTGAGAACGCCGGGAGAACTTCCGGCGACGCCTCAGACGGCCTTGCCGCCGAACTCTCGCTCCAGGGAAGCGATCTGGTTGGAGCCGAGACCTCGGACACGCCGGGACTCGGAGATGCCGAGGCGCTCCATGATCTGCTTGGCGCGCACCTTGCCGACGCCGGGCAGGGACTCCAGCAGGGCGGACACCTTCATCTTGCCGATGACGTCGTCCTCCTGGCCCTGCTTGATGACCTCGTGGAGGGAGGCGCCGGAGTGCTTGAGTCGATTCTTCACCTCGGCCCGCGCCCGGCGAGCCGCGGCGGCCTTCTCGAGCGCGGCTGCGCGCTGTTCGGGGGTAAGGGGCGGAAGAGCCACGCCTACGTCACCTCGGATGTCGAACTGTCGGATACGGAACCGGTGGTGCCCCGCGTGGTGCCCCACCAGGCGAGCGCGCAAACAGCTGCTGTACAGCGGTTCTGCTCGTTCGCTCTGCCTCGGAGACTAGCGGCCAAGGCCGCTCCAGTCAGCGAGAACGAACGAAAAGTCCTGGTCAGCCTCCACTGAACCGTACATCACGGACAAACCGACCGGGATTTTGGCCGGTCTGGACCCCTCGGCGACCTCCCGGCGACGCCTCGCCGGCCCCTCGGCAACGCCTCGGCGCCGGTCAGCCCGCGACCGCGGCCCGGATTTCCTCGGCGAACGCGGCCGCCGCCGAGCGCAGCGCCGAGGTGTCCGGGCCGTGCTGGAGCACTCCGCGCGAGACGTTCGGCACCACGTTGCGGACCGCCGCGCCGAAGACGGCCGGCAGATCGGCGGGGGTCGCGCCCTGCGCGCCGATGCCCGGAGCCAGCAGCGGACCGTTGATGTCCAGGTCGAAGGAGGACAGGTCGCCCAGGGTCGCGCCGACCACCGCGCCGAACGAGCCCATCGGGGTCGCGCCCGCGTTCTCCTCGGCGAGGTGCGCCAGCATCGTCGCGCCGATGGTCCGGCCGTCCTCGCGTACGGCCCGCTGGACCTCGGCGCCCTCCGGGTTGGAGGTCAGGGCGAGCACGAACAGGCCGGCCCCGGATTCCCGGGCCAGGTCGACGGCCGGGCGCAGGGAGCCGTAGCCGAGGTAGGGGGAGACGGTCAGGGCGTCGGAGAACAGCGGCGAGTCCTTGCGCAGGAAGGTCTCCGCGTAGGCCGCCATGGTGGAGCCGATGTCGCCGCGCTTGGCGTCCATCAGCACGAGGGTGCCCGCGGCGCGGGCGTCGGCGACGGTCCGCTCCAGCACGGCGATGCCGCGGGAGCCGAAGCGCTCGAAGAAGGCTGCCTGCGGCTTGAAGACGGCGACCTGGTCGGCCAGGGCCTCCACGACCGTGCGCGAGAAGCGCTCCAGGCCGGCGACGTCGTCGCCCAGGCCCCAGCGCCCCAGCAGGGCCGCGTGCGGGTCGATGCCGACGCAGAGGGGGCCGCGCTCGTCCATGGCGGCGCGCAGGCGGGTACCGAAGTCTGTCATCGGCGGACCTTCCGGGTCTCGGCGCCGACCGCTTCGGCCAGCGTGGCGTAGGGGCTGGCGGCCAGGCGGGCGGCCAGGCCCTTGTGGATGGCGCGGGCGTAGAACGGGCCCTCGTAGATGAAGGCGCTGTAGCCCTGGACCAGCGTGGCGCCGGCCAGGATGCGCTGCCAGGCGTCCTCGGCGTTCTCGATGCCGCCGACGCCGATCAGCACCAGGCGGTCGCCGACGCGGGCGTAGAGCCTGCGCAGGACCTCCAGGGAGCGTGCCTTGACCGGGGCGCCGGACAGCCCGCCGGTCTCCTTGACGAGCTCGGGGGCCGACTTCAGGCCGAGGCCCTCGCGGGCGATGGTGGTGTTGGTGGCGATGATGCCGTCCAGGCCCAGCTCCAGGGCGAGGTCGGCGACCGCGTCGACGTCCTCGTCGGCCAGGTCGGGGGCGATCTTGACCAGGAGGGGTACGCGGCGGTCGGTGACCGTGCGGTCGGCGGCCTCGCGCACGGCGGTCAGCAGCGGGCGCAGCGACTCGGTGGCCTGGAGGTTGCGCAGACCCGGGGTGTTCGGGGAGGAGACGTTGACGACCAGGTAGTCGGCGTGCCGGGCCAGGCGCTCGGTGGAGAGCACGTAGTCGGCCGCGGCGTCGGCCTCGGGCACGACCTTGGTCTTGCCGATGTTGACGCCGACGACCGTCCTGAAGACGGGCGTACGGGCCGCCAGGCGGGCCGCCACGGCCTCGGAGCCCTCGTTGTTGAAGCCCATGCGGTTGATCAGCGCCCGGTCCGGCACGAGGCGGAACAGCCGCTTCTTGGGGTTGCCGGGCTGGGCCTGGCCGGTGACGGTGCCGATCTCGACGTGGTCGAAGCCGAGCATGGCCATGCCGTCGATGGCGACCGCGTTCTTGTCGAAGCCGGCGGCGAGGCCGAAGGGGCCGTGCATGCGCAGGCCCAGGGCCTCGGTGCGCAGCTCCTTGAACCGCGGGGCGAGGACCGCGGAGACGAAGGTGCGCAGCACGGGGGTGCGGGCGGCCAGCCGGATCCACCGGAAGGCCAGGTGGTGGGCCTGCTCGGGGTCCATCCGCTTGAAGACCAGGTTGAAGAACAGCTTGTACATCGTCCGATACATCCCTTGTGCGGTCGGGCTGTGGTCACGAAGAGGGGGACACCGCTGGTGGCCGGTGTCCCCCTTCTCCGCACGGGCTCCTCAGTGGGACCGGCGAAGTCCGGTGCGGTCCCGCGCCCCGTCAGGGGCGCGGGGAACTGCGCGACCGGCCCCAGACGGCCCGCAGCCTCGATACCGCACGTCCCGCGGAGCGCTCAGTCGCGGGCCGCGGTCAGGTGGTCCGCGTGCTCCTGGAGCGAGCGCACGCCCACGTCGCCCCGGTTGAGTGCGTCGACGCCCTGGACGGCGGCGGCGAGCGCCTGGACCGTGGTCAGGCACGGGACGCTGCGGGCCACGGCCGCGGTGCGGATGTCGTAGCCGTCGAGGCGGCCGCCGGTGCCGTACGGGGTGTTGACGATCAGGTCGACCTGGCCGTCGTGGATCAGCTGGACGATGGTCTTCTCTCCGTTCGGGCCCTCGCCCTCGGACTGCTTGCGCACCACGGTGGCGTTGATGCCGTTGCGGCGCAGCACCTCGGCGGTGCCGGAGGTGGCCAGCAGCTCGAAGCCGTGGGCGACCAGCTCGCGCGCCGGGAAGATCATCGAGCGCTTGTCGCGGTTGGCGACGGAGATGAACGCGCGGCCCTTGGTCGGCAGCGGGCCGTAGGCGCCGGCCTGCGACTTGGCGTACGCCGTGCCGAAGACCGAGTCGATGCCCATGACCTCGCCGGTGGAGCGCATCTCCGGGCCGAGGACGGTGTCCACGCCGCGGCCCTGGATGTCGCGGAAGCGCGACCACGGCATGACCGCCTCCTTGACGGAGATCGGCGCGTCCAGCGGCAGGGTGCCGCCGTCGCCGGTCTTCGGCAGCAGGCCCTCGGCGCGCAGCTCGGCGATGGTGGCGCCGAGCGAGATGCGGGCGGCGGCCTTCGCGAGCGGGACGGCGGTGGCCTTGGAGGTGAAGGGCACAGTCCGGGAGGCGCGCGGGTTGGCCTCCAGGACGTAGAGGATGTCGCCGGCCATCGCGAACTGGATGTTGATCAGGCCGCGGACGCCGACGCCCTTGGCGATGGCCTCGGTGGAGGCGCGCAGCCGCTTGATGTCGAAGCCGCCGAGGGTGATCGGGGGCAGGGCGCAGGCCGAGTCGCCGGAGTGGATGCCGGCCTCCTCGATGTGCTCCATGACGCCGCCGAGGTAGAGCTCGGTGCCGTCGTAGAGGGCGTCGACGTCGATCTCGATCGCGTCGTCGAGGAAGCGGTCGACGAGCACCGGGCGGGTCGGGGAGATCTCGGTGGACTCGGCGATGTACGCCTCCAGGCGCGCCTCGTCGTAGACGATCTCCATGCCGCGGCCGCCGAGCACGTACGACGGGCGGACCAGGACCGGGTAGCCGATCTCGTCGGCGATGGCCTTGGCGCCCGCGAACGTGGTGGCGGTGCCGTGCTTGGGGGCGGGCAGGCCGGCCTCCTGGAGCACGCGGCCGAAGGCGCCCCGGTCCTCGGCGGCGTGGATGGCCTCCGGGGAGGTGCCGACGACCGGCACGCCGTTGTCCTTGAGGGCCTGGGCCAGGCCCAGCGGGGTCTGGCCGCCGAGCTGGACGACGACGCCCGCGATCGGGCCGGCGAGGGACTCGGCGTGGACGATCTCCAGCACGTCTTCGAGGGTGAGCGGCTCGAAGTACAGGCGGTCGGAGGTGTCGTAGTCCGTCGAGACGGTCTCGGGGTTGCAGTTGACCATCACGGTCTCGTAGCCGGCGTCGCTCAGGGCGAAGGAGGCGTGGACGCAGGAGTAGTCGAACTCGATGCCCTGGCCGATGCGGTTCGGGCCGGAGCCCAGGATGATCACCGCGGGCTTGGTGCGCGGCGCGACCTCGGACTCCTCGTCGTAGGACGAGTAGAAGTACGGGGTGTTGGCGGCGAACTCGGCGGCGCAGGTGTCGACCGTCTTGTAGACCGGGCGGACGCCGAGGGCGTGCCGGACCTCGCGGACGACGTCCTCGCGCAGGCCGCGGATCTCGGCGATCTGGGCGTCGGAGAAGCCGTGCCGCTTGGCCTCGGCGAGCAGCTCGGGGCCGAGCCTCTCGGCGGCGGCGACCTCGTCGGCGATCTCCTTGATCAGGAAGAGCTGGTCGACGAACCACGGGTCGATCCGGGTGGCCTCGAACACCTCCTCCTGGGTGGCGCCGGCGCGGATGGCCTGCATGACGGTGTTGATGCGGCCGTCGGTCGGGCGGACCGCCGTGCGCAGCAGCTCGTCCTTGTCGCCCGGGTCACCGGTGAAGGCGAACTGGCTGCCCTTCTTCTCCAGGGAGCGCAGGGCCTTCTGGAGGGCCTCGGTGAAGTTGCGGCCGATGGCCATGGCCTCGCCCACCGACTTCATGGTGGTGGTGAGGGTGGAGTCGGCGAGCGGGAACTTCTCGAAGGCGAAGCGGGGGGCCTTGACGACGACGTAGTCGAGGGTCGGCTCGAAGGAGGCCGGCGTCTTCTCGGTGATGTCGTTGGGGACCTCGTCCAGCGTGTAGCCGATGGCCAGCTTGGCGGCGATCTTGGCGATCGGGAAGCCGGTGGCCTTGGAGGCGAGCGCGGAGGACCGGGAGACGCGCGGGTTCATCTCGATGACGATGATCCGGCCGTCGTCCGGGTTGACGGCGAACTGGATGTTGCAGCCGCCGGTGTCGACGCCGACCTCGCGGATGATCGCGATGCCGATGTCGCGCAGCCGCTGGTACTCGCGGTCGGTCAGCGTCATCGCCGGGGCGACGGTGATCGAGTCGCCGGTGTGCACGCCCATCGGGTCGAAGTTCTCGATGGAGCAGACGACCACGACGTTGTCGTGCTTGTCGCGCATCAGCTCCAGCTCGTACTCCTTCCAGCCGAGGATGGACTCCTCCAGGAGCACCTCGGTGGTCGGGGAGAGCGTGAGGCCCTGGCCGGCGATGCGGCGCAGCTCGTCCTCGTCGTGGGCGAAGCCGGAGCCGGCGCCGCCCATGGTGAAGGAGGGGCGCACGACGACGGGGTAGCCGCCGAGGGTGTCCACGCCGGCGAGGACCTCGTCCATGGTGTGGCAGATGACCGAGCGGGCGGACTCGCCGTGGCCGGTCTTCTCGCGGACCCGCTCGACGACGTCCTTGAAGAGGTCGCGGTCCTCGCCCTTGTGGATCGCCTCCACGTTGGCGCCGATCAGCTCGACGTTGTACTTCTCCAGCACGCCCTGCTCGTGCATGGAGATGGCGGTGTTCAGGGCGGTCTGGCCGCCGAGGGTGGGCAGGAGGGCGTCCGGGCGCTCCTTGGCGATGATCTTCTCGACGAACTCGGGGGTGATCGGCTCGACGTACGTGGCGTCGGCGATCTCCGGGTCGGTCATGATCGTCGCGGGGTTGGAGTTCACCAGGACGACCCGCAGGCCCTCGGCCTTGAGGATGCGGCAGGCCTGGGTCCCGGAGTAGTCGAACTCGGCGGCCTGGCCGATGACGATCGGGCCGGAGCCGATGACCAGGACGGACTGGATATCGGTGCGCTTAGGCACGCTGGCCCTCCATCAGAGATACGAAGCGGTCGAACAGGTACGCGGCGTCGTGCGGGCCCGCGGCCGCCTCGGGGTGGTACTGGACGCTGAAGGCCGGCTGGTCGAGCAGCTGGAGGCCCTCCACCACGTTGTCGTTCAGGCAGACGTGGGAGACCTCGGCGCGGCCGTAGGGGGTCTCGGACACCTTGTCGAGGGGCGCGTCGACGGCGAAGCCGTGGTTGTGCGCGGTGACCTCGACCTTGCCGGTCGTACGGTCCTGGACCGGCTGGTTGATGCCGCGGTGGCCGTACTTCAGCTTGTAGGTGCCGAAGCCGAGGGCGCGGCCGAGGATCTGGTTGCCGAAGCAGATGCCGAAGAGCGGGGTCCTGCGCTCCAGGACGCCCTGCATGACGGAGACGGCGTGGTCGGCGGTGGCCGGGTCGCCGGGGCCGTTGGAGAAGAACACGCCGTCCGGCTGCACGGCGTAGATGTCGTCGACGGTGGCGCCGGCGGGCAGCACGTGCACCTCGATGCCGCGCTCGGCCATCCGGTGCGGGGTCATGCCCTTGATGCCGAGGTCGACGGCGGCGACGGTGAACTTCTTCTCACCGATCGCGGGGACGACGTACGCCTCCTTGGTGGCGACCTCGGCGGAGAGGTTCGCGCCCTTCATCTCGGGCTGCTGGCGGACCTCGGCGAGCAGGGTGCCGTCGTCGGGCAGGGCGCTGCCGGAGAAGATGCCGACGCGCATGGCGCCGCGCTCGCGCAGGTGGCGGGTCAGGGCGCGGGTGTCGATGCCCTGGATGCCGACGATGCCCTGGTGGCGCAGCTCCTCGTCGAGGGAGCGCTTGGCGCGCCAGTTGGACGGGACGCGGGCGGGGTCGCGTACGACGTAGCCGGCCACCCAGATGCGCGAGGACTCGGGGTCCTCGTCGTTGACGCCGGTGTTGCCCACGTGCGGCGCGGTCATCACGACGACCTGGCGGTGGTACGACGGGTCGGTGAGGGTCTCCTGGTAGCCGGTCATGCCGGTGGAGAACACGGCCTCGCCGAAGGTCTCCCCCACGGCACCGTAGGCGCGGCCGCGGAAGACGCGACCGTCCTCCAGGACGAGTACGGCGGGAGCTTTCGCTCCCCTGGTGGAGGTCGTCATCGTTCGGCGCCTTCCGTCGTGATGGATTGGTTCATGGAGTTGATCGCCTCGACCCAGGCGGCGTGCTCGGCCGCGCGGTCGGAGCGGAATCCGGAGTCGATCAGCTTGCCGCCGTGCGCCCAGGTGACGACGAGCAGACCGCCCTCGGTGAGTACCTTGCCCGCGATTCCCTTGTCGAGGCGGGCGCCGCGCAGCTGCTCGGCCGGTACGAAGAAATCGGTTGCCCCCGGACGGACCACGTCCAGGCCCGCGTCGGTGAGCGTCAGCTCGACCCGGCTGCGCACGCCCAGGCCGTGGGCGACGATCCGGTCGAGCCACTGGCCGGCGGTGGTGGACCCGTGGTACCGGCCGGTCAGCGCCAGCCTGTGCGCGGGCAGGCCGCCGGGGGCGGCGGGCAGCTCCGGCAGATCGTTCTGCAGGGTGCCGCGCCATTTCCAGCCTTGCCGCATCAGCCAGTAGACGAAGGCGACGAAGACGAGCAGACCGATCACCCAGGCGATGCGGGCACCCCAGTCCGTCACCTCCGCCGACCGTCGCTCCGCGGCCTCGGCGGCCAGTTGGATCACTGCAGGTGTCACGCGAGTTTCCCGTCCACGACCGTTGCCCGGCCCCGCAGGAAGGTGTGAGTGACGCGTCCGGGCAGCTCGCGGCCCTCGTAGGGCGTGTTGCGGCTGCGGGAGGCGAAGTGTGCGGGGTCCACGACACCACGGTACGAGGTGTCGACCAGCACGAGGTTCGCGGGTTCACCTGCCGAGACGGGGCGTCCGTGGTGGGAGAGGCCGCCGATCCGGGCCGGGGCGAAGGACATGCGCTCGGCGACGCCCGCCCAGTCCAGCAGCCCGGTCTCGACCATCGTCTGCTGGACGACGGCCAGCGCGGTCTCCAGGCCCACCATGCCCATGGCGGCCGCGGCCCACTCGCAGTCCTTGTCCTCGTGCGGGTGCGGGGCGTGGTCGGTGGCGACGATGTCGATCGTGCCGTCGGCGAGCGCCTCGCGCAGGGCCAGCACGTCGGCCTCGGTGCGCAGCGGCGGGTTGACCTTGTAGACCGGGTTGTAGGTGCGCACCAGCTCGTCGGTCAGCAGCAGGTGGTGCGGGGTGACCTCGGCGGTGACGTCGATGCCGCGGGACTTGGCCCAGCGGACGATCTCGACGCTGCCGGCGGTGGACAGGTGGCAGATGTGGACGCGGGAGCCGACGTGCTCGGCGAGGAGGACGTCGCGGGCGATGACCGACTCCTCGGCGACGGCCGGCCAGCCGCCCAGGCCCAGCTCGGCGGAGACGATGCCCTCGTTCATCTGGGCGCCCTCGGTCAGCCGCGGCTCCTGGGCGTGCTGGGCGATGACGCCGCCGAAGGCCTTCACGTACTCCAGGGCGCGGCGCATGATCACGGCGTCGTCGACGCACTTGCCGTCGTCGGAGAAGACGGTGACGCGGGCGGCGGAGTCGTGCATGGCGCCCAGCTCGGAGAGCTTCTTGCCCTCCAGGCCGACGGTGACGGCGCCGATGGGCTGCACGTCGCAGTAGCCGTGCTCCTGGCCGAGCCGGTAGACCTGCTCCACGACGCCGGCGGTGTCGGCGACGGGGAAGGTGTTCGCCATGGCGAAGACCGCGGTGTAGCCGCCGGAAGCGGCGGCGCGGGTACCGGTCAGGACGGTCTCGGAGTCCTCGCGGCCGGGCTCGCGCAGGTGGGTGTGCAGGTCGACCAGGCCCGGGAGGAGGATCCGGCCCTCGGCCTCGATCACCTGGGCGCCCTCGGCCGGCAGGCCGGCGCCTACGGCGGCGATCTTCTCGCCCTCGATCAGGACGTCCTGCGGCTCGCCGCCCAGTACCTTCGCGCCACGGATCAGGATCTTCGACATGCTTACTTGCTCTCCTCGGTGCGCGGGGACGACGGGGTGGTGACGGCGGGCTCGGAACCGCCGAGCAGCAGGTAGAGGACGGCCATGCGGATGGACACGCCGTTGGCGACCTGCTCGACCACGGTGCAGCGGTCGGAGTCGGCGACCTCGGCGGTGATCTCCATGCCGCGGACCATCGGCCCGGGGTGCATCACGATCGCGTGCTCGGGCATCCGCGCCATGCGCACGCCGTCCAGGCCGTAGCGGCGGGAGTACTCGCGCTCGGTGGGGAAGAAGGCGGCGTTCATGCGTTCGCGCTGCACACGCAGCATCATCACCGCGTCGGACTTCGGCAGCACCTCGTCCAGGCTGTACGAGACCTCGCAGGGCCACTGCTCCACCCCGACCGGCACCAGGGTCGGCGGGGCCACCAGGGTGACCTCGGCGCCGAGCGTGTGCAGCAGGTCGACGTTGGAGCGGGCGACGCGGCTGTGCAGGACGTCGCCGACGATCGTGACGCGGCGGCCGGCGAGGTCCTGGCCGAGCGCGTCCTTGCCGACCAGGCGGCGGCGCATGGTGAAGGCGTCCAGCAGGGCCTGGGTGGGGTGCTGGTGGGTGCCGTCGCCCGCGTTGATCACGGGCGCGTCGATCCAGCCGGAGGTCGCCAGGCGGTACGGCGCGCCGGACGCGCTGTGCCGGATGACGACGGCGTCGACGCCCATCGCCTCCAGGGTCTGGGCGGTGTCCTTGAGGGACTCGCCCTTGGAGACGCTGGAACCCTTGGCGGCGAAGTTGATCACGTCGGCCGAGAGGCGCTTCTCGGCGGCCTCGAAGGAGATCCGGGTGCGGGTGGAGTCCTCGAAGAAGAGGTTGCAGATCGTGCGTCCCCGCAGGGTGGGAAGCTTCTTTATCGGCCGGTCGGCGATCCGGGCCATCTCCTCGGCGGTGTCGAGGATCAGGACGGCGTCGTCGCGCGTGAGGTCGGCGGCCGAGATGAGGTGGCGCTTCATCTGGGTGCTCCGTAAGGGTTCGAACGGGCGGCTGGGGTGCGGCGGGCAGGCGTCGGTACGGACCCGGGGTGCCGGGAGGGCATGCCGGGGCCGCGGGACCGGTCGCCGACCGGCCCCTTCACTCGAACGGGCTAGTGGAGGCCTGCCGTGGAGGTCCGCTGGCCGAGCAGCACGGCGTCGCGGCCGTCCTCCTCCTGGAGCTGGACCTTGACGGTCTCCCGCAGCGACGTGGGGAGGTTCTTGCCGACGTAGTCGGCGCGGATCGGGAGTTCGCGGTGGCCGCGGTCGACGAGGACCGCCAGCTGCACGGCGCGCGGGCGGCCGAGGTCGCCGAGGGCGTCGAGGGCGGCGCGGATGGTGCGGCCGGAGAAGAGCACGTCGTCGACGAGGACCACGAGGCGGCCGTCGATGTCGTCGCCGGGGATCTCGGTGCGGCCGATCGCCCGGGCGGGCTTCATCCGCAGGTCGTCGCGGTACATGGTGATGTCGAGGGAGCCGACCGGCACGGTGGAGCCGGTGATCTCTTCGAGCTTGGCGGCGAGCCGGCGGGCGAGGAAGACGCCGCGGGTGGGGATGCCGAGGAGCACCACGTCGTCGGCACCCTTGGCGCGCTCGACGATCTCGTGGGCGATGCGGGTCAGGACCCGCGCGATGTCCTGCGCCTCCAGAACGGGGCGGGCGGCATCGGCACCGGGCAGCTGGGCGGCCTGCGTGTCCATGAAAAAGGACCTCCTTCTCCGCCTCACGGGACGGACCTTAAAGGACGTCTGATGTACGCCTGCAACGTTACCAGGACGGAGGGGGTGAGTCCGCACCGGGGCGTTCCGGCACCCCCCTTAAGGGGCCCATGAAGACCATTCGGCTTGACGCGGCCAAGTAACGCTGCGTAACCTCACAGTGAGTTACCAGCGCCGCGCGGCGGAGCCGACTGTCTGTCCGCGTCCTTCATGTCGTCACAGCGTCAACAGCGTCACAGCGTCCGGGAGCGTTATGTCCAGCGAATACGCCAAACAGCTCGGGGCCAAGCTCCGCGCCATCCGCACCCAGCAGGGCCTCTCCCTCCACGGTGTCGAGGAGAAGTCGCAGGGCCGTTGGAAGGCCGTGGTGGTCGGTTCGTACGAGCGCGGGGACCGCGCCGTGACCGTCCAGCGTCTGGCCGAGCTGGCGGACTTCTACGGGGTTCCGGTCCAGGAGCTCCTCCCCGGCACCACCCCGGGTGGCGCGGCCGAGCCGCCGCCGAAGCTCCGTCTCGACCTGGAGCGCCTGGCCCATGTACCCGCCGAGAAGGCCGGCCCGCTCCAGCGCTACGCGGCCACGATCCAGAGCCAGCGCGGCGACTATAACGGCAAGGTGCTGTCGATCCGCCAGGACGACCTGCGCACCCTGGCCGTGATCTACGACCAGTCCCCCTCGGTCCTGACCGAGCAGCTCATCAGCTGGGGCGTCCTGGACGCCGACGCGCGCCGCGCGGTGGCGCACGAGGAGGCCTGAGCCTCGGCCTGACCTCCGGGGAAGGCACAGCAGAAACGTACCGGCGGGGCCGGTGGGAGCCGAGTGCTCCCACCGGCCCCGCGGTGCTTCTGTGGCGTGCTTCTGTGTCGTGCTTCGCCCTGCGGACGCGGAAGGGCCCGCAGCGCGTGCGCTGCGGGCCCTTTCCGGATCCCGTGGGCTCAGTCCTCGCCTCGGCGCAGGCTGGGCTTGAGGTCCTTGAACCGGCCGAGCAGCCCGTTCACGAAGGCCGGGGAGTCGTCGGTGGAGAACTCCTTGGCGAGCTGGACGGCCTCGTCGATCGCCACGGCGTCGGGGGTCTCGTCCACCCAGATCAGCTCGTACGCGCCGATCCGCACGATGTTCCGGTCCGCGACCGGCATGCGGTCCAGGTCCCAGTCCACGGCGTAGGTCGCGATCAGCTCGTCGATGCGGCTCACCTTGTCGGCGTAGCCCTCGACCAGATCCATGGTGAAGGCGCTGACCGGCGGCTGCCGCGTGTCGTTGCGCGAGTGCCGGATCCAGTCCGCGAGGACCTCGCGCACGGGCACGCCGCGCTGGTCGGCCTCGAAGAGGATCTGGAAGGCGCGCTTGCGCGCGTTGCTGCGGGCAGCCACGGTTAGCCGCTCACCCGGCCGAGGTAGTCGCTGGTGCGGGTGTCGACCTTGACCTTCTCACCGGTGGTGACGAAGAGCGGGACCTGGATCTCGTGGCCGGTCTCCAGGGTGGCGGGCTTGGTGCCACCGGTGGAGCGGTCGCCCTGGACGCCCGGGTCGGTGTGCTGGATGGTCAGCTCGACGGCGGCCGGCAGCTCGACGTAGAGCACCTCGCCCTCGTGGCGGGCCACGGAGGCGGTGAAGCCCTCGATCAGGAAGTTGGCGGCGTCGCCGACGGCCTTCTTGTCGACGTGCAGCTGGTCGTAGGTCTCCATGTCCATGAAGACGAAGTACTCGCCGTCCATGTAGGAGAACTGCATGTCGCGGCGGTCAATGGTGGCCGTGTCGACCTTCACGCCGGCGTTGAAGGTCTTGTCGACGACCTTGCCGGAGAGCACGTTCTTGAGCTTGGTGCGCACGAAGGCCGGGCCCTTGCCGGGCTTGACGTGCTGGAACTCGACGACGGACCAGAGCTGGCCCCCGTCGAGCTTGAGCACCATGCCGTTCTTGAGGTCGTTCGTGGAAGCCACGGTTGCCAAATCTCCTGGACGATAAGACCGGAAGGTGCGCGCACAGCGGAGCTAGAGCGCGAGCAGCTCCTTGGTCGTAATGGTGAGTAGCTCGGGTCCGCCGTCCGCCTCGGGGCGTACGACGAGCGTGTCATCGATCCGGACTCCGCCCCGGCCCGGGAGGTGGACCCCCGGTTCGACGGTGACCGGCACGCAAGCGTCCAGTTTACCCATTGCCGTAGGTGCAAGCTGCGGGTCCTCGTCGATTTCGAGGCCGACGCCGTGTCCGGTCCACGGGCTGAGGGCTTCTCCGTGCCCGGCCGAGTCCAGGATCGAGCGGGCCGCGTGGTCGACGGCCCGGTACGGGGCACCGGGCACCAGGGCCTCCCGGCCGGCCCGCTGGGCCGCGAAGACCAGGTCGTAGAGCTCGATCTGCCAGTCGGCGGGAGTGGTGCCGATGACGAAGGTACGGCCGATCTCGCAGCGGTACCCGCGGTAGTTCGCACCCAGGCAGACGGAGAGGAAGTCGCCCTCCTCCACCCGCCGGTCGGTGGGCCGGTGGCGGGAGCGGCCGGAGTGGGGGCCGGTGCCGACCGAGGTGGGGAAGGCCGGGCCGTCGGCGCCGTGGTCGACGAGCCGGCGCTCCAGTTCCAGGGCGAGGTGCCGCTCGGTGCGCCCGACCAGGATCGACTCCAGCAGTTCGCCCAGTGCCTGGTCGGAGATCTCGGCGGCGATCCGCAGGCAGGCGATCTCCTCCTCGTCCTTGACCAGGCGCTGCTGCTCCACGGAGAGGCCGAGGTCGGCCAGCCGCAGCCGCGGGGCGACGGAGTGCAGGGCGCGGTGGCGGGCGACCGTGAGGTGGTGCTCCTCGACGGCCAGGGAGTCGGCGCCGCCGGTCACGGCCAGATCGGCGCCGGCGACCGCGGGGTCGCCGCCGGGGGTGGTCAGGACCGCCACCCGCAGGTGCTCGTCCAGCCGGCCCTCCTCCGGCTCGCCGGTCGGCGTGTCGGTGGCGAAGAGCACGTCCTCGGCCGGCCCGACCAGCAGGGCCGCACCGGCGGGGCAGGCCCCGGCGAGGTAGCGGACGTTGGCCGGACGCGTGATCAGGGCGGAGGCGGAGCCTGCGGCGGCGCACTGGTCGCGGAGCAGGGCCCGGCGGGACGCGTACACGTCTGACATGCCTTCGAGCCTACGAGCGACTGCCGGGCCCGGCGCGTCGAGCGCGTCCGCCCGGGCAGGCCCGGCCTGCGCGAGGGGGGCGGAGCGGCCGGCTACCAGCCGGCGGGGGCCGCCAGCCCGCGGGCCAGGGCGGCGTCCAGGGCGCGGGCCGTGCCCTCCACGTCGAGCTGGGAGTTGTCGATGATCGGCAGGCCGGAGCCGTACCAGCCGGCCATCCGCCCGTGGATGCGGGCGACCTCCTCGTCGGAGAGCCGGCGGTTGCCGGAGCGGGCCGCGTTGCGCTCCAGCACGACCTCCAGGCCCGGCAGCAGGACGACGGGCAGCAGCCCGGGCCCGACGTGGCGCTTCCACCCGCCGAGGCCGACCACCGGCCGGTCGGGGAAGACCGCGTCGTCGAGGATGCAGGAGATGCCGTTGGCGAGGAAGTTGCGGGCGGCGAAGCCGCAGGTGCGGCGGGCGAGGCGGTACTGGGCCTCGGAGTGGTCGTTCCAGCCGGCCTGCGGGTCGGCGAAGCCCGAGCAGACCCATTCACGGACGTCGTCCAGGCTGATGTGGGCGGTCGGCACCGGGCGGGAGTTCGCCCAGTGCCGGGCCACGGTGGTCTTGCCGGCCCCGGCGGGGCCGATCAGCAGCACGGCGAGGGTGGCCGCCCCCGTGCCGGGCGCGGCGGCCGGCAGCGGGATGTGCCCGGTGGCCTCGGGGACCGGCGCCACGGGCCAGCCCTGGGCCGGGGGTATCGGCGGCTGCGGGGGCGCTGCCGAGGGGTGCCCCGGCGGACCCCAGCCCCCCACTCCGTGCTGCATCCGCTGCCACTCCGTCTCGTTCAGGCGATGGGCTACTGATGCGAGAACGTTATCTCAGCCCTGGAGCTCCTCGGCCAGCGCGCGCAGCGCCAGCCGGTAGGAGCCCAGCCCGAAGCCCGCCACGGTCCCGGTGGCCACGGCCGCGATGACCGAGGTGTGCCGGAACTGCTCACGGGCGTAGGGGTTGGAGATGTGCACCTCGATGAGCGGCGCGGTGCGCTGGGCGGCCGCGTCGCGCATCGCGTACGAGTAGTGCGTGAAGGCCCCCGGGTTGATCACCACGGGGATCTTGCCGTCGGCCGCCTCGTGCAGCCAGCGCACGATCTCGCCCTCGTCGTTGGTCTCGCGGACCTCCACGTCGAAGCCGAGCTCCTCACCCAGGCTCCGGCAGCTCTCCACCAGACCCTTGTACGAAGTTGAACCGTACACGTCCGGCTCGCGCGAGCCCAGTCGGCCCAGGTTGGGCCCGTTGAGCACGAGCACCCGGCGGCTCACGCGGAGACCTCGCCGTACGCGGCGACCAGGTGCGCCGGGTCGGGGCCCTCCAGGACGGTGGGCTTGGCGAGCCCGTCCAGGACGATGAACCGCAGCAGGTTGCCGCGGGACTTCTTGTCGACCTGCATGGTCTGGAGCAGCTTGGGCCACTGGTCGCCGCGGTAGGTCAGCGGCAGGCCGACGGAGGCGAGGATCGCCCTGTGGCGGTCGGCCGTGGCGTCGTCCAGGCGGCCGGCCAGCCGGCCCAGTTCGGCGGCGAAGACCATGCCGACGGAGACGGCGGCGCCGTGGCGCCACTTGTAGCGCTCGTTCTTCTCGATGGCGTGCGCGAGGGTGTGCCCGTAGTTGAGGATCTCCCGCAGGCCGGACTCCTTGAGGTCGCTGGAGACCACGTCGGCCTTGACCTGGATGGAGCGCACGATCAGCTCGGCGGTGTGCGGGCCGGCGGGCGTCCGGGCCGCCTCCGGGTCCGCCTCGACCAGCTCCAGGATCTTCGGGTCGGCGATGAAGCCGGCCTTGATGATCTCGGCCAGGCCGCTGACGTAGTCGTGGACCGGGAGGGACTCCAGGGCCGCCAGGTCGCAGATGACGCCGGCCGGCGGGTGGAAGGCACCTACGAGGTTCTTGCCCTCGGCGGTGTTGATGCCGGTCTTGCCCCCGACGGCCGCGTCCACCATCGCCAGGACGGTGGTGGGCACCGCGATCCAGCGCACGCCGCGCAGCCAGGTGGCCGCGACGAAGCCGGCGAGGTCGGTGGTGGCGCCGCCGCCGACGCCCACGATCACGTCGGTGCGGGTGAAGCCGGACTGGCCCAGGGCCTTCCAGCAGTACGCCGCCACCTCGGCGGTCTTGGCCTCCTCGGCGTTCGGCACCTGGATGGCGATCGCCTCGTAGCCCTGCTCGGCGAGGTCCGCGCGCAGCGCCTCACCGGTCTCGGCGAGGGCCTCGGGGTGGATCACGGCGATCCTCTGGGCCTTGGTGCCGACGAGTCCGGCGAGCTCGCCGAGCAGCTGGTGCCCGACGAGGACGTCGTAGGCGTCGTGGCCGGCGCTGCCGCCGACGTGGATCCGCGTCACCTGGTCCTGACCGGTGTCCTGCTCCGTCATACGTCCTTCAACTCCAGTGCGTCGAGGACCGCCTGGGCGACCTCTTCGGGGGTGCGGTCGTCGGTGGCCACCACGACGCGCGCGACTTCGGTGTACAGATGGCGCCGGGCTTCCATCAGCTCGCGCCACTGGCGGCGCGGGTTGACGGCGAGCAGCGGGCGCGCGGCGCCCAGGCCCACGCGCCGGACGGCCTCCTCGACGTCCATCGACAGGTAGGCGACGGGGAGGCCGGACAGCAGCGCCCGGGTGCCCGCGTCGAGGACGGCTCCGCCGCCCAGGGCGAGGACGCCGGCGTGCTCGGCGACGGCGGCGGCGACCGCCTGCCGCTCCAGCTCGCGGAAGTACGGCTCGCCCTCGTCCACGAAGATGTCGGAGATCGGCCGGCCCTCGGCGGCGACGATGTCCGCGTCGGTGTCCCGGTAGGGGACGCCGAGCCGCTCGGCGAGCAGCGCCCCCACCGTGGACTTGCCGGACCCCATGGGTCCGACGAGGACGACCAGCGGGCCGTTGCCGGATCCGGCCGTCACCGGATCTGGAGGTTGTCGAGGTACGACTGCACGTTGCGGCGGGTCTCGGCGACCGAGTCGCCGCCGAACTTCTCGACCACGGCGTCGGCCAGCACCAGCGCGACCATGGCCTCGGCGACGATGCCGGCGGCCGGGACGGCGCAGACGTCGGAGCGCTGGTGGTGCGCGGCCGCGGCCTCGCCGGTGGCGACGTCGACGGTGGCCAGCGCCCGCGGCACGGTCGCGATGGGCTTCATCGCGGCGCGCACGCGCAGCAGCTCGCCGGTGGTCAGGCCGCCCTCGGTGCCGCCGGAGCGGCCGGAGGTGCGCTTGATGCCCTCGGGGGTGTTCACGATCTCGTCGTGGGCCTGGGAGCCGGGCACCCGGGCGAGCTCGAAGCCGTCGCCGACCTCGACGCCCTTGATGGCCTGGATGCCCATCAGCGCGGCGGCGAGGCGCGCGTCGAGGCGGCGGTCCCAGTGCACGTGCGAACCGAGGCCGACCGGGACGCCGTACGCGAGGACCTCGACGACGCCGCCGAGGGTGTCGCCGTCCTTGTGGGCCTGGTCGATCTCCGCGACCATCGCCTTGGAGGCGTCGGCGTCGAGGCAGCGGACCGGGTCGGCGTCGAGCTTGTCGACGTCCGCCGGGGTCGGGTAGACGCCGTACGGGGCCTTGGCCGAGGCCAGCTCCACCACGTGGGAGACGATCTCGATGCCCGCGGCCTCCTTCAGGAAGGAGCGGGCGACGGCGCCCAGCGCGACGCGGGCGGCCGTCTCACGGGCGCTGGCGCGCTCCAGGATCGGCCGGGCCTCGTCGAAACCGTACTTCTGCATGCCCGCGAGGTCGGCGTGGCCGGGGCGGGGCCGGGTCAGCGGGGCGTTGCGGCCGGTCTCCTTGAGCTCGGAGGGGTCCACGGGGTCGGCCGACATGACCTTCTCCCACTTGGGCCACTCGGTGTTGCCGACCATGACGGCGACCGGGGAGCCCATCGAGAGCCCGTGGCGGACACCGCCGAGGAAGGTGACCTCGTCCTGCTCGAACTTCATCCGGGCACCGCGGCCGTAGCCGAGCCGGCGCCGGGCCAGGTGGTCGGCCACCAGCTCGGTGGTCACCGGGACGCCGGCGGGAAGACCCTCCAGCGTCGCCACCAGCGCCGGTCCGTGCGACTCCCCGGCGGTCAGCCAACGCAACCTGCTCAACGATGCTCCTCATGCTCGCGCCTGGTACAGCGACGGCGCGGCCCTGGGTGTGTGTGCCTCCCAGCCGTGGCCGGGGACGCGGCCCGGGCCCGCCCAGGTCGATCCTCCCACGTCCGCGCTGGTGAACAGGCCTCCGGTCCAGCTTTCGGACGCCACTGTGGCAAGTCGTGGCGCCGCCAGGGCGCCGGGGGCCTCAGGAGGCGGCGGCGCGCCGCTGCCTGAGCCGCTGGACGGCGGACCACACGGCGCCGCCCGCGACCAGCGTGAACAGTGTGATCTTCACCCAGTCCGGCAGGCTGCTGACCAGCATGCGGATGAAGAGGTACACGGCCATGCCGGCGTCCCACCCGGCGTCCCACTTCGACGCCAGGATCCAGCTGCCGTCCGTACTGTCCATGGTGCTCCCGTCGTGCATGTCCGTGCGGACGGGAGAGCCTACCGGGCGGCGAGCGCCGCCTCTCCGGCGGTCCGCATGGCCGCCAGCGGGCCGGGGCGGCCGGTCATCTGCTCGACCTGGAGCACGGCCTGGTGGACCAGCAGGTCGAGACCGCCGACCACCTTGCCGCCGCGCTCGTCCCAGGCGGCCGCGAGCGCGGTGGGCCAGGGCTCGTACAGCACGTCGAAGAGGGTGCCCGGCTGCTTGGGGACGACGGTGGCGAGGGCGTCGGTGGTGCCGGCCGGGGTGGTGGCGATGACCAGCGGGGCGCTCAGCGCCTCCGCCGCCAGCGTCCAGTCGGCCGTACGGACGGTGATGCCGAGCCGCTCGCCCCACTGGCGCATCTCGGCCGCGCGGGCCTGGCTGCGCACGTACGCGGTGACCTCGCCGGAGCAGATCCGGGCGAGGGCGGCGAGCGCCGAGGAGGCGGTGGCCCCGGCGCCCAGGATCGCGGCGGCGGGCACCTTGTCGACGCCGCGCTCGTGCAGGGCGGCGACGATGCCGGGGATGTCGGTGTTGTCGCCGAGGCGGCGGCCGTCCTCGGTGAGGACGACCGTGTTGACCGCCTCGACCGCCGCGGCGGTGTCGCTGATCTCGTCGAGCAGCGGGATGACGGCCCGCTTGAGCGGCATGGTCAGGGACAGGCCGGCCCACTCCTCGCCGAGCCCGGCGATGAAGCCCGGGAGTGCGGCCTCGTCCACCTCGAAGCGGTCGTAGGACCAGTCGGCGAGACCGAGCTCCCGGTAGGCCGCGCGGTGCAGCACGGGCGAGAGGGAGTGCTCGATGGGGGATCCCAGCACCGCGGCCTTGTTGCGTGACATGCCTGCCTGCCTACCTGTTGCTCTGTCGCCGGTTGAATTCCTTGACCAGTTCGTCGTGCTCCTCGAAGGTCCTGGTGAAGGTGGTCTTCTTCCCGTCGACCGATACGAAGAACATCCAGCCGCCGCCGTCGGGGTTCATGGCCGCGTTGACGGCGTCGTCGCCGGGGTTGCCGATCGGGCCGGGGGTGAGGCCCGCGTGGAAGTACGTGTTGTACGGGTTGTCGAGCGTACGCGTCTCCGTGCGGGAGACGTTGATGTTGCTCGTGCCCTTGAGGTAGTTGATCGTCGAGTCGAACTCGAGCTTGCGGTTGGTGACGGTGTTCGTGGGCTTGAGGCGGTTGTAGATGACGTCCGACATCTTCTTGAAGTCGTCGTGGCTCATGCCCTCGGCCTGGACCATGGACGCGATCGTGACCACCTGGAGCGGCGAGCTGAGGCCGAGCTCCTTGGCCTTGGCCTCGACACCGTGCGCCGCGTACGACTCGTTCGCCTTGGCGACCATCTGCTTGAGCAGGTCCTCGGGCTTCATGCCCACGGTGAGGTCGTAGCGCGCCGGGTAGAGGAAGCCTTCCAGCGGGTCGATCATCTTCGGGTTGGCGCTGTCCGCCCAGGTCGGCAGGCCCAGGTTCTTCAGCTCGCGCTTGGCCACGTCCTTGGTCGTGCCGCTCTGGAGCTTGAGCTTCTTGTCGATGGCCTCGTACACCGCGGCGTTGCGCCAGCCCTCGGGGATCGTGACCACGTTGAGCTTGGTCGGGTCGACCATCACCGCGACGGCTTCCTTGGCCGACATCCGCTTGCGCAGCGGGTAGACGCCGGGCTGGATGTTCTTGCCCTTGGGGTTGGCGGACGCGGCGGAGACGAACGCCTCGGCGCTCGCGACGACGCCGGCCTCCTTGAGGGTGCGGCCCATCTGGCCGAGGCCCGAGCCCGGTTTGATCTCGACGTCGATCGGCTCGGTGCCGGCGCCGGTGAAGTCCGCGGGGGCGCCGAACCGGTCCTGCAGGAAGCTGTAGCCGTAGTAGCCGCCACCGCCGACGATGCCGATCAGGACGAGCGAGGTGAACAGGCAGGCGACGCCGTTGCGGCCCTTCTTCTTGCCCTTGCCGGACTTCCCGGACTTGCCGGAGGCGGCGCCGTTCCCGCCCTTCGCGCCCTTCGCGCCTTTGCGGTCGGTGCGCCGGCCGGCGGACGCCGGCTCGTCGGCCTCGTCGTCGTCCTCGTCCGTGTCGGGCGCGTCCTCGGTCCGTTCGGGCGCGAGGTGGCGCTGGTTCGGCGGGGCCGGCGGCGGATAGGCCTCGTCGGAGGTGTACAGGTCGGGCGCCTCGCCGGGGTAGCCGGCGGGCTGCTGGGCGTACCCGGCGGCGCCGGCGTAGGCCTCGCCGCCGGCGTACGGGTCCGCTCCGACGTACGTCTGGCCGGTCGCGTACGGGTCCGCGGCGACCTGGGGGTGGGCGGCCTGGGGGTGGGCGGCCTGGGGGTCGGTCAGGCCGATCATCTGACCGGTATCCCAGGCCTGTCCGCCGTACGTCTGCTGCGCGACCGGCTGCTGCATGTGCGGCTGCATCTGCTGGGGGTGCATCTGGGGGTGCATCTGCTGAGGCTGCATCTGCGGCTGCACCTGCTGCCCGTACTGCTCGGGGTACTGCTGGTGCTGCTGCGTCGCGTACTGCTGCTGCGGGTACTGCTGGTGCTGCTGGTACTGCGCCTGTGGCTGCTGGTACTGCTGCTGGTCCTGGGGATAGTGCTGCGGGACCTGGTGCTGTCCCGTCCACCCCGGGTCCCCGTAGAGGGGGTCCTCGGGGTGCCACGGTTCGGGGGCCTGGCCCCGGCCATACTCAGTCATCGATCCCCTAGAGCGCCGCGTCGAAGAGCCGACGGCTGTTCGAAATGCCGCCACATCGCGCGGAACGTTACCGTATCGCGATCAGATGACCACTTCGACGCACTCGCCGGGCGGATTACCTGATACCCGTTCGGTCTCAAGAGCGTTTTGGAGGATGATCACAGCGGCTGCCTGATCGATGACGGAACGTCCCTTCTTGGCGCTCCTCCCCGAGGCGCGAAGCCCCTGGGCCGCGGTGACGGTGGTCATCCGCTCGTCCACCAGGCGCACGGGGACCGGCTTGATGCCCTTCGCCAGCTCCCCGGCGAAGGCCCGCACCTTGGCCGCGGCCGGCCCCTCGCGTCCGCTCAGCGAACGGGGCAGGCCGACCACGACCTCCAGCGGTTCGTACTCCTCGACGAGCTGGCGCAGCCGCCGGTGGGCGGCCGGGACGTCACGTCCCGGCACGGTCTCCACCGGCGTGGCGAGGACCCCGTCGGGGTCGCACGAGGCGACCCCGATCCGGGCGTCCCCGACGTCGACCGCGAGCCGACGTCCACGGCGCAGTGCCATGCGTCAGGCCGTCTCTACGACGAGCCGCTCGACCGCGGCGATGGCCTCCGGCACGGCGGCCGGGTTCTGGCCGCCGCCCTGGGCGACGTCCGGCTTGCCGCCACCGCCGCCGCCGAGGGTCTTGGCGGCGGTACGGACCAGGTCACCGGCCTTGAGACCGCGCTCGCGGGCGGCCTCGTTGGTGGCGATCACGGTCAGCGGGCGGTCGTTCGCCACGGCGAACAGGGCCACCACGGCCGGGCGGTCGCCCTGGATGCGGCCGCGGACGTCGAGGACCAGCTTGCGCAGGTCGTCGGCGCCGGTGCCGTCCGGCACCTGGCCCACGACGAGGGCGATGCCGCGGATGTCCTGGGCGTTCTCGGCGAGACCGGCGGCGGCCTGGAGGACCTTCTCCGCGCGGAACTTCTCGATCTCCTTCTCGGCGTCCTTCAGCTTGCCGAGCATGGTGGAGATCTTCTCCGGGAGCTCCTCCGACCGGCCCTTGACCAGCTCCTGGAGCTGGGCGACGACCGTGTGCTCCTTGGCGAGGAAGTTGTACGCGTCCACGCCGACCAGGGCCTCGACGCGGCGCACGCCGGAGCCGATGGAGGACTCGCCGAGCAGCTTCACCAGACCCAGCTGGGCGGTGTTGGCCACGTGCGTACCGCCGCAGAGCTCCTTGGAGAAGTCGCCGATGGTCACGACGCGGACCCGCTCGCCGTACTTCTCGCCGAACTCGGCGATGGCGCCCTGCTTCTTCGCCTCGTCGATGCTCATGATCTCGGCGGTGACGTCGAGCTCGCGGGAGAGCACGTCGTTGATCTTCTGCTCGACGTCGGTGAGGACCGTGCCGGGGACGGCGTTCGGCGAGCCGAAGTCGAAGCGGAAGCGGCCGGGGCTGTTCTCCGAACCGGCCTGGGCGGCGGTCGGGCCGAGGGCGTCGCGCAGCGCCTGGTGGGTCAGGTGGGTGGCCGAGTGGGCACGGGCGATGGCCCGGCGGCGCTTGACGTCGATGGCGGCGTACGCGGAGGCGCCCACCGTCACCTCGCCGACCTGGACGGAGCCCTTGTGCACGGAGACACCCGGGACCGGCTGCTGGACGTCGCGGACCTCGATCACGGCGCCGGTGTCGAGCTTGATCCGGCCCTGGTCGGCGAGCTGGCCGCCGCCCTCGGCGTAGAACGGGGTGCGGTCGAGGACGACCTCGACCTCGTCGCCCTCGGAGGCGGCGGGCGCGGGCATGCCGTTGACCAGCAGGCCGACGACGGTGGACTCGCCCTGGGTGGTGGCGTAGCCGGTGAACTCGGTGGCGCCGGCGTTGTCGGCGATCAGCCGGTAGGCGGAGACGTCGGCGTGGCCGGTCTTCTTGGCCTTGGCGTCGGCCTTGGCCTTGTCGCGCTGCTCCTGCATCAGGCGGCGGAAGCCGGACTCGTCCACGGAGAGGCCCTGCTCGGCGGCGATCTCCAAGGTCAGGTCGATCGGGAAGCCCCAGGTGTCGTGGAGCAGGAACGCCTTGTCGCCCGGGAGGACCGTACCGCCGGCGGCCTTGGTCTCGGACACGGCGGTGTCGAGGACGTTGGAGCCGGCGTTCAGGGTCTTCAGGAAGCGGGCTTCCTCGGCGAGCGCGACGGTCTCGATGCGCTTGCGGTCGGTGATCAGCTCCGGGTACTGCTGCCCCATCGTGTCGATCACGACGTCCATGAGGTCCTTGACCACGGGGCCGGTGGCACCCATGAGGCGCATGTTGCGGATGGCGCGGCGCATGATGCGGCGCAGCACGTAGCCGCGGCCCTCGTTGCCGGGGGTGACGCCGTCGCCGATGAGCATGACGGAGGTGCGCATGTGGTCGGCGACCACGCGCATCGAGACGTCGGTGTCCTTGGCGGCGCCGTAGCGGACGCCGGTCAGCTCGGTGGCCTTGTCCATGACGACGCGCAGGGTGTCGGTCTCGTACATGTTCTGCACGCCCTGGAGGATCATCGCCAGGCGTTCGAGGCCGAGACCGGTGTCGATGTTCTTGGAGGGCAGGTCGCCGAGGATCGGGAAGTCCTCCTTGCCGTCGCCGGCGCCTCGCTCGTACTGCATGAAGACGAGGTTCCAGATCTCCACGTACCGCTCGTCGTTGACGGCGGGGCCGCCCTCGACGCCGAACTCCGGGCCGCGGTCGTAGTTGATCTCGGAGCACGGGCCGCAGGGGCCGGGGACGCCCATGGACCAGAAGTTGTCCTTCTTGCCCAGGCGCTGGATGCGCTCGGCGGGGACGCCGATCACGTCGCGCCAGATCGTCTCGGCCTCGTCGTCGTCGAGGTAGACGGTGATCCAGAGCTTCTCCGGCTCAAGGCCGTAGCCACCCTTGTCCTGGGGCGTGGTGAGCAGCTCCCAGGCGTACTTGATGGCTCCTTCCTTGAAGTAGTCGCCGAAGGAGAAGTTGCCGCACATCTGGAAGAACGTGCCGTGGCGGGTGGTCTTGCCGACCTCTTCGATGTCCGGGGTCCGGACGCACTTCTGCACGCTGGTGGCGCGGGGGGCCGGGGGCTTGGTCTCGCCGAGGAAGTACGGCTTGAACGGGACCATGCCCGCGTTGACCAGCAGCAGAGTCGGGTCGTCCGCGATGAGCGACGCCGAAGGGACGACGGTGTGACCGCGCTCCTCGAAGAAGCTCAGCCAGCGGCGGCGAATCTCAGCCGACTCCATCAGTGGTCCTCATTCCGGTTGTACGAAAACTTCGGTCGGTGGTCGTTGTCGTTCGTCAGGGCCCGCAGCCGGCGCGGCCCGGGCAGGGCGCGCACGTTGTCGGGCCGGTCCGGGTCGGAGTTCAGACCCAGTGCATCGTTCAGCTCGTCCTCGCGCTGGAGCATTCCCGCCTTGACGTCGAGGGCGAAGTCCTTGAGGCGGTGGCCCGCCTCGATCGCCTTGTCGGCGGCCTGTGCGGCGAGGCTCTCGGGGGTCAGCTTCTTGAGCTTGCGGTTGACCTTGGTGGTGGCCCACACGCCGGCGGCTGCGCCTGCGGTGAACCAGAAGGTACGGCGGAACATCGCGGTCGTCAGTCCTTCTGCTTGCGGCGCCATGCGGAACGGGCGGTCCGTGCGGCCGGCACGGTCCGGCCGACGATCACAGTACGGCGGGTCGCGCGCGCCGGCACCTCGTCCGTCCGGCCCAGCGCCTTGCGGACGCCGTAGCCGAAGGCGGCCACCTTCACCAGCGGCCCGCCGAAGGTGGAGGCCACGGTGGAGGACAGGGCGGAGGCGTTGGAGGTGACCTCCTGCACGTCGCTGGCGATCGCGTCGACCCGGTCGAGCTGGGTGCGGGCGGAGCGGACCGTGGTGGAGGCGTCGGCGAGGAGCGGGACGGCCTGCTCGGTCACGTCGGCCACCAGCTTGGTGGTCGCCTTCAGCGTCTGGGCCAGCCTCACCAGCACCACCGCGAGGAACGAGACCAGGATCGCCCAGAAGACGGCCACGAGGATCCCGGCCACCTCTCCACCGGACACGTTGCACCGCTCCTATGCACGTAGAAAACACGTAGAAAGTTGTCCCCCGACCCTATCGCGCCAGGGGTGGGCCGCCGTACCCGAATTCCGGTGCGCGGCCGTGGGAACGACGGAACCCGCCGCCCCGGAGGGACGGCGGGTTCCGAACAGCCTGTGAGGCCTACCCCTGCTGGATCAGCGGGCGTAGTACTCGACGACGAGCTGCTCGTCGCAGATCACGGGGATCTCCTTGCGCTGCGGGTCGCGGTCCAGGCGGAACGCCAGGGCCTTCAGGTTGACCTGCAGGTAGCGCGGGGTCTCGCCCTCGCCCGCGTAGCCACCCTCACGGGCGACCTGGAAGGGGTGCTTCTCGCGGGAGCGCTCGCGCACGGTGACGACGTCGTCCGGACGCACGCGGAACGACGGCTTGTCGACCTTGGCGCCGTTGACCTCGATGTGGCCGTGGACGACCATCTGGCGGGCCTGGTAGATGGTGCGGGCGATGCCCGAACGCAGCACCAGGGCGTCCAGACGACGCTCGAGCTCGACGACCAGGGCCTCACCGGTCTTGCCGGCGACCTTCTTGGCGCGGTCGTAGGCGCGGGCCATCTGCTTCTCGGAGATGTCGTACTGCGCGCGCAGACGCTGCTTCTCCAGCAGGCGGACCTTGTAGTCCGAGGTCTGCTTGCGGCCACGGCCGTGCTCGCCCGGCGGGTAGGGGCGGGCCTCGAAGTACTTGACGGCCTTCGGCGTCAGGGCGATGCCGAGGGCGCGGGACTTCTTGACCTTGGGTCGTGCCTGGTTCACGTGGAACCTACCTCCATGTAATTTAGGTGAGCCTTACCTTATTCGAGGAGGACGTAATGTCTCGACCACATGGGATCCCCCTGCCCAGTGCGCGTCGCAGTTCGGACGAGAAACGATCCACGTCCGCTTTCGACGACGGTAGGCAAGGTCAGCCGCGTCCCAGGGAAGGCGCTCGACAGCTCACCTGAGCCGAGCGCGTACGAACCCTCGTAGAGTCCAACGCCTCAGTATCCCTCACTCTCGCCGGTGCTCGTGACCCACGGGGTCGCGAGGAGGCCGACAGGCGCTCGGGACAGGGATGCCGGCCGCACGGACCGTCACCCCGGACGGGGACGTGATTCTCCTTGTCTCCGGGGAATCCGCGGATGCCGGGGCAGCCGCTCACGCCCAGGACGACGACCTCACGGCCGTGATCGAGATCACGGCCGTGGCGCCGATGTCCGTGGCCCATCGTATCCGGGGCCGCTGCGCGGGGCCTTTCCCCTACCCGCCCCTTCCCGAACCGGGGCTTCGCCCCGGACCCCGCCCCTGTTCGGGGGCCATCCCGGCCGTGGCGGACCCGCGGGTCCCCTGTGGCTGATCGCGCAGTTCCCCGCGCCCCTGACGGGGCGCAGCCCGGCCCGATCCAGCCCCGCCGGCGTTTGAGGCGCGGGCCCCGCGCAGCGGTTACGGCGTGTGGCCGCCGGGGCGTGCGCGGGGCCGCCCCGCCACCGCCGCGTGGCGCGCCCCCCCCCCGGCCCCCCGTGGCCCGGTGTCGACGTCTCCATTGATCGGGCCCGCCCCCCCCCTGCTGGCGCGCCATCGCCCCCCCCCCCCGGCCCGGTTGATAGCTACCCCCTGCGGTGCC
>NZ_WTFF01000430.1 GCF_019400985.1 Streptomyces bambusae
AGCGGCACCCTCGCCGCCGCCGGTGCCGCGCCGGCCGCCGCCGAGCTGGCCGTGTGGCCGCCGGCCGGGGCCCGGCGCGTCGACCTCGGCGGCTTCTACGCCGGCCTCGCCGAGGCGGGATACGGCTACGGGCCCGCCTTCCAGGGCCTGAAGGCCGCCTGGCGGCTGGGCGAGGAGGTGTACGCCGAGGTCGTCCTCGCCCCGGCGCAGCAGGAGGAGGCGGCCGCCTTCGGCCTGCACCCGGCCCTGCTGGACGCCTCCCTGCACGGCATGCTGCTCGACGTCGCCGCCGGTGCGGGGGACGGCCGGATCAGGCTCCCGTTCGCCTGGAGCGGGGTGGCCGTGCACGCCGAGGGCGCGGCGTCCGTACGCGTCCGCCTGGTGCCCGCCGGCCCCGACGCGGTCGCGGTGACCGTCGCCGACGCCTCGGGCCTGCCGGTCGCGAGCATCGACTCGCTCAGCCTGCTGCCGGTCTCGGACGAGCAGTTGCACCGGGCCCGTACGGCCGAGAACGACGCGCTGTTCCGCGTCGACTGGACCACGCTCCCCGCGGCCGGAGCGGACCCGGCCACCTGGGCGGTGCTCGGCTCCTCCCCGGCCGTCTTCGGTGAAGGCGGGGACCGGCCCGCCCACGCCGACCTGCCCGCGCTGGCCGCCGCGATCGCCGCGGGCGAGCCCGTGCCGGACGCCGTCCTGCTGCCGGTCGCCCCGGTGCGTGGCGCGGTCACCGCCGACGGTGTCCGGGAGGCCACCGCCCGGCTGCTGGCGACCGTTCAGCAGTGGCTGGCCGAACCGGCGTTCGGCGGGGCGCGGCTGGTCGTGCTGACGCGCGGCGCCGTGGCCGTACGGCCCGGCGAGGAGGTCACCGACCTCACCCACGCCGGACTGTGGGGCCTGGTGCGCTCCGCCCAGGCCGAGAACCCCGGCCGCCTGGTCCTCGTCGACACCGACGCCGCCCCGCGCGCCGACGGCGACATCGACGTCGACAGCGACGGCGACACCGACGCCGGGACCGGTCCGTACGACGCCCTCGGCGCCGCCCTCGCCACCGGGGAGGGCCAGATCGCCGTCCGCGGCGGCGAGTTCCTCGCCCCGCGGCTGGCCCGGGCCGACGCGGGCGCGCTGCTCGCCCCGCCGCAGGACGCCCAGTACTGGCGGCTGGACACGACCGGCGGCGGGACCCTGGAGAGCCTGGCCCTGGTGCCCTTCCCGGAGGCGGCCGAGCCCCTGGGGGCCGGCCAGGTGCGGATGGACGTACGGGCGGCCGGTCTGAACTTCCGCGACGTCCTGATGGCGCTGGGCATGTACCCGGACGCGATCGTGCTCGGCAGCGAGGCGTCCGGCGTGGTCACCGAGGTCGGGGCGGACGTCACCCACGTCCGCGTCGGCGACCGGGTGTTCGGCATGGTGCCGCACTCGTTCGGCGAGGCGGCCGTCGCCGACGCCCGGATGGTGGCCAGGATGCCCGAGGGCTGGTCCTTCGAGCAGGCGGCCTCCGTGCCCGCGGTCTTCCTCACCGCCTACTACGGGCTGGTGGACCTGGCCGGTCTGCGGTCGGGCGAGCGCGTGCTCGTGCACTCCGCCGCCGGCGGTGTCGGCATGGCCGCCGTGCAGCTCGCCCGGCACCTGGGCGCCGAGGTGTTCGGCACGGCCAGCGAGGGCAAGTGGGACGTGCTGCGCCGGCAGGTCCGGCTGGAGGGCGCCCACTACGGCTCCTCCCGCGACACCTCCTTCGAGGAGCGCTTCAGCCACGCGACCGGCGGGCGCGGCATGGACGTGGTCCTGGACTGCCTGGCCGGTGAGCTGGTGGACGCCTCGCTGCGGCTGCTGCCGCGCGGCGGCCGGTTCGTCGAGATGGGCAAGACCGACGTCCGCGACCCGCAGGCCGTCGCCCGCGACTACCCGGGCGTCGTCTACCAGGCCTTCGACCTCATGGAGGCCGGTCCGGAGCGGATCGGGCAGATGCTCGCCGAGCTGGCCGGACTCTTCGCCTCGGGTGCGCTGAAGCCGCTGCCGACGCGGAGCTGGGACGTCCGGCGGGCGCCGGAGGCCTTCCGGTTCATGAGCCAGGCCAAGCACACCGGCAAGATCGTGCTGACCGTGCCGCAGGGCTGGGACCCGGCGGGTACGGTCCTGGTCACCGGCGGTACGGGGACCCTGGGCGCGCTGGTGGCCAAGCACCTGGTCGCGGAGCACGGGGTGAAGCACCTGCTGCTGACCGGCCGGCGCGGCCCCGAGGCCCCGGGCGCGGCCGAACTCGTCGCGGAGATCGCGGCGTTGGGAGGCTCGGCCGAGGTGGTGGCCTGCGACGCCGCCGACCGGGAGGCGCTGAAGGCCGTGCTGGACGGCGTACCGGCAGACCGGCCGCTGCGCGCGGTCGTGCACACCGCCGGAGTCGTCGACGACGGGGTCGTGGACGCGCTGACCCCGCAGCGGCTCGCCGCCGTGCTGCGGCCGAAGGCCGACGCCGCGCTCAACCTGCACGAGCTCACCCGCGGCCTGGACCTGACCGCCTTCGTCCTGTACTCGTCGGCAGCCGGTGTCCTGGGCAACGCGGGCCAGGCCAACTACGCGGCCGGGAACACCTTCCTGGACGCCCTGGCCGCCCGCCGCCGGGCCCAGGGCCTGCCGGGCATCTCGCTGGCCTGGGGCCACTGGGCGCAGTCCAGCGGTATGACCGCCGGCCTCGACACCGCCGACCTCGCCCGCCTGGGCCGGTCCGGCTTCCTGCCCATGACCGACGCGCAGGGCCTGGGACTCCTCGACGACGCGCTGGCGCAGGACGAGGCGCTGCTCGCCCCGGTCCGGCTGGACCTGGCGGGCCTGCGCGAGCAGGCGCGCGGCGGCTCCCTGCCGGACGTCCTCAAGGGCCTGGTACGGGCCCCGGCCCGGCGGGTCGTCGAGGCGGCCGCGGCCGCGCAGGGCGCCGTACCGCTGGCCCAGCAGCTGGCGGGCCTGCCGGAGGCCGAGCGGGAGCACGTCCTGCTGGAACTTGTCCGCACGAACGTGGCCACCGTGCTCGGACACGGCGCCCCCGCCGCCGTCGGTGCGGACCGCACCTTCAAGGAGCTGGGCTTCGACTCGCTGACCGCCGTCGAGTTCCGCAACCGGCTGGGTGCGGCCACCGGGCTGCGGCTGCCCCCGACGCTGATCTTCGACTACCCGACGACCAGCACCCTCGCCAAGCACCTGCTCGCCGAGCTGGTGCCCGACGAGGCCGCGGGCGCGCCCGGCGCCGGCCTGCTGGCCGAACTCGGCCGGTTCGAGGCGGCGGTGCTCGGCGCCGACCCGGACGCGCCCGGCCACGACGAGGTGGCCGGCCGCATCGAGGAACTCCTCCAGCGCTGGAAGGCGCTCGCCGCCCCCGCCGACGCGGTGCCCGCCGCCGGCGAGGACGTGGCGGACCGCCTCCAGTCGGCCTCGGCCGACGAGGTACTCGACTTCATCCAGAACGAGCTCGGGGTCTCCTGATCCCCGGCGACCTGCGAGAACAGGGAAGGACACGCCGCGATGGCGCACGAGGACAAGCTGGTCGAGTCCCTCAAGCGAGTGGCCGCCGAGCTCCACGAGACCCGGCAGCGGCTGAGCGAGGCCGAGAACCGGGGCAGCGAGCCGATCGCCGTGGTGGGCATGGCCTGCCGCTACCCGGGCGGGGTCCGCTCGCCCGAGGACCTGTGGGAGCTCGTCGCCGACGGGCGGGACGCCATCTCCGGCTTCCCGACCGACCGGGGCTGGGACCAGGACGCGCTCTACCACCCGGACCCCGACCACCCCGGGACCACGTACACCCGCTCCGGCGGATTCCTGTACGAGGCCGCGGAGTTCGACCCCGGCCTGTTCGGCATCTCCCCGCGCGAGGCGCTGGCCATGGACCCGCAGCAGCGGGTCCTGCTGGAGACCTCCTGGGAGGCGCTGGAGCGGGCCGGGCTCGACCCGCACGCCCTCAAGGGCACCCGGACCGGCGTGTACGTGGGCGCCGCCGCCCCCGCGTACATCGTCGGCGGGCACAACGTCCAGGACGGCGCGGAGGGCTACTCCCTCACCGGCACCTCCGCCAGCGTCGTCTCCGGCCGGCTGTCCTACCAGTACGGCTTCGAGGGCCCGGCGGTCACCATCGACACCGCCTGCTCCTCCTCCCTGGTCGCACTGCACCTCGCGGCCCAGGCACTGCGCAACGGCGACTGCTCCATGGCACTCGCCGGCGGCGTCAGCGTCATGTCCGTCCCCGGCCTCTTCGTCGAGTTCAGCCGGCAGCGCGGGCTGTCCGAGGACGGCCGCTGCAAGGCCTTCGCCGCGGCCGCCGACGGCACCGGCTGGGGCGAGGGCGTCGGCGTCATCGTCCTGGAGAAGCTCTCCGACGCGAGGCGCAACGGCCACCAGGTGCTCGCCGTGATCCGCGGCTCCGCCACCAACCAGGACGGCGCCTCCAACGGCCTCGCCGCGCCCAACGGGCCCTCGCAGCAGCGGGTCATCCGCCAGGCCCTGGCCAACGCCCGCCTGCGCTCCCGCGACGTCGACGTGGTCGAGGCGCACGGCACCGGCACCACCCTCGGCGACCCCATCGAGGCCCAGGCCCTCATCGCCACCTACGGGCAGGACCGGCCGGCGGGCTCCCCGCTGTGGCTGGGCTCCCTGAAGACCAACATCGGGCACACCGCGGCCGCCGCGGGCATCGCCGGCGTCATCAAGATGACCATGGCGCTGCGCAACGGCGTCCTGCCGAAGACCCTGCACGTCGACGAGCCCACCCCGCACGTCGACTGGTCGGCCGGCGCGGTCGAACTGCTCACCGAGGCGCGCCAGTGGCCCGAGGCCGACCGGCCGCGCCGGGCCGCCGTCTCCGCCTTCGGCATCAGCGGCACCAACGCCCACCTCATCCTCGAACAGGCCGAACCCGACCCGGAGCCGGCGCCCGCCGCCCCGGCGGGCCCGGTCCCCTTCACCTCCGCCGCGCCCGTGCCGTGGCCGCTGTCCGGGCACAGCGCCGCCGCCCTGCACGGCCAGGCCGGCGCCCTGCACGCCTTCGCGGCCGGGCAGGGCGCCCCGGCCGCCGCCGACACCGCACTG
>NZ_WTFF01000431.1 GCF_019400985.1 Streptomyces bambusae
GACCGGGACCGGGCGGCCCCCGGCCGGCCGGCCCGCCGCCGGCCGGGACCGGGCGACCCGGGCGACCCGGGCCGCCCGCCGCACGGCGGTGCTGCACTGGATCGCCGTGCACTCGCTGGCGATCGCCGCCGCCCTCTTCTTCGTCCTGCCCTTCGTCTTCGTCCTCCTCACCTCCCTGATGACCGACCGGCAGGCGCTCACCCGCGACCTGGTGCCGGACACCTGGGTGTGGGAGAACTACGCGAAGGTGTGGCACACCCCGGGATTCCTGACCTGGTGGCGCAACACCCTCCTGTACGCCGGGCTGGGCACGCTGCTCACCGTGGCGTCCTCGATCCCGGTGGCGTACGCCCTCGCCAAGTTCCGCTTCCGCGGGCAGCGGATCGCGCTGCTGCTGGTGATCGCCATGATGATGCTGCCGCCCCAGGTCGTCGTCATCCCGATGTACCTGTTCTGGGCGAAGCAGCTGGACCTGTCGGGCACGCTCTGGCCGCTGATCGTCCCGCTGGCCTTCGGCGACGCCTTCTCCGTCTTCCTGCTGCGGCAGTTCCTGCTGACCATCCCCGACGAGTACCTGGACGCCGCCCGGGTGGACGGCTGCGGGGAACTGCGCGCGCTGCTGCGCGTGGTGCTGCCGATGGCCAGGCCGGGCATCGCCGCGGTCGCGCTGTTCTCGTTCTTCACCTTGTGGAACGACTACTTCGGCCCGCAGATCTACGCCTCCGACAACCCGGCCGCCTGGACGCTCAGCTACGGCCTGGAGTCCTTCAAGGGGGCCCACCACACCGACTGGAACCTGACCATGGCCGCCACCGTGCTGGTCATGGCCCCGGTGATCGTCCTGTTCTTCTTCGCCCAGAAGGCGTTCGTCGAGGGCGTCACCCTGACGGGAGTGAAAGGTTAGTGATCGCGTGACGATGAAACTGGCAGTGGTGGGCGGCGGTTCCACCTACACCCCCGAGCTGGCCGACGGGTTCGCGCGGCTGCGCGAGAGCCTGCCGGTCGGCGAGCTGGTGCTGATCGACCCGGATACCGAACGGCTGGAGCTGGTCGGCGGCCTGGCCCGGCGGATCCTCGCCCGGCAGGGGCACCCCGGCACGGTCACCACCACCTCCGACCTCGACGCGGGGGTCGCCGACGCCGACGCGGTGCTGCTCCAGCTGCGGGTGGGCGGGCAGGCCGCCCGGCTGCAGGACGAGACCTGGCCGCTGGAGTGTGGCTGCGTGGGGCAGGAGACCACGGGCGCGGGCGGCCTGGCCAAGGCGCTGCGCACCGTGCCGGTGGTGCTGGACATCGCCGAGCGGGTACGGCGCTCCAACCCCGGTGCCTGGATCATCGACTTCACCAACCCGGTCGGGATCGTCACCCGGGCCCTGCTGCGGGCCGGGCACAAGGCGGTCGGGCTGTGCAACGTGGCCATCGGCTTCCAGCGGAAGTTCGCGCGGCTGCTGGACCTGGCTCCGGCCGACATCCACCTCGACCACGTCGGGCTCAACCACCTGACCTGGGAGCTGGGTGTGCGCCTGGGCGGCCCGGACGGGGCGGACCTGCTGCCGCGGCTGCTGGCCCGGCACGGCGAGGCCATCGCCGCCGACCTGCACCTGCCGCGGCACGTCCTGGACCGGCTGGGCGTCGTACCGTCGTACTACCTGCGGTACTTCTACGCCCACGACGAGGTGGTGCGCGAGCTGGCGACGCAGCCGTCACGGGCGGCGAAGGTCGCCGCCATGGAGCGGGAGCTGC
The DNA here is from genome assembly GCF_019400985.1 of Streptomyces bambusae. GTDB lineage: Bacteria > Actinomycetota > Actinomycetes > Streptomycetales > Streptomycetaceae > Streptomyces > Streptomyces bambusae_A. The sequence goes on from NZ_WTFF01000431.1 coordinate 1,744, forward strand.
TCGCCCTGTACGCCGATCCGGCACTGGACGAGAAGCCGGCGCTGCTGGCGCAGCGGGGCGGGGCCTTCTACTCGGAGGCCGCGGTCGACCTGGCGGCGGCGCTGCTCGGCGACGGCGGCCCGTCCGTCCAGGTGGTCAACACCCGCAACGACGGCACGCTGCCGTTCCTCCCCGACGACGCGGTCGTCGAGGTGCAGGCCCGGGTGGACGCCTCGGGCGCGGTCCCGCTGGCCGTGCCCCGGTTGGACCCGCTGTACGCCGGGCTGATCGCGCAGGTGACGGCGTACGAGGACCTCGCGCTGGACGCGGCGCTGCGGGGCGGGCGGGAGCGGGTGTTCCGGGCGCTGCTCGCGCACCCGCTGGTCGGGCAGGTCGAGCGGGCCGAGGGCCTGACCGACCGGCTGCTCGCGCACAACAAGGAGCACCTGCCGTGGGCGTGAGGCGGCGGCCCGCCGTGCTGGCCGTCGACGCGGGCAACAGCAAGACCGACGTGGCCCTGATCGACGCGGACGGCACGGTGCTCGCCACCGGGCGGTCCGGCGGCTTCCAGCCGCAGCGGGCCGGGGTGGCGGCGGCGGTGGACGTGCTGGCGCGGGCGGTGGCGGAGGCAGTGGAGGCGGCGGGGTTGGCCCGGCTGGGCGCCCGCGCGGAAGCCGGTTCCGGTGTCGGTTCCGGTCCCGACGGCCGTGACGGTGGCCGGGCCGGTGGCGGTGCCGGTGCCTGCAGTGGTGGACGGGCCGGTGACGGTGCGGGTGCCGGGGCCGGTGAACGTGCGCCCCTGGCGCCGTACGCCGACCAGGTCTCGGCCTGTCTGGCCGGGGCCGACCTGCCCGTGGAGGAACGGCAGCTGGCGCAGGCGCTCGCGGCGCGTGGCTGGGGCGCGCGCACCGACGTACGCAACGACACGTTCGCCATCCTGCGCGCCGGCCTGCCGCACGGCGCCGCCCCGCTCGGAGTGGCGGTCGTGTGCGGGGCCGGCATCAACTGCGTGGGCATGCTCCCGGACGGGCGCACCGCGCGCTTCCCGGCACTGGGCCGGCTCTCCGGCGACTGGGGCGGGGGCGGCGCCCTCGCGCAGGAGGCGCTGTGGTGGGCGGCCCGCGCCGCGGACGGCCGGGGCCGGCCCACGGAGCTGGCGGCGGCGCTGCCCGGGCACTTCGGACTGGCCTCGGTGCCCGAGCTGGTCGAGGCCCTGCACCTGGGCGTGATCACGCAGGCGCGGACGCACGAGCTGGTGCCGGTGCTGTTCGCGGTGGCCGCGGCCGGGGACGAGGTGGCCCGGTCCCTGGTGGAGCGGCAGGCCGACGAGGTGGTGGCGATGGCGGTGGTGGCCCTGACCAGGCTGGACCTGCTGGCGCGGGAGGCCCCGGTGCTGCTCGGCGGCGGGGTGCTCGCCGCCCGCCACCCGCTGCTCGACGACCGGATCGCGGCGGGCCTGGCCGAACGCGCCCCGCACGCCCGGGTCTCGGTGGTGACCGCCCCGCCGGTGCTGGGCGCGGGGCTGCTCGGGCTGGACGCGGTCGGCGCGCCGGCCGCGGCCTTCGGAAAACTCCGTGCCCATTTCGGGTGAACCGGCCCTCGTACGGGGCAGGTACGGAACCGTGGAGGCCGTCCGGGCGTATTGACGGTGAAGGAGCGGTGGCAGCGGATCCTCAACGGTTCCCGGGCCCGGTACTGTGCGGGGCCGTCCGTGCGGCCATACTGCTGCGCGAAGCACCGCCCGGCCGCCGGCCGGACGGGCCCCGCGGCGGTGGGCCGGGGGTGAGTACAGGACCGAGGGGGAGGTCACGGTGGTCGTCACGACGCGCGCGTCCGCGCCCGGCGCAGGAGCCGCCGTGCCGCCGCCCCGGCGTGGCACGGCCCTCGCCGAAGGCGTGGAGCGGGCCCGCCGGGCCGCCACGACCGAGCCCGGCCGGCTGCGGGTCGTCGGCGCCGTGCTCGCCGCGCTGGCGCTGGTCCTCGGCGCGGTCACCGTCTGGGAGGTCTCCGACCGGGTCACGGCCGCCGAGGAGGTGGTCGGGCGCAGCCAGCCGCTGAGCGCGGACGCGGCGAGCATCTACCGCTCGCTGGCGGACGCGGACACCGCCGCCTCCAGCGGGTTCCTCGCCGGCGGGCGCGAGTCGCGGGAGGTCCGCGAGCGCTACGAGCGGGACATCGCGACCGCGTCCCGGCTGCTGACGTCGGCCGCGGCCAACGCCGGGTCCGACGAGGGGTCCCGGCGCGAGATCGCCCTGCTGGGCGAGCAACTGCCGCGGTACGCGGGCCTGATCGAGCAGGCCCGGGCCACCGACCGGCAGGGGCTGCCGCTGGGCGGCGCCTATCTGCGCTACGCCAACGAGCAGATGAGCACGCTGCTGCTGCCCGCCGCGCAGCGGCTGTACGAGGCGGAGACCGGCCGGCTGTACCGCGACCACGACGCGGCCCGCTCCTGGCCGCCGGCCTCCCTCGCGGTGGGCGCGGCCGCGCTGGGTCTGCTGGTGTGGGCGCAGCGGCGCGAGTACCGGCGGACGAACCGGGTCTTCAACCAGGGGCTGGTGGCCGCGACGGCCGCCACCGCGGTGCTGGTGCTGTGGCTGGCGGTGGGCCACACGCTGGCCCGCTCGGGCCTGGGCGAGGCGCGTTCGGACGGGCAGGAGTCGCTGAAGGTGCTGGACGCCGCCCGGATCGCGGCGCTCCAGGCCCGGGCGAACGAGAACCTGACGCTGGTCTCGCGCGGGGCCGTCACGGCGGCGGACAAGAAGTCCGACAAGTACGACATCGACTTCGGCGCGAACATGGAGCAGCTGGACGCGGGCCTGGCGCAGGCGCTGCGGCTGGCCGACGACGAGGCCGGGCGCGCCCCGCTGGGCCGGGCGGTGGCCGGGGTCGCGCAGTGGAAGGTGCGGCACGCCGCCGCCCGCGAGGCGGACCTGAAGGGCGACTACGAGATCGCGCTGCCGCTGGTGATCGGCGGCAAGGACAGCAGCGGCGCGTCCTTCGACCTCGTGGACGCGTCGCTGGAGCAGGCCGTCGCCCACGAGCAGCGTGAGTTCACCCGCGCGGCCGAGGGCGGCCTCGCCGCCCTGACCGGCCTGACGACGGGCGCCGCGCTGCTGTCCCTGGCGGCGGCCGCGGCGGCCGTGCTCGGCATCGGACGCAGGCTTTCGGAGTACAGGTGAGACGCATGCGCTGGCACACGAGTGACGACGGCCCCGGACCGGCCGGCAACGGGGCGGCCGGCAACGTGGCGGCCGACCGGGATCGCGCCGCGGCAGGGGCGCGGGGCCGTTCGCCCGTGCGGCTCCGCCGCGGGGCGCGGG
>NZ_WTFF01000432.1 GCF_019400985.1 Streptomyces bambusae
GGCGACAGTGCGCGCCAGCCCTCGTCGAGGACCTTCGGCGCGGCCGCGACCTTCTTGCCCGCGACCCGCCAGGGCTGCTCGACCAGGGCAACGGTGACCCCAAGGGCGGGCAGCCGGGCGGCGAGGGCCGCCAGGTCGCGGGCCTCGATGCCGCCGCCGGCGCCGTGGCCCAGGGCCAGCACCAGGCGGGCCGCGCGGGCGTCGTGCCAGGTGATCCGTGCCTCGCCGGCGGGGGTCGGCACGCTCTGGGTTCGCAACGTCATGCGCCCCATCCTGCCGGGCTCAGAACAGCGTGCCGAGTTCCGGCGCGGCCAGCTCCTCCAGCAGCTCGGGGCCGTTGTTGCGGACGTTCGAGACGGCGGTGGAGACCGGGTAGGCCCGCATCAGCCCGCCGGGCGGCGGCTCGAGCAGGGCGCGCAGGTCGTCGACGTCGGTGCGGGCCGGGTCCAGCCAGGGGTCCCAGCGGTCCGGGGTGAGCATCAGCGGCATCCGGGGGTGGATCTCGGCGAGCGAGGCCGGGCCCTCGGCGGGGGCGACCGCGAGCGGGCCGCTCTCGGCCTCGGTGGTGATCACCGAGCAGGTCGCCCACCAGGCGAGCGGGTGGTCGTCGGGCAGGGTCCGGTCGCGCCAGAACTCGTAGATGCCGGCCATCGCGAAGACCGAGCCGTCGGCGGGGAGCACGAAGTACGGCTGCTTGCGCGGCCGCTTCTTCCTGCCCTCGACCTCCAGCCGGCGCTCGTCGGTCCCGGTGACCCACTCGTAGTAGCCGTCGGCGGGGATGATGCAGCGCCGCTGGGCGAAGGGCTTGCGGAAGGAGGGCTTCTCGTGGAGGGACTCGGCGCGGGCGTTGATCATCCGGGCGGCGCCGTCGGGGTTCTTGGCCCAGGACGGGACCAGGCCCCACTTCAGGACGCGCAGCTGGCGAACCGGACGCCGGTCGGGCGCGTCCTTCAGGGGACGGTCGAGTACGGCGTAGACCTCCTTGGTCGGCGCCACGTTCCAGTCGGGGGCCAGGGCCTCCTCGGGCTCCCACTTCTCGACCCCGAAGATTCCCACCAGGTCCTCGGGCCTACGACTCGCCGCATAACGTCCGCACATGGCTGCCACACTGCCATGGCATCCGCACCCCGACGCAAGGAGCCCGCCACCCCATGACCGCACCATCCGCGGGCCTCACCGCGTCCTCGTCGGGCCTCGCCGCGTCCTCTTCAGACCTCACTGCGTCCTCGTCGGGCACCACCGCCGCCGGCCTGTGGGACCGGCTCACCGGCCTCCAGGAGGCACCCGAGCTGTGGCTCGTGGTGGTCACCGCCGCGGTGGCGCTGGCCCTCGTGGCGCCGCACCCGGTCTGGCGGATATCCCGCAACGCCGTGACCATCGCGCACGAGGGCGGCCACGGGCTGATCGCCGTGCTGACCCGCCGGCGGCTGGAGGGGATCCGGCTGCATTCGGACACCAGCGGCCTGACCATCAGCCGGGGCAGGCCCACCGGCATCGGGATGATCCTGACCGCGGCCGCCGGCTACACCGCCCCGCCGCTGCTGGGGCTGGGCGGGGCCGCCCTGCTGGCGGCCCACCGGATCACGCTGCTGCTGTGGGTGGCCACCGCGCTGCTGCTGGTGATGCTGGTGATGATCCGGAATGCGTACGGGGCGCTGACGATGGTCCTCACGGGGGGCGGGTTCGTGCTGGTGTCCTGGCTGGCGCCGGCCGACGTACAGGCGATCTTCGCGTACGGGGCGGTCTGGTTCCTGCTGATGGGGGGCGTGCGGCCGGTGTTCGAGCTGCAGGCGAAGCGGAGGCACGGCGGGGCTCCCGATTCCGACGCGGACCAGCTGGGCCGGCTCACCCATCTGCATCCGGTCGTGTGGCTGATCATGTTCCACGTGGTGTCGCTGTGCTGCCTGATCGGCGGCGGGCGGTGGTTGCTCGGCCTGTGAGCGGCTCGTCCCGCCCCCCGGGTCTGCCACTAAAGTGATGGCCATGACCCAGACCCCTGCGCTGCCCGCCCTCTGGCCCGCCCCGCTCGCCGACGGTGCCGTCCGTGCCACCGTGACCGTGCCGGGGTCGAAGTCGGTGACCAACCGCGCCCTGGTGCTCGCCGCGCTCGCCTCGGAGCCCGGCTGGGTGCGCCGGCCGCTGCGCTCGCGCGACTCCCAGCTGATGTCGGACGCGCTGCGCGCGCTGGGCGTGGGTATCGAGGAGACGGTCTCCTCCAGCTCCGCCGGGGACGCCGGCTCCGGTGAGGCCTGGCGGGTCATCCCGGCCGCCCTGCACGGCCCGGCGACGGTGGACGTCGGCAACGCGGGCACCGTGATGCGCTTCCTGCCGCCCGTGGCCACGCTGGCGGACGGCGACATCCGCTTCGACGGCGACCCCCGCTCCTACGAGCGCCCGCTCGGCCAGGTCATCGAGGCGCTGCGCGCCCTCGGCGCGCGGATCGACGACGGCGGCCGCGGCGCGCTGCCGATGACGGTGCACGGCGGTGGGGCGCTGGAGGGCGGCACGGTCGAGATCGACGCGTCGAACTCCTCGCAGTTCGTCTCCGCGCTGCTGCTGTCCGCGCCGCGCTTCAACCAGGGCGTCGAGGTCCGGCACGTCGGCAGCACGCTGCCCTCGCTGCCGCACATCAGGATGACGGTGGAGATGCTGCGCGCGGCGGGTGCCCAGGTGGACACCCCGGAGGCGGGCGGCGAGAAGAACGTGTGGCGGGTGGCGCCGGGCGCGCTGCTGGGCCGCGACATGGTCGTGGAGCCGGACCTGTCCAACGCGCAGCCGTTCCTGGCCGCCGCGCTGATCACCGGCGGCACGGTGACGATCCCCGACTGGCCGCGCCGCACCACGCAGCCGGGTGACGCGCTGCGCTCGATCTTCACCGAGATGGGCGGTTCCTGCGAGCTGACCGACGCGGGCCTGGTCTTCACCGGCACCGGCACCGTCCACGGCATCGACGTGGACCTCGGCGACGTCGGCGAGCTGACCCCGGGCATCGCGGCGGTCGCGGCCCTGGCCGACTCCCCGTCCACCCTGCGCGGCGTGGCGCACCTGCGGCTGCACGAGACGGACCGGCTGGCGGCGCTGACCAAGGAGATCAACGAGCTGGGCGGCGACGTCACCGAGACCGCCGACGGCCTGCACATCCGCCCGCGCCGGCTGCACGGCGGCATCTTCCACACCTACGACGACCACCGGATGGCCACCGCGGGCGCGGTGATCGGCCTGGCGGTCGAGGGTGTCCAGATCGAGAACGTCGCGACCACCGCGAAGACCCTGCCGGACTTCCCGACGATGTGGACGGACATGCTCTCGGGAGCGGGAGAGTAGCGCGATGCGCCGGTACGGCAAGCACACCGACGAGGACGACATCCGGGCCCGTCCCAACCCGAAGGGGAACCGGCCCCGGACGAACATCCGGCCCAAGCACGAGGACGCGGCCGAGGGGTTCGTCCTCACGGTCGACCGGGGCCGGCTGACCTGCCTGGTGGAGGACCGCAAGGTCACCGCCATGAAGGCCCGCGAACTGGGCCGCAAGGCCGCGGTCGTGGGCGACCGGGTGGGCCTGGTCGGTGATCTGTCGGGCCGCAAGGACACCCTCGCGCGGATCGTGCGGATCGAGGAGCGCCGCTCGGTGCTGCGGCGTACCGCGGACGACGACGACCCGTTCGAGCGGGTGGTCGTCGCCAACGCCGACCAGCTGGCGATCGTGACGGCGCTGGCGGACCCCGAGCCGCGGCCGCGGCTGATCGACCGCTGTCTGGTCGCCGCGTACGACGCGGGCCTGACACCGCTGCTGGTGCTGACGAAGTCGGACCTGGCGCCGGCGAACACGCTGCTGGAGACGTACGCGACGCTGGGCGTGGACCACGTGGTCACCAACCGCGAGGAGCTGGAGAACGGCGACGCGGCGGAGCGGGTGCGCGAGCGGCTGGCCGGGCACATCACCGCCTTCGTGGGTCATTCGGGCGTCGGCAAGACCACGCTGGTCAACTCCCTGGTGGCGGAGGACCGTCGGCGGGCGACCGGGCACGTCAACCGGGTCACCGGGCGCGGGCGGCACACCACGACCTCGGCGCTGGCGCTGCCGCTGCCGGGCGTGGAGGGCTGGGTCATCGACACCCCGGGCGTGCGCTCGTTCGGGCTGCACCACGTGGACCCGTCCCGGGTGATCCTGGCCTTCCCGGACCTGGTGCCGGGTACGGAGGAGTGTCCGCGGGCGTGCAGCCACGACGAGAAGGACTGCGCGCTGGACGGGTGGGTGGCCGAGGGCCACGCCGACCCGGCCCGGCTGTACTCGCTGCGGCGGCTGCTGGCGACGCGGGAGCGGCGCGAGGGCGACTGAGGGCTGCGGGGCGCGGGGGCGGCTGAGGCCCTGGGCGTGGGGGCGGTTGACGTCCCGGTACGCGGGGGCGGCTGACGCCGTTTCACGACGTTTGCCGGGTGGCATGTCTGGTAAATGCATAATCGCACCGAGTGGCGCGAGGCCGACGTGCGTGGCCCAGACCGTGTCACCTGACGCGGGGAGGCATGCGCATGGCGTGGCTGATGGTCGTGGTCGCCGGCATCCTGGAGACCGGTTTCGCGGTGTGCCTGAAGCTGTCCCACGGCTTCACCCGGCTGTGGCCGACCGTCGCCTTCATCGCCTTCGCGCTCGGCAGTTTCGGCCTGCTGACCCTGGCGCTGAAGAAGCTGGAGGTGGGCCCGGCGTACGCGGTGTGGACCGGCATCGGGGCCGCCGGCACGGCCGTCTACGGCATGGTCTTCCTCGGCGACCTGGTCTCCACCCTCAAGATCGTCTCGATCTCGCTGGTCATCGTCGGCGTGATCGGCCTCCAGTTGTCGGGCTCGGCGCACTGAGCGCCCCGAGCAGATCACCGAGGGCCGGCTCGGCCGGGCCGTCGGCGGGCGCGACGACGTAGGACAGCGCGAGGCGTACGGCGAGCTCGCAGAGCCCGGCCGGGTCCGGGGAGCCGGTGGCACCCAGCGCGGCGGCCGCCCGGTCGCGGACCGCGCGGGCGAGGGCGCCCGGCTCCGGGG
>NZ_WTFF01000433.1 GCF_019400985.1 Streptomyces bambusae
TATCATCGCCGGCTGCGGGCCGCCCGGCGGCGACGCCGCACCCGCAGGCGCGCGGTCCGCCGCCGCCCCTGCCGGAGCCGCAGCGGCATCCGCCCGCGCGGTCGCGGGTGAGCAGGCAGGTGAGGGCCGAAGTGCCGACGGCTCCGACCGCTCCGACCGTATCGACCAAGGGATCACCCCGCGATGACACACCTCCAGCCCCTCCCTCGCCGCTACCGGCGTCCGGTCTCGCCCACCGAGCGGCTCTACCTCGCTGCCGGGGACCCGCGCGGAGCCATGGCACTGCGGATCGTCGTCGAAGGGGACGGCGTACCCGACCGGAGCCACCTGGAGGCGGCCCTGGCGCAGGCCGCGCATGCCTGCCCCGGTTCGCGCCTCGTCCGGGTCGGCTCCGAGTGGATCGGCGACGGCCCGTTGCCACGTCTCCACTACGCGGCTCCGGCGACGCCTGCGATCGGCCTCCGGGCCGGGGGCGCCGCCGACGGCCGGGGCCCGGCCTCTCCCGTCGGCCCGGCTGCGCCGGAGCCCAGGCCCCCGGCCCCGGCCGACGGTACGGGCCGAGCCCCGGGCGGGCCCGTGGGCGCGGGCGATGCCTGGCCCCCGGCCGAGGGTTCGGCCGGGCCTGGCGCCTCGGCTCCGGACGCGGTCTCCGTCCCAGGCGGAGCCACGTGCTTCGCCCGGTCCGTCGCCCTCCCCGAAGGGATCGTGCCCGCAGGGCTCGTCGGGGCCGGTCGGTGGCCCCGTACCGACCGGCCCGGGTGCGACGTGCTCGTCGTACCGGGCGCGGCCGGGGCCCTTAGCACCCTCGTGTTCAGCGCCTCGCACGCCCTGATGGACGGTCACGGCGCCCTCGTCTGGGTCCGGGAGGTCTTCCGCGCACTGCGCGGTGAGCCCGCCCGGCCGGCGTACGGCCAGGACACCGACCACGGCCTGCTCAGCGGCCTGGCCCCCGGCCGCCGCCGCCCCGCGCCGCTGCCCGACCAGCGGTCCCCGCTCGGCCGGTTCGGCCCCGGCCCCGAGCGGACCCTCTGGCTGCGCCGGACGCTGCCCGGCCACCACCCCGCGCTCACCGCCCGCCTCGCGCAGGCGCTCACCGACAGCGTCGGACGGGGCACCCGCGTCATGGTCCCCGTCGACCTGCGCCGCCACCGTTCGGGCCCGCCCGCCACCGGCAACCTGACCCTGCCCCTCTTCCTGGACCTGGCCCCCGGCCGGGACTGGGCGGCCGGGCACGCCGAGCTGCTGGCCGCCCTGGCCGAAGGCCGCGAGCTGGCCGCCGGTTTCGAGGCGGGCCTCGCCCCGCTGCCGCTGCCCGCCACCGGCCTGCTGCTGCGCGCCGCCCAGGCGGCGACCCGCCGCGCCGACCGCCACCTGGCCTCGGCCGTCGTCTCCCATCTGGGCCGTATCGCCCCGGCGGACTGCTCGGGCGGGGGGTTCAGGGCGTCCACGGTGTACGCGCTGCCCGTGCACGCTCCGCTGGTCCCGGTCTCGCTCGTCGCCGCCGAGACGGACACGGCGACCGAGATCACCCTCGGCGTGCGCGGGGGCCCCGGCCTCTCCATCCGCGCCGCCCGCCTCCTGGACACCGCCCTGGGCCACCTGACCGCGGCCGGCCCTGCCCCGACGCGCTCCGCGCCCCCGCCTCCCGCACCGAAGCCGGCCTCCGAACGCGTACAGGCCGGGCCCGCCCCGTCCGCTCCGGCCCCTGCCCAGGACGCACCGCCCGATGCCGATGCCGATGCCGCCACCCCGTCCGAGCCCCGGACCGTCGTGGCGCTGTTCCGGGCCCAGGCCGCCCGCACCCCGCAGGCCCTGGCCCTCGACGGCCCCGACGGCCCGGTGACCTACGCGGAGCTCGACGCCCGTTCCGACGCCGTGGCCGCAGAGCTGCGACGGCGCGGGATCGGGCGGGAAGACCTGGTCGGGCTGGTCGTCGACCGCACCCCGGCCGGGGTCGGCGCGCTGTGGGGCATCCTGAAGGCCGGCGCGGCCTACGTCCCGCTCGACCCGGACCATCCGGCCCCGCGCACCAAGGAGATCCTCCACGACGCCGGCGTCCGGCTGTGCCTGACCCAGCACCACCTGCTGAACCGGCTCGACGGCGCCGTCCCCTGCCCGCTCCTCGCCGTCGAGGACCTCCCCTCCGCCCCGGCCGGCAAGGCCATCGCGCCGGACCCCGCCCCGGAAGACCTGGCGTACGTCATCCACACCTCCGGCTCCACCGGCCGCCCCAAGGGCGTGCAGATCGAGCACCGGAGCCTGCTCGGCTTCGTCCGCTGGGCGACCGACCTGTGCCGGGTCGGCCCCGGTACCCGCTTCGGCTTCGTCAACTCCTACGCCTTCGACATCTCCTGCTTCCCCCTCTTCCTCCCGCTCCTCGCCGGCGGTACGGCCGTCCTCGCGCCCGGCCCGGTCTCCCGCGCGACCCTCCGCGGCCTCGTCGCCGAGCACCGCGCCGACACCCTCGCGCTCACCCCGTCCCATCTTGCGCTGACCACCGGCCCGACCGACCCCACCAGCTCCACCGGCCCCATGGGAACGAGCGGCACGCTGCTGCTCGGCGGCGAGGCGCTGACCCCCGCCGCCGTGCGCGCGGCCCGCGCCGCCTTCGGCCCGCACGCCCGGATCGTCAACGCCTACGGGCCGACCGAGGCCACCGTCGCCTGCCTCGCCCATGTCGTGGACGACGGCCCCGGCGCGGAGCCGGCCGCACCGACCGTGCCGATCGGCACCCCGGGCCCCTACGCCGACGTCGAACTCCTCGCCGAGGACGGCGCCGTGATCGGCGACGGCCCGCAGGACGTCGGCCGCACCGGAGAGATCGTCGTCAGCGGGCTCCAGGTGGCCCGCGGCTACCTCGGCCGGTCCGACGACGACGGCGCCCGCCCCTCGCCGTTCACCGTCCGGCCCGACGGAACCCGCGCGTACCGTACGGGCGACCTCGGACGGCGACTTCCCGGCGGGGCCGTGGAGTTCGCCGGGCGGATCGACGGCCAGCTCAAGATCGCCGGGCACCGGGTGGAGCCCGCCGAGACCGTCGCCGCACTGGAGTCCCACCCGGGTGTGGCCCGCGCCGTGGTGGTGCCGCGCCGTCGGCCGGGCGCGGCGGCCCACCCGGTGCTGTGCGCGTACGTCGTCCCGCGCACCACGGCGGACGAGGACCTGCCCGCCACCTTGCGCACCAACCTGGCGCGGGTGCTGCCCGCCCATCTGGTGCCGGCCCACCTCATCGTGGTCGACGCCGTCCCGAGCACCGTCAGCGGCAAGGCCGATCCGGACGCGCTGCCCGACCCGTTCACCCGCGACGGACCGGTGGCGGCGGCGCCGGCCTCCCTGGAGGAGCGCGTGGCGCACCACTGGGCGGCGGTCCTCGGCGCGGACCCGGCGGAGCTGACCCCGGACGCCGACTTCCAGGCCCTGGGCGGCGATTCACTGGCCCTGGTGGAGATGCTCACCGCGGTCTCGGCGGACCTGCTCGACCCGGACCAGGGACGCCTCTTCATGGCCGGACTGGAGTGTCTGGTACGGGAGATGACGCTTGGTCAGGTCTGCGAGCGGGTCCGCGCCGCCCGGGCGGAGGCCGTCGCATGATCTTCGTAGGGGACGGCGCGCTGCTGCGCCGGGCAGTGGTCCACGCGGCGGCCGGCGGGTACCCGATCGACCTGGTCTGCTCGGCGGACCCGGCGGACGCGGCCGGTACGGCCCCGCACCTGTTCGTCGCCACCGGCCCAGGCACGGGCTCCGGCTCAGGCCCGGGCTTTGGCTCCGCTCCCGGGGCGAGCCGGTCCGCCGGGGACGGCTCCGGAGCCGGCATCAACGCCCACGCCGACACGCTGGCCGCCGCATCCACCGACGGCATCGTCTGGTCGGTGAACAACCGCCGCATCTTCCGGCAGCCGCTGCTCTCCCGTGACCTGCGCCTGTACAACATCCACAACGGGCTGCTGCCGCAACACCGCGGACTGCCCTCGGTGGCCGTGCTCTACGCCCTGCTGCGCGGCGAGACCGAGTACGGGGCCACCCTGCACGAGGTCGACGCCGGCATCGACACCGGGCGGGTGCTGGCGGAACGACGGTTCCCCGTCGGCCCCGAGGACCGCTACCACGAGGTGATGCTGCGGGGGATCCGGGCCTGCCAGGCGCTGTTCGAGGAGCACCTGCCGGCCGTGGCGGCCGGCCGGCCCGCCCCTGCCCCCGCCCCGGACCGGGCGGCGGGTCCGCCCGCCTACTACGGCCTGCGCGCCCTGGCCGGACTGCCCGGGCAGGTGGGGCACCCGGCGTACGCCCGCGCCACCGACCTCGGCCCGTTCGCCGCCCACGCCCCGGAGGTCGCGGAAGCGGTACGCCACCTCGCCGCGTGAGCCGGAGGGGGCGCGCCGGGTTTCCGACCGCCCCCGCCCCGCCCCGCCCCGCCCCGCCTCGCCGCGTGACACGAAGGGGGGCGGGACGACTCCCCGGCGGCGCCTCGTCCGGCCTGGTCCCGGTCAGCGGGCCCCGTCGGCCCGCTGCGCCGCCGCCAGCGAGTTCAGCAGGGCCGCGCCGCGCTCGGCGTCGTCCACGCTGACCGCGAACTCCGCGCCCTTGTCCGTACGGACGACCAGGCAGGGCCCGCTGCGCAGCATCACCGTGGTGCCGAGTCCGCTCAGCCGGTAGCCCCAGCCGCCGGCCTGGAGGGCGGTGCGGTGCTCGGCGCGTGCGGACTCGACCGCCCGCAGCGGCCAGTGCCGCGTCGGCAGCGCCAGCGGGCCGAAGGAGACGGAGAATCCCCGCTCGTCGACCCGCGCCTGCACCGACGAGCAGCCCAGGGTGGCGACGCAGACCACCCCGGAGACGGCGAGCAGCGGCCAGGCGGCGCCGCCCAGGCCGGCCACGGCCGCGAGCGCGGCGGCGACGGCCACGACGCCGGCGAGCAGGGCGAGGGCGTGGAGCCAGGCGTTCGAGGCACGGGAGAACCAGACGCGGCGCTCACCCTCGGGGATGTCCATGCGCGGACCACCCGTCCCGGCGACCGGGT
>NZ_WTFF01000434.1 GCF_019400985.1 Streptomyces bambusae
GTCCGTGCCGGTGCGGGCCGCGGCGGCGCTCACCGCTGCCGCGCCGCGGCCGGCGGCCGGTGGCCGATCTGCAGCAGGGCCGGCTCCCGGTCCCGCCGCACGGGCTCCAGCTCCACGGCGGTCACCTCGGGTACGAGACCGGCCAGCGCGTCCTTCAGCTCCTGCGGCACGCCGTCGCCGCCGTTGCCGCATCCGCAGCCGCCGCCAGGGGCGGATGCGGCGCGCAGCCGCAGCCTTCCCGTCGCCTCGTCGAAGTCGAGCACCTCGACCCGCTCCCGGGAGGCGGCCAGCACCCGGCCGATGCGCGTGCGCGCGTCCTCCGGGTGCAGATCGTGCAGGGCCAGCAGGCCACCCACCAGTTCGTCGTCGAGAAGGGCGGCCAGCCGCCCCTCGTCGAGGCCGGCGACGACCCGCGCCAAGCCGGCGCCGTAGAAGTCCATCAGGACGCGGACGAGTTCCTCCGCCGCCGTGTACGCCGCCCCGCCGGCAGCATCGCCGGCCGCGGCGAAGCCGTCGAGGATCTCCTCGACCCGCCGGCCCGCCTCCCTGGCGTGGAGGCCCGCGGTCGCGGTCGCGGGGACGGCCGCCGGGACGGCGGCCCGCGCATCGGTGGCCGCGCTCATCCGCCCAGTCCGCTCAGCCCGGTGGGCACGTGCATCTGCTTGACGGTCTTCCCGCCGCCCACGTACATGTGCACCCCGCACGGCAGGCAGGGGTCGAAGCTGCGCACGGCACGCATGATGTCGATGCCCTTGAAGTTCTCCGGCGGGTTCTCCTCGAAGATCGGCGTGTTCTGCACGGCGTCCTCGTAGGGGCCCGGAGTGCCGTACGTGTCGCGGGTGCTGGCGTTCCACGGCGTCGGCGGGTACGGGTGGTAGTTGGCGATCTTGCCCCCGCGGATCACCATGTGGTGCGAGAGCACACCGCGCACCGCCTCGGTGAAGCCGCAGCCGATGGACTCGTCCGGCACCTCGAACTTCTCCCAGGTCTGGGTGCGTCCGGCCCGGACCTCCGCGAGCCCCTGCTCGGCACAGTGCAGCGCGACGGCCGCCGCGTACGCCTGGAAGTACGTGCGGGCGCGGTTGCGCTCCAGCGCGTTGCTCCACCGGGGGATCTTCCACTCGAAGGTGGTCTCCGGCTTGGTCATCGAACGCGGCAGGTTGATGACCACGCTGTGCCCGGTGGCCTTGACGTACCCGATGTCGACCAGCCCGGACAGGGCGGTGGACCACAGCCGGGCGATCGGGCCGCCGCCGGTGTCCAGGGCCAGGTGGTCCGTGCCGTCGAACCAGCGCGGCGACATCACCCAGCTGTACTTGTCGTCGAAGTTCCGCTTCTGCGGGGCGGGGATGGTGTGCTGGTTCCACGGGTGGCGCGGGTCCACCGGGTTGCCGAGCGGGTCGTGCGTGACGAACTGCTCCTGGCCGGCCCAGTCCTCGTAGTACGAGCTGCCCAGCAGGATGCGGATGCCCAGATTGATCTTGGTGAGGTCGTTGGTGACCAGCTTGCCGTCCACCACCACGCCCGGGGTGACGAACATCTTCCGTCCCCAGTCGGTCATGTTGGCGTAGGTGAAGTCGCAGTACTCGGGGTCGTTGAGGGCGCCCCAGCAGCCCAGCAGGACCCGCCGCCGGCCGACCTCCTCGTAGCCGGGCAGGGCCTCGTAGAAGAAGTCGAACAGGTCGTCGTGCAGGGGCACGACGCGCTTCATGAACTCCACGTACCGCATCAGGCGGCTCAGGTAGTCCGTGAACAGCTGGACGGAGGCGATGGTGCCGACGCCGCCCGGGTAGAGGGTGGAGGGGTGCACGTGGCGGCCCTCCATCAGGCAGAACATCTCCCGGGTGTAGCGGCTGACCTGGAGTGCCTCGCGGTAGAACTCGCCCTCGATCGGGTTGAGGGAGCGCATGATGTCGGCGATGGTGCGGTAGCCGTGGTCGGCGGCGTGCGGGGCCTCGGTGCGCTCGGCGAGCTCCAGCACGCCCGGGTTGGTCTCGCGGACCATCTTCTCGCAGTAGTCGACCCCGACCAGGTTCTCCTGGAAGATGTTGTGGTCGAACATGTACTCCGCGGACTCGCCCAGGTTGATGATCCATTCGGCGAGGTGGGGCGGCTTGACCCCGTAGGCCATGTTCTGCGTGTACACGGAACAGGTCGAGTGGTTGTCCCCGCAGATCCCGCAGATGCGGCTGGTGATGAAGTGTGCGTCGCGGGGGTCCTTGCCGCGCATGAACACGCTGTAGCCGCGGAAGACCGATGAAGTGCTGTAGCACTCCGCGACCCGCTTCTGCTTGAAGTCGATCTTGGTGTGGATGCCGAGACTGCCCACGATCCGGGTGATCGGATCCCAGGCCATCTCCACGAGGCCACTGCCGTCACCGGCCGCCTTGGTCTTCGGAGTCATCGTCTGTGCCGTGAACCTTCCGGGATGCGGGAGCTGCGGTAGCTGAGAGGACGGGTGGGGGACCGGAGGACCGGAGGACCGGAGGCCCCGGGGACCGGGGGAGCCGTGCGGGCCGGCGCGGCGGCCCGGCGGCCCGGTGGCGGCGCCGCCGGCCCGCCGGGGCGTCACCAGGGCGGCCGGTAGCCGGTCGTGAGCTTCGTACCGCTACGGCGCCACCTGGGCTCCTGGTCCACCGTGTGGCGGGTGATCGACCGGAGCCTGCGGATCACCGCCCCGTACGCGCCGCTCGTCGTGGTGGACACCTTGGCCCCGGGCGGTTCGTCCATGAACGGCATGAACTTGTCCGGGAATCCGGGCATGGTGCAGGCGATGCAGATGCCACCGACGTTGGGGCAGCCGCCGATGCCGTTCATCCAGCCCCGCTTGGGGACGTTGCACTGGACGACCGGACCCCAGCAGCCCAGCTTCACCAGGCACTCGGGGGAGTCGTAGACCTGCGCGAACTGGCCCTGCTCGTAGTAGCCGGCCCGGTCGCAGCCCTCGTGCACGGTGCTGCCGAACAGCCAGGTCGGGCGCAGCTTCTCGTCGAGCGGGATCATCGGGGCCGAGCCGGCCGCCTGGTAGAGCAGGTACGTGAGCGTCTCGGCGAAGTTGTCCGGCTGGATGGGGCAGCCCGGTACGCACACGATCGGGATGCCGGCGTGGGACAGCCAGTTCCAGCCCAGGTAGTCGGGCACCCCCATGGCGCCGGTGGGGTTGCCCTCCATGGCGTGGATGCCGCCGTACGTGGCGCACGTACCGATGGCGACGACGGCGAGGGCCTTGGGCGCGAGCCGGTCGATCCACTCGCTCGTCGTGATGGGCTGGCCGGTCTCCGGGTCGGTGCCGAAACCGCACCAGTAGCCCTCGCGCTTGATCTCCTCGTTGGGCACGGAGCCCTCGACGACGAGGACGAACGGGTCGATCTCGCCGCGCTCGCCCTTGAAGAACCACTCGATGAACGTGTCGGCGCCGCCGACCGGGCCGCACTCGAAGTCGATCAGCGGCCAGTGCACCTGGATCCTCGGGAGCCCGGGCAGCGCTCCCGTCACGATCTCCTCGATGGCCGGCTGCATGGCCGCCGTCAGGGCGACGGAGTCGCCGTCGCAGCTCAGGCCGGCGTTGATCCAGAGGATGTGGATCGGGGGAGCGTCGGCCGCGACCGGCGTTGCTGCGTCCATGCGGGGTTCCTCCTCGGGGAGGGCGGTGGGGGGACGGACCGCTGCGGCGGTCCCCCCCTTCTTGCTAACAGGGGGTCGGCCCGGCTGCGCCGTCATGCGCGTCCAGTCCAGTGACCCGGGCCGGGTCCGGACGCCTCGGCCGCGGGTCCCGCAGGTGCGGCGGGGTCGCGGCCGGCCGTTCCTTGCGGACGAACGCCCGCCGCAGGCGGTGGTAGGGCGCCGAGGGGTCGTCGAACACGGCGCGCATCCGGGCCAGCTCGTGCGCCCGGTAGGAGTCCAGCGGCCGGACGGCCTCGTCCCGTTCCCGCCGCGCCTTCTTGGCGGCGATCCGGCCGGGGGTGCCTGGCGCCGCCGCCAGCCGCCCGGCCAGATGCGCGGTCCGCGCCGTGAAGTCCTGCGGGGCGCAGGCGATCGTACGGTCGGCCAGCCCGGCCTCCACCGCGGCGGCGGCGCTGACCGGCAGGGCGTCGGCCGTCAGCCGCGCGGCGGCCGCAGCGCCCACCCGGCGGGGGAGGGTGTACGTCCAGTACTCGGAGCCGTACAGCCCCATCAGCCGGTAGTGCGGGTTCAGGACGACGCCGCTGCGGCACCACACCTCGTCGGCGGCCAGGGCCAGCATGGCGCCGCCGGCGGCCGCGTTGCCTGCGAGGGCGGCGACGACGAGCCGGTCGGTGGTGGTCAGGACCGCCTCCACCAGGTCGTCGATCGCGTTGATGTTGGCCCAGGACTCCGCGGCCGGGTCGGCGGCCGCCTCGATGACGCCGAGGTGGATGCCGTTGGAGAAGAAGTCCCGGCCGCCGCCGAGGACGAGGACGGACGTGGGGCGCGAGCAGGCGGCCCGGTAGGCGTCGAGGAGGCGCCGGCAGTGGTCGGTGCTCATGGCGCCGCCCGGGAACGAGAAGGTCAGGAAGCCGGTCGTACCCTCCTCCCGGTAGCCGATGTCGCACCAGGTGCGGCGGTCCGCGGCGCGGGCCGGCGGGAGCGGGTGCCCGGGCAGCGGGGGCGGGCTCTCGGGCAGCGGCGGCAGCCGGTCGCCGAGCGCCAGGGTGGCGGGCAGTTTGACCGGGACCGGCTCGCCGGGGGTGCGCGGGGCGCGCAGCTCAGGGATCCACACGGCGCCGTCGGCGGGGGGCCCGGAGGCGGGGCCCGCCCGGGGGGGGGGGGGGGCGTCGGGCGCGGCGCGCGGCGCGTCCCCGGGGGGGGCGCCGCGCCGGGACCCCCGGGGGGCGGGGAGCGCGGCGGGGGCGGCGCGGCGGGGGGCGGCGGCCCGCGGGGGGGGGGGGACCCGCTGCGCGGGCGTCCTGTCCCTTTTCCACACCTCCCGG
>NZ_WTFF01000435.1 GCF_019400985.1 Streptomyces bambusae
CGCCCAACCCCCGCGGCAGTGGCGGCGCCCCGGCCGCGGCGCGGCGCCCCGCCCCCCCCCCGCGCAGAAGGCGAGCGCCCCTCCGCCCCTCGCGGGGGCCCGGTCCCTGCCCCGGCGGCCCGTCAGAGAGCACCGGCGGGCCGGGCCGCCGCGGCCTGGCGGCAGGGCGGCCGCGCCGGCCTGGCCGCCCTCGAAGAGCCCTGGGACCCGCCCGCCGGCCCCTTCGACCGGGCGCGCCCGGCCCTGCTCGCCGCCTCCCTCGGCCTCTTCCGGCCCGAGCGCAACCGGCTCACCTCGGCCTGCCGCCAGCTCCGCCTGGGCCGCGACAACCTCTGGTACGCGTACGAGTCCCGCCAGGGCGCCGACGACTGGTGGCCCACCGGCCGGCCCTCCGCCGACCCCGTCAAGGCGCTCACGGGCTGATTCCCGCCACCGGTCGTACCCCCGTCACACAGGGGCCGAGGGCACTACACGATGGGGTGAAAAGCAGACCGGCCTTATAACCCGAATGGGTTCACCGCGTTGTTTCCGGTGCGGGCGGAACGCCCGCAGACTCCTCCGGAAGGCAGGGAATCAGATGCGGCACAGTCGTCGGAATGGCTTGATCGCGGCGGTGGTTGCGGGAGGCGGGCTGGCTGCCGCCGGTGCGGGCGCCCTCGCCTTCGCCGACGCGGGGGCGAGCGGACAGGCCCAGAACTCGCCCGGCCTGCTCTCCGGGAACCTGGTGCAGCTGCCGGTGCACGTGCCGGTGAACGTGTGCGGGAACACCGTGAACGTGGTGGGCGTCCTCAACCCGGCCGCGGGCAACCGGTGCGCCAACGAATCCGGGCAGCCCGCACCGAATCCCTCCGGCTCGCCGCACGGCTCCAAACCGGGCGGGGGGAACGGCGGCGGGTCGGCCGCCCACGGGGGCACAAAGGATTCGCCGGGGGTGCTCTCGGGCAACGGCATCCAGCTTCCTGTCGATGTGCCGGTCAATGTCAGCGGCAACGCGGTGAGCGTGGTCGGCGTGGGCAACGGCGCGAGCGGCAACACCTCGGTCAACGGCACCGTCCCGCCCCGCCCCGCCACGTCCACCCCGCCGGCCACCGTGCGGCCCACGCCGCCGGCCGTGCAGTCGCCCGCGCAGCCGCCCGCCCAGCCGGGGCCCGGTACCTCCTCGCTCGCGCACACCGGCGCCGACGCCGTGGGCTACCTGCTGCCCGGCGGCGGGGCACTCCTGCTCGGCGGCGCCCTGCTCTACCGCCGCTTCCGCCACAACTAGTCCTCTGCCGTGGGCCCGGCCGCCGGACCGGCCGGGTCCAGGCCCGGGGTCGACACATCCGATGAGGCCAGGGCGGCCGGGGCGGGCGGAGGCGTCCGCCAGCCGTCCAGGACGGAGTCGATCCGCCGGGCCAGCCGGGCCCGGGCCTCGAAGCGGTGCACACCGGCCGCGAGCAGGGCGTCGTACTCGGTGTCGAGGTGGCGTACGGCCGCCCGGACGGCCACCGAGACCGCGGCCTCGTCCAGTGCGCGGCCGGCCGCCGTACGCCCCACCCGGCCGCTGCCGCGCAGCGAGGCGTGGGCGGCGATGGCGCGGGCCCGGTCGGGCGGGCATCCGGGGAACAGCCGGAGTATCTCGGCGGCGAAGGCCGCCGTGAGCCGGACGTCCTCCGCAGCACGCCGCAGCCGGGCCCGCTCCCGCCCGCGCGCCCGCGCCTCGGCATCCGCGAGGCAGGAGCGTTCGGCGCGGGCCAGGGCGCCCTCCTCGACGAGCAGGCCCTGGCGCTCGTACCGGCGGCGGCGCTTGTTGAAGCGCACGACGACGGCCGACAGCGAACTCCCCGTGCGGGCCCGCCGGGTGAGCGCCGCATTGCCGCGCGGCAGGTAGACGAGGTGCCCGAGCTGTGCGCAGTCCAGGCAGCGGGGCACGCCGGAGACGCGGACGAGATGCGGGAGCGGCCCCTTGCGGCACTCCGCACAGCTGATCCCCTTCAGCGGCTCGAAGACCACGAGATTCATGCCGAGTTGATACCGCTGTCCAGGCCCTTTATCACCTCCCGTCGGTCGGCGCCTGGCGTTTCATGGATTTCTCGATACTTCGGCGAGTTGGTCCTACTGTGTGATTTCCCATCAGGTCTATTCGCCCGGAGGGCACATGGACGTCGTGGCCCGCGAGCTGGTCATAGAACCGGGCGCATCCACCGGCTGGCACTACCACCACACCGAGATAGCCGCGCTCGTGAAGTCCGGCACGCTGACGCGGACCCTGCACGACGGCACCGTCGAGGTCAGCGTGCCCGGGGACTTCTTCGTCGAGCGGGCGGGCGCCCGGCACGTCCACGTCGGCCAGAACCTCGGCACCCGGCCGGTCGTGCTCCACGTCACCTACGCGCTGCCCGAAGGCGCCCCGTTCGCGGTCCCCGCCGAGGCCCCGCCGTGCTGCCGCGCCGCTCAGACCAGGCGGCGTATCTCACCGCGCACCCGGTAGAAGCCCCCCGAGGCGGCGTGCAGCCCCTCCACCACATACCGCGCGCCCGGCTCGCGTATGCCGCGCGGGAACTGGACGTTCCACGAGGGCTCGAAGCCGTCCGACACCACCTGCACCCGCAGCCGGCCGCTGCGCTGGACGCATTCCACCACGATCCCGCCCGCCGGAGCCACGGTGACCGTCGCCACGGAGGCCGCCGACGCCGCCGGGGTGTAGACCGGCAGCGCCGCCGCCGACTTCACGTCCACGGCCTTGGGCACCGAGCCCTGCTGGGCCGCCGTGATCGCCGCCTCGCTCGCGTCCACGCACACCAGCGACCCGTCCGTCGTCACCAGGTACAGCCGCTCGTCCAGGTACTGCATGGACAGCGCGGAGCCGCTGCCCGTGCGCAGCTTCCACAGCCGCCGTCCGTCCGCGTCGAAGCAGTACACCGACGAGGAGGAGTCGCCCGCGAACACGTGCCGGCCGTCGGGGGAGGTCGCGCACGAGTACACCGCGGCGTCACAGCGGTACGTGGCCTCGACGGCGCCCGTGTGCTTCGCCAGCCGCTGCACGCTGTGGCGCCCGGTGCCCGCATAGACCGCGTCCGCCTCCTGCCAGCCGAAGAGCACGCTCCCGTCGGTCCGGGTGTGCCACAGCTCGCCGCTGCCGTCCGGGGCGTACGCGGTCACGCCCTGGGTGTGCCCGTGGTACACCGCGTCCGCGTCCGCCCGCACCATCCAGGCGTTGGTCCCCGCGGACCTGCGCGACCACTGGAACTCGTCCTCGTGGTCGATGACCGTCAGGCCGCCGTTCGCGTCGGCGACGTTGAGCACGCCCTCGCGGATGTCGAGCCAGAAGATGTCCACGTCCTCGGCGATGTCGTACGCCCCGAACGGCAGCTTCGACGACAGGTCGTAGACCGTGCCGTCGTCACAGCCGGCATAGATCCAGAACTCGTCCGCCACCAGGCACTTCACCCCGTCCGGCAGCGCGTACCGGGCCAGCACCTCGCCGCCGTGGCTCAGGGTGTACACGTCCCCCGCCTGGTTGCCCACCCAGCAGCGGTCCTCGTCCACGTGGATCCCGAAGGCCGAGGCTCCCGTGCGGAACCGCCACAGCACCGGGGCCGTCGCCCGCGCCGTGGACGGCGCCGAGGACACCTGGCGCCGGGTCACCGGACGGGCGGCGCGCTGACCCTGGACCGCCGGGGCGTACCCCTTGCGCACCTTCTCCCCGATCTTCTTCGCCGCCGCGGCACGCGCCTTCTCGGCGGTGGGGAACGAGGAGCTCTGCAACTGGCCGGCCGCGCCGATGCGGCCGTACCGCACCGAGACCGCCGTGCCGTCCACGGTCACCTCGTAGAACTTGTGCGCCCCCGCGCCCTCTTGCGACAGCTCCAGGTACGTCGTCTCGCGAGCCATGACAGACCCCTCCCCAAGGCCGGGCCCGACGGCCCTTCCCGCCGGTGATCCCTTGTGAAAAACGGTAGGGGCCACCACTGACAATGGGACGGTGCAGCTGGAAGCGATCACCTGGGAGCGGATGGCCGAGCGCCTGGCCGCCCACCTCGACGAGCGGACCGCGGCGCGGGACGGCGGCCCGTGGCTGCGGTTGGCGGTGGACGGTGCGCCCCCGGCTGGGACGGGGGCGCTCGCGGACCTGACGGCGGCCGAACTGCGGCTGCGGGGCCGCTCGGTGCTCGTGGTCGCGGCGGACGGGTTCCTGCGGCCTGCCTCGCTGCGCCTGGAGCACGGCCGCCAGGACGTGGAGTCGTACCTGCGGGGCTGGTACGACACGGCCGCGCTGTGGCGCGAGGTGTTCGGCCCGCTGGAGCCGGGCGGCACCGGGCGGGTCCTGCCGGACCTGTGGGACCCGGTCGCCGACCGGGCCACCCGCAGCCCGTACACCGAACTCCCGCCCGGCGGCGTGGTGATCGTGCACGGACCGCTGCTGCTGGGGCACTGGTTCCCCTTCGACCTCAGCGTCCACATCCGCCTCTCGCCGGGCGCGCTGGCCCGCCGTACGGAGGAGGCACTGCGGTGGACGCTGCCGGCGTACCCGCGCTACGAGGCCGAGACCGACCCGGTGTCGGCGGCGGACGTCGTGGTCCGCGCCGACGACCCCCGCCACCCCGCCTGGACCGGCGTCCCGCACTGACGCCCCGGCCGCCCCTCGGACCCCCGACCGCCGGTCCCGACCGCTGGTCCCGACCGCTGGTCCCGACCGCTGGTCCCGGAGCGCCGGACCCGCCCGCCCGGGCCGACCAAGCACCGGCCCCCTGCTACGGCCGCCTGCCCAGCCAATACGGTCCCCGCTGCGGCCGCCTGCCCAGCAGTACGGTCCCTGCTGCGGTCGCCTGCCCACCCGTACGCCCCCGCTACGGCCGCCCGCCCAGCCGTACGACCGCCGCCGCGGCCGCGCGGCAGCCGGAGCGCGCGGCGGCGGCCGGCTGGGCGCCTACTGCCTCTC
>NZ_WTFF01000436.1 GCF_019400985.1 Streptomyces bambusae
AGATGTGAATAAGAGCCAGCCCCCCCCCCCCCCTCCCTCACCCCACCAGGATCCGCTTCAGCTCCCGCGCCGCCCGCGGCGGCGCCACGTCCGTACGGTGCGCCAGTGCGATCGTGCGGCGCAGCGGCGAGCCCGCCAGGGCAGTCGTGCGCAGGCCGTGCCCGGCGTGGTCCACCACCATCGCCGGCACCACCGCCAGCCCGAGCCCGGCCCGGGCGAAGCCGAGGACCGCGTCCATCTCCCCGCCCTCCACCGTGAAGGACGGCTCGAAGCCCTCCGCCCGGCAGGCGGCCACCGTCAGCTCCCGCAGGTCGTAGCCGTGCCGGAACATCACCATCGGCTCGTCCCGCAGCGCGGAGATCGGCAGCGGCCCGCCCCCGCCCGGCGGCGGCAGGTCCGCCGAGGAGACCACCACCAGGTCCTCGGTCAGCAGCTCGACCGTGGTCAGCGCCGGAGCGGCCGGCGGCAGCGGCAGGGCGATCAGCGCCAGGTCCAGCGCCCCGCGCGCCAGCTCCCGCACCAGGTCCAGCGAGCCGCTCTCCTCGATCAGCAGCTCCACCCCGGGATGGGCCGTGTGGAAGGCCCGCAGTACGTCCGGGAGCAGCCCCGTGCACAGGCTCGGCGTCGCGCCCAGCCGGATCCGCCCCCGCCGCAGCTGCGCCAGCTCCTGCACTTCCAGCCGCGCGGTCTCCGCGTCGGCCAGGATCCGCCGCGCCAGCGGCAGCAGGGCCTCGCCCGCGTCGGTCAGGGTGATGTTGCCCCGCGCCCGGCTGAAGAGCTCGGCCCCCAGCTCCCGCTCCAGCGCCCTGATCTGCTGCGACAGCGAGGGCTGGGCGACGTGCACCCGCTCGGCGGCACGGGTGAAGTGCCGGGTCTCGGCGACGGCCACGAAGTACACGAGCTGCTGGAACTGCATTCCCCCAGAGTAGGCCCGATCATAGGCTTTACCTATCAGGATGAGCCGGGGCATGTCTTGGACCTTTCGGGACCTCCGTCCCTACCGTCTGTGGCATGGCTCTGGCAACGCGGACGGATCGACGGCCGTCCATCACGCGCACGCTCTGGGACTCCACCGTCGGCAAGAAGACCGTGATGGCCGTCTCCGGGCTGATCATGCTCGCGTACCTCGTCGTGCACATGCTCGGCAACGTCAAGGTCTTCTTCGGAGCGGACGAGTTCAACGCCTACGGCCACTGGCTGCGGCACATGGGCGAGCCCTTCCTGCACAGCCACTGGGGCCTGTGGGCCGCCCGGATCGTGCTGCTGGCCTCGGTCGTCGCGCACGCGGTCTCCGCGTACCAGCTCAGCCGCCGCGACATCAAGGCCCGCCCGGTCAAGTACGCCCACAAGCGGCGCCGGGCCGGCTACGCCACCCGCACCATGCGCTGGGGTGGCGTGATCGTGGGCCTGTTCATCGTCTGGCACATCCTCGACCTGACCACGCTCACCGTCAACGAGCGTGCCTGGGCGGGACACCCGTACGAGAACGTGCTGGCGACCTTCTCCACCTGGTACGGCAACACGATCTACATCGTCGCCATGGCCGCCGTCGCCCTGCACGTCCGGCACGGCTTCTGGAGCGCCGCCCAGACCCTGGGCGTCGGCAACGCCCGCCGCGACAAGGCCCTCAAGTTCCTGGCCAACGCCCTCGCACTGGTCCTGTTCGCGGGCTTCGTCTCCGTCCCCGTCGCCGTCATGACCGGAGTGGTGAGCTGACCATGAGCACGTACACCGAGTACACCACCGGCGAGCCCCTCGCCGACACCAAGGCCCCGGCCGGCCCGATCGCCGAACGCTGGGACCGCCGCCGCTTCGAGGCGAAGCTGGTCAACCCGGCCAACCGCCGCAAGCACACCGTGATCGTCGTCGGCACCGGCCTGGCGGGCGGTGCCGCCGGCGCGACTCTCGCCGAGCAGGGCTACCACGTGGTCCAGTTCTGCTACAGCGACTCCCCGCGCCGCGCCCACTCCATCGCCGCCCAGGGCGGCATCAACGCCGCGAAGAACTACCGCAACGACGGTGACTCCGTGCACCGCCTCTTCTACGACACCGTCAAGGGCGGCGACTTCCGTGCCCGCGAGTCCAACGTGCACCGCCTCGCCCAGATATCCGTCGAGATCATCGACCAGTGCGTGGCCCAGGGCGTGCCCTTCGCCCGCGAGTACGGCGGCCTGCTCGACACCCGCTCCTTCGGCGGCGTCCAGGTCTCCCGCACCTTCTACGCCCGCGGCCAGACGGGCCAGCAGCTCCTGCTCGGCGCCTACCAGGCCCTCAGCAGGCAGATCGCCGCCGGCAACGTCGAGATGCACGCCCGTACCGAGATGCTCGACCTGATCGTCGTCGACGGCCGCGCCCGCGGCATCGTCGCCCGCGACCTGGTCACCGGCGAGATCTCCACCCACTTCGCGGACGCCGTCGTCCTCGCCACCGGCGGCTACGGCAACGTCTTCTACCTCTCCACCAACGCCATGAACTCCAACGCGACCGCCGTCTGGCGGGCCCACCGGCGCGGCGCGTACTTCGGCAACCCCTGCTTCACCCAGATCCACCCCACCTGCATCCCGCGCACCGGCGACCACCAGTCCAAGCTGACGCTGATGAGCGAGTCCCTCCGCAACGACGGCCGGATCTGGGTGCCCAAGGCCAAGGGTGACACCCGCCCCGCAGCCGACATCCCCGAGGACGAGCGCGACTACTACCTGGAGCGCATCTACCCCTCCTTCGGCAACCTCGTCCCCCGCGACATCGCCTCCCGCGCCGCCAAGAACGTCTGCGACGAGGGCCGCGGCGTCGGCCCCGGCGGCCAGGGCGTCTACCTCGACTTCGCCGACGCCATCCGCCGTATGGGCAAGGACAAGGTGGCCGAGAAGTACGGCAACCTCTTCGACATGTACGAGCGGATCACCGCGGAGAACCCGTACGAGGTCCCCATGCGGATCTACCCCGCCGTGCACTACACGATGGGCGGACTGTGGGTCGACTACGACCTCCAGACCACCGTCCCCGGGCTGTTCGCGATCGGCGAGGCCAACTTCTCCGACCACGGGGCCAACCGGCTCGGCGCCTCCGCCCTCATGCAGGGCCTCGCCGACGGCTACTTCGTCCTGCCGTCCACCATCAACGACTACCTGGCCCGCAACCCGCAGGCCGGCGACGTCGACGACACCCACCCCGAGGCCGTGTCCGTCCTGCGCGAGACCCGCGAGCGCATCGAGCGCCTCCTCGCCGTCGACGGCGACCGCACGCCCGACTCCTTCCACCGCGAGATCGGCGAGCTCATGTGGGAGTACTGCGGGATGGCCCGCACCGACGCCGGCCTGCGCAAGGCACTGGCCCGCATCCCGGAGATCCGCGAGGAGTTCTGGCGCCGCATCAAGGTCCCCGGCACCGGAGCGGAACTCAACCAGTCCCTGGAGAAGGCCAACCGGATCGTCGACTACCTGGAGCTCGCCGAGCTCATGTGCCTCGACGCCCTGCACCGCGCGGAGTCCTGCGGCGGCCACTTCCGCGAGGAGTCCCAGACCCCCGACGGCGAGGCCGCCCGCCGCGACGAGGCCTTCTCCTACGCCGCCGCCTGGGAGTTCGTCGGCACCGGCACCGCCCCCGTCCTGCACAAGGAAGACCTGGTCTTCGAGTACGTCCACCCCACCCAGCGGAGCTACGCATGAAGCTCACCCTGCGCGTCTGGCGGCAGAAGAACGCCGACGCCCCCGGCACCATGGCCACCTACGAGGTGGACGGCATCAGCCAGGACATGTCCTTCCTGGAGATGCTCGACACCCTCAACGAGGACCTCATCCTGCGCGGCGAGGACCCCGTGGCCTTCGACCACGACTGCCGCGAGGGCATCTGCGGCGCGTGCAGCCTCGTCATCAACGGCGACGCGCACGGCCCGGAGCGCACCACCACCTGCCAGCTGCACATGAGGTCCTTCGCCGACGGCGACACCATCGACGTCGAGCCCTGGCGGGCGGCCGCGTTCCCCGTCGTCAAGGACCTCGTCGTCGACCGCGGCGCCTTCGACCGGATCATCCAGGCCGGCGGCTACATCACGGCCCCGACCGGCTCCGCGCCCGAGGCGCACGCCACCGCCGTCCCCAAGGCCGCCGCCGACCACGCCTTCGAGCACGCCGAGTGCATCGGCTGCGGGGCGTGCGTGGCGGCCTGCCCCAACGGCTCGGCGATGCTGTTCACCTCCGCCAAGGTCAACCACCTGGGCGTGCTGCCGCAGGGCTCGCCCGAACGCGAGACGCGCGTGCTGGACATGGTCGCCCGGATGGACGAGGAGGGTTTCGGCGGCTGCACCCTGACCGGCGAGTGCGCCACCGCCTGCCCCAAGGGCATCCCGCTGCCGTCCATCGCGGCGATGAACAAGGAGTGGCTGCGCGCGACCCGCAAGGCCAAGCGCTGACCCCGCGCCGCGTGCCGGTCCGCCCCGGCAGCCGGTCCGCCTCGACAGCTGATCCGCCCCGGCAGCTGATCGGCCTCACAGCTGATCCGATCGGCTGACCGGCGCGCGCGTACGCCGCGCCGCACCCGGACCGGCCCCGGGACGTGGGCGACAGTGGCCCCATGCCCCATGGACCCGCCGCCGGCACCGGACCACGGCGCCGCACCGTGCTCGCCGCCCTCGCCCCGCTGGCCCTGGCGGCCGGCTGCGGTACGGACGAGGACGCGGGCACGGCGGCCCCCGGTCCGCCGCCGGCGAAGGACGCCATGATCATGGTGATCCGGCACGCCGAGAAGCCGTACGCCGGGGACACCGGCACCGACGAGGACGGCGAGGACGACCCCGGCTCGCTCGCCCCGCGCGGCTGGCGCCGGGCCGAGGCCCTGCCCGCGCTGTTCGGCCCCGGCCGGGGCGCCCCGCTGCCCCGCCCCGGGGCCGTCTTCGCC
>NZ_WTFF01000437.1 GCF_019400985.1 Streptomyces bambusae
TCGGCGCGGCGAAGTCGAGCCCGGTGTGCTGGCCGGAGGACCACATGGAGCCGGAGGCCCCGTACCGGGAGGTGATCGTGTACGAGGAGGTGGGCAGCGAGTAGGAGCCGGTGGCGGCGGGGGCCTCCGGCGGCTCGGGCGGCGCGGCGGCCTGCGCCGCCGCCTGCGGGCCGTGCCCGTCTGGTGGCCGCTGCCCGCCTGCGCCGTGCTCGGCCTGGCCGCCGGAGGCGCGTACGGGGTGCTCAAGGCCCCCGAGTACGCCGCGACCAGCTACGTCGTGGCCGTGCCCGACGAGACCACCGAGCCCGCCACCGCCCTCGGCTTCGCCCAGGCCTACGCCCGCATCGCCACCAGCAGTTCGACCCTCGCCTACGCCCAGCCGCGGGCGGGCCTGACGGCCGACCGGCTGCGTACCCAGGTACGGGCCGAGACCTCCCCGGAGTCGCCGATGATCTCCATCACCGGCACCTCCACGAGCCCCTCCCAGGCCGCCGACATCGCCAACGCTGTCGCCGACGCACTCTCCCTGAGCAGCAATCAGGCCGCGAAGAACACCGGTGTGCAGCTGCTGCTGTTCAACCAGGCCGTCGCACCCACCGACCCCGCCTCCCCCTCCGCCGCGATCAGCGGAGCCGTCGGGATGTGCGCCGGCGGCCTCCTCGGCGGCCTGTGGCTGCTGGCCCGGCCCGCCCGCGGCCGACGCGCCGAGGACCCCGCCCGCGCGGAGGCGGAGCCGGCCGCGCCGGAGCCGGTCGAGTACGCCTCGCTGCCCGCCCAGGGTGACCACGGCGACGCCGCGGTCGGCGCGGTCGGCTCCGTGAAGGAGAAGGAGTCCGTGCGATGAGCACAGGCGCGAGCTCCGCCGGAATTCTGACGGTGACGCTGTGCCGCGACCCCCGCCAGTTCGCCCTGCTGGAGGAGGCGTGGAACCGGCTCGTACGCGCCTGTCCCACCGCCACCCCCTTCCAGAGCCACGCCTGGCTGCACTCCTGGTGGCTCTCGTACGGCCGGGAGGGCCGGCTGCGGATCGTCCTGGTGCGACGCGGCGGCGAACTGGTCGGCGCGGCCCCGCTGATGCTGGTGCACCGGCCGCTGCCGCTGCTGGTGCCGCTCGGCGGCGGCATCACCGACTACTTCGACGTCCTCGTGGACCGCGACCACGCCGGCCCGGTCCTCACGGCGCTCGCCCGGGGCCTGCACCGGGCCGCCCGCGGCGCGGTCGTGGACCTGCGCGAGGTGCGCCCCGGCGCGGCCGCCGAGCGGCTCTACCAGGAGTGGTCCGGGGCCAAGCGCACGCTCGCCGACTCCACCTGCATGGAGCTGCCCACGCTGCCGTTCGACGAGCTGGTCCGGCGGATGCCGACGGGTGGAGCCCAGCGGGTACGGGCCAAGCTGCGCAAGACCGACGCGGCGGGGATCGAGGAGCACGAGGTCACCGAGCACGAGGTGCCGCGCGCCGTACGGACCCTGCTGCGGCTGCACGAGAAGCAGTGGCGCGGCCGCGGGGTGACCCCGGAACACCTCAAGCCGCGGTTCGCCGAGCACCTGACCCGGGCGACCCGGCGGATGGTGCGCAACGGGGACGGCCGGCTGACGGAGTTCCGGCTGGACGGGAAGGTGGTCGCGGCCAACGTCACCCTGCTGTCGGCCGGGCTGAGCGGCGGCTACCTGTACGGGGCCGACCCGGAGCTGCGGGAGCGGAAGGTGGACGTGGCGACGCTGCTGCTGCGCTACGAGGCCGGGCGGGCGCTGGCCGACGGGCGGCCGGTGGTGAGCTTCCTGCGCGGCAGCGAGCCGTACAAGAACCACTGGCGGCCCGAGACGGTGGTCAACCAGCGCTTCCTGCTGGCCACGGCCTCGCTCGCGCCCCTGCTGCGACTGCACGAGTCGCAGGTGACGGGGCGCGAGCGGGCGGTGAGCGCGCTGCGGGAGGCGCTGCCGGCGGCCAGGGACTGGCGCGCCAGGCTCAACGAGCTGCGGGTGCGATGACCCGGCTAGAACGGCCAGCCGTCGTCCTCGTCCTTGCCCCAGTCGAAGGTGAAGCAGAACGACTGCTGCCCGAGCAACTGGGAGAGCCAGTCGCCGAAGGTGAGCGGCAGGCACCACCGGGTGCTGTTCGGCCGGCCGGGGACGGGCGACGGGGTCGGGGTCGGGCTCGGCGTCGGCACCAGCGGGGTGGGTGCCGGCGTCGGCCCGGCCGGGCTCGGGGTCGGGGTGGGGGTGGGCACGTCGGGCTTCGGCGTCGGGGTCGGGGTCGGGGTTGGGGTCGGTGTGGGGACCTCGGGCTTCGGCTCCGGTGTCGGCGTCGGGCTCGGCGCGTCGGGGTCGGGTACGACGGACGGGCTCGGCGTGGGTACCTCGGGCGTGGGTGGCAGCGGGCTCGGGGTCGGGACCTGCGGTGTGGGGACGTCGGGCGTGGGGATGTCGGGCGTGGGGATCTGCGGGGTCGGGACGACGGGCGTCGGGACCAGGGGCGACGGGACCACGGGCGTCGGCACGACCGGGGTCGGGACGACCGGTGTCGGGGTGACCGGGCTGGGCGTCGGGCTCGGGCTCGGGGTCGGTGTCGGCTCCGGCGGGCGTCGCAGCGTGTCCCGGAAGACCTTCGACGCCTGCGGGTTCTGCTTGCACTGCCACACGCCGTGCGGGCAGTAGTCCGTGATGGTGTGGTAGGCGGGCTTGTGCCGGTCGATCCACGCCAGCATGCGGCGCACGTACGTGGCGTTGTCCCCGTGCCGGTACAGCCCCCACTCCGGGTACGAGATCGCTTTGCCGTGAGCCTTCGCGAAGTCGACCTGGTGCTGGAGCCCGTACGGCTGGCTCACGTGGTCGTCGAACGTCCAGCCGGGCGCCTGGTCGTAGGAGTCCATGCCGATGATGTCCACGACGTCGTCGCCGGGGTAGCACCGGGTCCAGGGGATGGCGTCGGTGCCGCGGTTCGGCGCGAAGTCGAAGCGGAACTCCTGCCCCTCCACCGACCGCATGGCCTTGACGATGCGCCGCCAGTACGCCTTCCAGTTCTCCGGGTCCGGCACGCAGCGGTGGGTGTAGGTGACGCCGTTCATCTCCCAGCCCAGCACGATCACCGTGTCCTCGATCCCGAGGTCCACGAGCCGCTCGGCGAGCTTCACGAAGTGGTGGTCGTACCGGCCCGCGGCGCCGGCCTGGATCATCCGGGCCACCTGCCAGTCGGGGACGCGGCCCTCGTTGCGCTCCTGCATGGGCACGTTGAGCACGAAGATCCGGTCGTCGTCGGCCTGGCGCCATTCGGCCCAGTCCTCCAGGAAGTCCGGGGCGCCCTCGATGTTCGACCAGACGTCCCCGGGCAGATACGTGTGCCCGACCCGGATCTGCCGGCCGCCCAGCCAGCGCGACAGTTCGCCGATCCGGGCCACGCCCCTGGGTCCGTAGTCGAGGTAGGCGCCCATCGCGACGTCGGAGCCGTGGGACGACGACCCGTCTTCCGGTGCCGCGAGCGAGGCGCCGGTGGCGAGCAGCCCGGCCGTGACCGTGCCGATGCAGGTGCTCGTCAGTCTGCGGCGTGGTCCGGTCATGGCGTCTCCTCCTGGGCTTCCCGAACGGGTGGGCCTTTGACAGACGTTAGGCATCAGATCTGACGAACGGCTTGTCCGATGGCCTCCGCCTAGGCCATTCGCAGCTGCACACTTCCCCCGCTTGGTCCGACTAGGTGAAAGACACCTCTGCCATGCACGCGTACCTCAACCACGCGCCCGCGGTCCTGCTCAGGCTGGACCGGAACCCGTTCCACCACGGAACCCTCGGCGCCGTCAGATCCCTTGGCCGCAGGGGCGTGGAGGTGCACGCCGTCGTCGGGGACGGGGGCGGTCCCATGGCGCGTTCGCGGTACCTGCGCGCGGTGCACGACGGCCCGCGGGGCGGCGTGGACCCGGAGCGGCCCGAGGCGTTGCTGGAGTGCCTGACCGGGGTGGCCGAGCGGATCGGCCGGCCGGCGGTGCTGATCGCGATGGACGACCTGAGCGCCATCACGGTCGCGCGGATCGCCCCGATGCTCCAGGGGCGGTTCCGGATCCCCCGTCAGCCCGACCGGCTGCCTGAGCGGGTGGCCGACAAGGCGGAGCTGGCCCGGCTGTGCGCGCGGTGGGACGTCCCGCACCCGGAGACGGTGGTGCCGGAAAGCGGCGTGGAGGCGGCCGACGCCGTGTGGCGGCTGGGGCTGCCGGCGGTGGCCAAGTGGAGCCGGCCGTGGCTGCTGCCGGCCGGCCGCGGGCTGCGCAGCACCACGCTGGTGCACTCGGCGGCCCAGGCGCGCGGGCTGTACGAGCGGTCCGCGGAGGCGGGCAGCCGGCTGCTGCTCCAGCGGTTCCTGCCGGCCGGGGCGGACACCGACTGGTTCTTCCACGGCTGCTTCACCGGGGGCGGGCGCCCGCTGCTGGCCGGGTCCGGCCGCAAGGAGCTGTCCTGGCCGGTGCGTACGGGCCTCACGGCGCGCGGCCGCTGGCTGCCGGACCCGGCGGTGGAGGCGGCGGGGCTGCGGCTGGCCGAACGGCTGGGCTACGAGGGGATCCTGGACCTCGACTTCCGCCGCGACGAGCACGGCTGCTTCCGGCTGGTCGACTTCAACCCCCGGCCCGGGGCGCAGTTCCGGCTGTTCACCGACGAGGCCGGGCTGGACGTCGTACAGGCCCTGTACCTGGATCTGACGGGCCGGCAGGTGCCGGCGGCGACGGGCGGCCCGGGCCGGGTGTTCGTCGCGGAGAACTACGCCCTGCTCGCCACGCTGCGCGGGCTCTTGCCGCCGCTGCCTCCGCGGCGGGGCGGGGCCGTGGCACCGGGGCGGGCCGGGGGCTGTCTCTTTTACACATCCCGAGCCCACGAGACCGAGGGTGGGATCGGTTTGCGTCTTTTGCTTTGAAAAAAAAAA
>NZ_WTFF01000438.1 GCF_019400985.1 Streptomyces bambusae
CGTCCGACGTGCCCGATGTGCCGGACGGGCCCGCCGGGCCCGCCCCGCTGGGCGTCGTACGGACGGCGACCGGGCACGCCGGGGTGGACGCGCTGCTGGAGCGGCTGGCCGACGCCGACCACCTCCCGGCGGACGGACACGTCGAGGTGTACGAGGATGTGCACAGGGGACTGCGTGACGCGCTGACCGCGCTGGACGCCGCCCCCACGCCTCGTCCGTACGACAACAGGAGCTGAACCGAACGTGGCAGGAGTGGCACGCCGCCGCCTGGACGCCGAACTGGTCCGCCGCAAGCTGGCACGCTCGCGCGAGCACGCGAGCCAGCTGATCGCCGCCGGCCGGGTCACCGTCGGCGGCACCACCGCGACCAAGGCCGCCACGCAGGTCGAGACCAGCGCCGCGCTCGTGGTGCGCGACGACGGCAGCGACCCGGACTACGTCTCGCGCGGCGGCCACAAGCTGGCCGGGGCGCTGGCCGCCTTCACACCCCTCGGGCTGCGCGTCGAGGGGCGCCGGGCGCTGGACGCAGGCGCGTCCACCGGCGGGTTCACGGACGTCCTGCTGCGGGCGGGCGTCGGGCACGTGGTCGCCGTGGACGTCGGCTACGGGCAGCTCGCGTGGTCGCTGCAGAGCGACGAGCGGGTCACCGTCAAGGACCGTACGAACGTCCGCGAGCTGACCCTGGAGCAGATCGACGGCGTGCCCGTCGACCTCGTCGTCGGCGACCTGTCCTTCATCTCGATCGGGCTGGTGCTGCCGGCCCTGGTGCGCTGCACCGCGCCCGACGCGGACCTGGTGCTGATGGTGAAGCCGCAGTTCGAGGTGGGCAAGGAGCGGCTCGGCAGCGGCGGTGTCGTACGCAGCCCCGAGCTGCGCGCGGAGGCCGTGCGCGAGGTGGCGCGGCGGGCGGGGGAGCTGGGTCTGGGCGTTCTCGGGGTGACCGCGAGTCCGCTGCCCGGCCCGTCGGGGAACGTCGAGTACTTTCTGTGGCTCCGGGCGGGGGCACCGGCCCTCGACCCGGCGGATGTTGACCGTGCAGTGGCGGAGGGGCCGCGGTGACAAGTTCAACAGGGGGACCGGTGGGAACAGCACAGCCCGCGACGGAGCGGACCGTCTTCCTGCTCGCGCACACAGGACGGCCGGCGGCCATACGCAGCGCCGAGCTGGTCGTACAGGGTCTGCTGCGCAGCGGACTGGGGGTACGGGTGCTGAAGCACGAGGCGGCGAACCTGCCGCTGCCACCCGAGGTGGAGCTGGTCACGGAGTCCACACCCGGCGTGCTCGACGGGTGTGAGCTGCTGATCGTGCTCGGCGGCGACGGCACGCTGCTGCGCGGGGCGGAGTTCGCCCGCGGCTCCGGGGTGCCGATGCTGGGCGTGAACCTCGGGCGGGTCGGCTTCCTCGCCGAGGCCGAACGCGACGACCTGGACAAGGTCGTGGACCGGGTGGTGACCCGGGACTACGAGGTCGAGGAGCGGATGACCCTCGACGTGGTCGTCCGCACCAACGGGGACGTGGTCCACCGGGACTGGGCGCTGAACGAGGCGGCCGTGCAGAAGGTGTCCCCGGAGCGGATGCTGGAGGTGGTCCTGGAGATCGACGGCCGGCCGGTCACCGGCTTCGGCTGCGACGGGATCGTCTGCGCGACCCCGACCGGTTCGACGGCGTACGCGTTCTCCGCGGGCGGTCCGGTGGTCTGGCCGGAGGTCGAGGCGCTGCTGATGGTCCCGATCAGCGCGCACGCGCTGTTCGCCAAGCCGCTGGTGACCTCGCCGGACTCGGTGCTGGCCGTGGAGGTGCAGACCGGCACCCCGCACGGGGTGCTGTGGTGCGACGGCCGGCGCACGCTGGAACTGCCGCCCAGCGCCCGGATCGAGGTCCGGCGGGGGAGCGTACCGGTACGGCTCGCCCGGCTGCACCACGCGGTCTTCACGGACCGGCTGGTGGCGAAGTTCGCCCTGCCGGTGTCGGGCTGGCGCGGCGCCCCGCACTGACGCCGCGCACTGACGCCGGGACCGGCGTACGGGCCCACGTACGGACCGGCCTGCTGCGCGTTCCGTGCCGCGTCCTGGGCCGCGTCCGGGCCGGGACGCGGCCGCCGCGGGCCGGCCGGCCTGCCCCGTCAGGGTGACGGCGGAGGCGGTCGACCAGCGGGGCAGGGGGCGAGGTCGCATCTGACGTGGCAAACCTCTGTATGGTCTTCTGCGTGCTTGAGGAGATGCGGATACGGTCGCTGGGCGTCATCGACGACGCGGTGGTCGAGCTGTCGCCCGGTTTCACCGCGGTGACCGGCGAGACCGGCGCGGGCAAGACCATGGTCGTCACCAGCCTCGGGCTGCTGCTCGGTGGCCGCGCCGACCCGGCGCTGGTGCGGATGGGATCCAAGGCGGCGGTCGTCGAGGGCCGGATCGTGATGCGGCCGGACGCGCCCGCCGCCCTGCGGGCGGAGGAGGCGGGGGCCGAGCTGGACGACGGCGCGCTGCTGATCAGCCGTACCGTCTCCGCCGAGGGGCGCTCGCGCGCCCACGTCGGCGGCCGCTCGGTGCCGGTCGGCCTGCTCGGCGAGCTCGCCGACGACCTGGTCGCCGTACACGGCCAGACCGACCAGCAGGGGCTGCTGCGGCCGGCCCGGCAGCGGCAGGCCCTGGACCGGTACGCCGGGGACGCCGTCGCGGTCCCGCTGGAGAAGTACGGGGCCGCCTACCGGCGGCTGCGGACCGTCTCCGCGGAGCTGGACGAGATCACCACCCGGGCCCGGGAACGGGCCCAGGAGGCGGACCTGCTGCGCTTCGGACTGGACGAGATCGCGGCGGTCGAGCCGCGGGCCGGCGAGGACGCCGAGCTGGCCGCCGAGGCGGAACGTCTCGGCCACGCCGAGTCGCTGGCGGGCGCCGCGCAGCTCGCGCACGCCGCGCTCGCGGGCGACCCGGAGGACCCCGAGGGCGTCGACGCCACCACCTTGGTCGCGGGCGCCCACCGGGCCCTGGAGTCCGTACGCTCGCACGATGTGGCGCTCGGCGCGCTCGCCGAGCGCATCGGGGAGCTGGGGATCCTGCTGGCCGACGTGGCCGGCGAGCTGGCCGGGTACGCCGACGACCTGGACGCCGACCCGCTGCGGCTGGCGGCGGTGGAAGAGCGCCGCGCGGCCCTGACCCAGCTGACCCGGAAGTACGGCACCGCCGACGGCGGCCTGGACGCCGTACTGCAGTGGGCGCAGACGGGTGCCGCCCGGCTGCTGGAGCTGGACGGCGACGACGAGCGGATCGGCGAGCTGACCGCCGAGCGGGACGCGCTGCGGGCGGAGCTGTCCGGCATGGCGCAGGCGCTGACGGACGCCCGGACGGAGGCGGCCGCGCGCTTCGCCTCGGCCGTGACCGCGGAGCTGGCCTCGCTGGCGATGCCGCACGCCCGGGTCTCGATCGACATCCGGCAGGCCGAGGACCCCTCCGGCGAGGGCGTCGAGGTCGGCGGTCGCGCGGTCGCGTACGGGCCGACCGGCGCGGACGAGGTGGAGCTGCTCCTCGCCCCGCACCCGGGGGCCCAGCCGCGGCCGATCGCCAAGGGCGCGTCGGGCGGTGAGCTGTCCCGGGTGATGCTGGCGGTGGAGGTCGTCTTCGCCGGCTCCGACCCGGTCCCGACGTACCTGTTCGACGAGGTCGACGCGGGCGTCGGCGGCAAGGCGGCGGTGGAGGTCGGCCGGCGGCTGGCGAAGCTGGCCAGGTCGGCGCAGGTCGTGGTGGTCACGCACCTGCCGCAGGTGGCCGCCTTCGCGGACCGGCAGCTGCTGGTGGAGAAGACCAACGACGGGTCGGTGACCCGCAGCGGGGTCACGGTCCTGGAGGGCGAGGACCGGATCCGCGAGCTGTCGCGGATGCTGGCCGGCCAGGAGGACTCGGAGACGGCACGGGCCCACGCGGAGGAACTGCTGGCGGCGGCGCGGGCGGACGGGTAGGGGCGGCGGGGACGCCGACGACGGGGCTGACGCCGGCGCCGTCCCCGTCCCCGACCCCGGCGCCGACCCCGACCCCGGCGCCGACCCCGGCGCCGGGGGCGCGGCGGCCCCGGCGCCTGTTCCCGTCCGCGGCCCCGTTCTGTTCCGGTCCCCGTTCCTTCCGGTTTCTGCCCCGTTCCGTTCCGTTTCCCCGGCGGGGCGCACTCTGGTGTCCTTCGGGCGGCGCGCGGAGGGTGCTGACGCTTCGTCAGGGTGACAGGTTCGTAGCCCGTGTGGGTGACGCATGAAGGTGTGAGGGGTCATCCTGTACCGGATCCGCACCCGAATGGGCTCGGAACGCGCGTACGGGCTGGCATCCTGGGCGACGTCCCTGCCCCCTCACCCAGGAGCTCCGGCCGTGAGCAGCACACCGGTTCCGGTTACGGGCCCGCCGTACGGGCGGGCGCCGCTGCGTGCCGTACAGGTCCTCGGGGGCGCGGGCGCCGGCAGCAGCGCGCACGTGCGGTCGCTGGCCGGCGGGCTGGCGGCGCGCGGGGTACGGGTGACGGTGTGCGCGCCGGTCGAGGCGGAGGGCGAGTACGACTTCACGGGCGCGGGGGCGCAGTTCACCCCGACCGCGGTGAGCGCCCTGCGGGCCGCGTGCGCCGGGGCGGACGTGGTGCACGCGCACGGTGTGCAGGCCGGGATGCGGGCGGCGCTGGCGCTGCGCGGGTTCCGGGCGCCGCTGGTGGTGACCTGGAACGGCGGCGGCGCCGAGGCGACCGGCCCGCTGGCCCGGTTGGCGCGCCCGCCCGGGTTGCCCGGCGCGTCCTCCGCCCTGCTTCCTCCCGGCGTCCGGTAGTTGAGCCCCAGCGAGCCCACCTCGATCCGGTCGCCCCCGCCCCGCTCCAGCCGCTCCCGCCGCGACTCCGCGAACCCGTTCCTGGCC
>NZ_WTFF01000439.1 GCF_019400985.1 Streptomyces bambusae
CGACGGCCCCGGACCAGATGGCCGCCCAGCGCTGCCGCCGCCACCGCGGCGGCCAGGGTCAGCACCACGCCGAGGCCCACGCCGCCCGCGTCGTGCCAGTCGGACCGGTCCAGGTTCGCCCGGACGATCGAGGCCTGCGCGCCCAGCAGGCCGACGCCGACGGACAGCAGGGTGGCGGTGGCCGGTACCCGCCCGCCGGTCCACCGCACGCTCAGCGCGACGACGACGAGGACGACGCTCCACACCAGCGCCGGGAAGGCGACGACGGCGCCGAGCGGCATGGCCGAGTCGGGTGTGCCGGAGCCGCCCCAGTGGGTGGCCAGCCGGTCCGGCAGCCGCCCGCTCGCGGCCACCGGCAGCGCCACCAGGCCGGCCAGGACCCCGGCCGCCCAGGCGGCGGCCGCCCGGGGAAGCCCCCGCCCCCGCTCCGTCGGGCTCACACGTATCACGACAACCCCCTGATCATCTCGATGAGATCGCTCCTGCTGTAACCCAGGCGCGCGGCGTCCCGGACCAGCTCCCGCACCCGGTCGAGCACGGCCGACTGCTCCGCCGCGCCCGCGGCCACGGTCACTCCGCGCCCGCGCCGGAACTCCAGCAGCCCCTCGTCGCGCAGCGCGCGCAGCCCCCGCAGCACGGTGTTGGTGTTCACGTCCAGCGCCTGGGCCAACTCCCGTGCGGACGGCAGGCGTTCGCCCGGCCGGCACTCGCCCTCGGCGATGGCCCGGCGGACGGCGCCGGCCACCTGCTCGTGCAGGGGCCGGCTGTCGGCAGTGTTCAGCGTCAGCAACATGGTGCTAGTGAACATAGCACCATTCACTTCAAGCGGGCAGGGGTGGGCAGGGCGAGGCGCCCGTCGCAGAGCGGGCCATTCCGGCCCTGGCGGGACAAAAATTACCTAGCGGTATGTAGTGACTTCACATGCGGGCGGCAGTAGAACCTGTTCTCATTCCCCCACGGAGTGAGGAACCTCACATGGACGAATCTACCCCCCACGACAAGGGCTTCCAAGGCTTCCCGGGCATCTCGCGCCGCCGGTTCATCGCTGGAACGAGTTCTATTGTCGGCGCCGTCGCCCTCGCCGGCCGCGCCGCCGCGGCCCCCGCGATCGACGGCGGGGCGCACGTGCCGGCCCTGGTCGTCGGTACCGGATACGGCGGCTCCGTCGCCGCCCTGCGCCTCGCCCAGGCGGGCGTCGACGTACACATGATCGAGATGGGCATGGCTTGGGACACCCCCGGCCCCGACGGCAAGATCTTCGCCAACACCACCAAGCCCGACTACCGCTCGTACTGGCTGCGCACCAGGACCAAGGCGCCCATCAGCAACTTCCTCGGCTTCCCCCTCGACAAGGACGTCCCCCGCCACACGGGCATCCTCGACGCCGAGGAGATGGGCGGCATCATCGTCTACCAGGGGCGCGGAGTCGGCGGCGGATCGCTGGTCAACGGCGGGATGGCGGTCACGCCGCGGCGCGAGAACTTCGCCGCGGTGCTGCCCTCCGTCGACGCCGAGGAGATGTACCGCACCTACTACCCGCGGGCCAACGCCGGACTCGGCGTGAGCACCGTCGACCCCGCCTGGTTCGAGACGGCGGAGTGCTACCAGTACGCCCGCGTCGGCCGCAAGCACGCCCAGCGCTCCGGCTTCCCCTTCGTCTTCGTACCCGACGTCTACGACTGGGACTACATGGAGCAGGAGGCGGCCGGCACCGTCCCCAAGTCGGCACTGGCCGGCGAGATCCTCTACGGCAACAACGCCGGCAAGAAGTCGCTGCAGAAGACCTACCTCGCCCAGGCCGCCGCCACGGGCCGGGTCACCGTCTCACCCCTGCACCGGGTCACCTCGGTCGCCCCGGCGCCGGCCGGCGGCTACACGGTCGCCATGGAGCAGCTCGCCACCGACGGGGCCGTCACGGCCGTCAAGTCGGTCACCGCGGACCGGGTCTTCTTCGCGGCCGGCAGCGTCGGCACCAGCAAGCTGCTGGTCAGGCTGAAGGCCACCGGTGTCCTGCCCGGCCTGAACGACGAGATCGGCAAGGGGTGGGGCGAGAACGGCAACGTCATGTGCGGCCGCGCCAACCACATGTGGGA
Organism: Streptomyces bambusae; assembly: GCF_019400985.1. GTDB lineage: Bacteria > Actinomycetota > Actinomycetes > Streptomycetales > Streptomycetaceae > Streptomyces > Streptomyces bambusae_A. The sequence continues at coordinate 2,094 of NZ_WTFF01000439.1, forward strand.
CCCCACCGGCAAGCTCCAGTCGTCGATCCCCTGTTCCGGCATCGACAACTGGGCGGCCGGCGGCGCGTTCGCCGAGATCGCCCCGCTGCCCACCGGCATCGAGACCTACGCGTCCTTCTACCTCTCGATCACCAAGAACCCCAACCGTGCCCAGTTCTCCTGGAACGCCGCCACCGGCAGGGTCGAACTGAACTGGCAGACCGCCTGGAAGCAGCCGTCCGTCGACATGGCCCGGACGATCTTCGACAAGATCAACGCGAAGGAGGGCACCGTCTACCGCACCGACCTCTTCGGTACGAACAGGGTCTGGGGCGACCACCTCACCTACCACCCGCTCGGCGGCGCCGTGCTGAACCGGGCCACCGACAACTACGGCCGGCTGCACGGCCATCCGGGCCTCTACGTGATCGACGGCGCGCTGATCCCCGGCAACACCAGCGTCAACCCGTTCGTCACCATCACGGCGCTCGCCGAACGGAACATCGAGAAGATCATCGCCACCGACCTGTGACGGACGAGGAGGAAGGAACGGGGAGTCGGGGGGTGGGGAGGCCGGCCGGTCCCCCCACCCGCTCACTGCGCGGGCAGGACGCACACGCTGTCGAGCCCGAGCACGTGGTTGAGCCGGCCGAACGCCAGCCAGGAGCCGATGCTCATGGTCAGCTCCACGATCTCCACCTGGCTGTACCGCGCCGTCATCCGGTCCCAGAACTCCCCGTCCAGGCCGTGGTGGTCCAGCGCGTACCGCTCGGCGTACTCGGCGGCGAGCCGGGTGCGGTCGTCGAAGGCGTCGGTGGTGCGCCAGTGCGTCACCGCGTCGGCGAACTCCTCCTCGACCTTGGCCCCGTCCCGTTCGGTGCGCCAGTCGAGGCAGAAGGCGCACCCGTTGATCTGCGCGATCCGCAGCCGCGCCGCCTCGAACTCGCGCAGCCCCAGCGTCGTGTGGGCGTACACCGACAGCGAGAAGTTCGAGGCGGCCGTGCCGATCTCGGGGACCATCTCGCCCCAGACGTACTCGATCGGGTGCTTCCCCTCGGGAACGTCGATGTTCATCATGCTCTCCTTCCGGGCGTGCCGGACCGTGCGGGAGGGGCGGACGTACTGGACGTGCCAGACGTGCCAGACGTGCCGGCTGCGGCGGATGTGCCGGCTGCGGCGGATGTGCCGGCTGTGCCGAGCCTGCCCACCGCGGGGCGCAAGGGGACGTCGAGGGCGTCGTAGAGGCCCGGTTCCGCGTCCACGAGCCAGTCCACCGCCCCCACCAGCCGGCCGACGGCGGTGGCGTTGCCGCCCGCCGACCGGTTCCCGCCCTCGTCGGTCGCCTCCACCGTGACCTCGATGCGGGGCCGGCCCTCGATGACCACCCGGTGCGCTCCGGCGCCGTCTGGGGGCGTCGGCCAGTCCGGTGCGCACGACGGGTGGATGCGGGTGACGTGCTCGATGACGATGCGGGGTGCGCCGCCGACGATGCCCTGGACCTCGAACCGCACCGCGCCCTGGGTACCCGCCTCGAACGCCCCCATGGTCGCGGTGGTCACGGCAGAATCGAGCGCGCGCCGGGCCACGGTCTCGCGGATCCCGTCGAGTTCGACGCCGAGGGCCCGGGCCATCAGGCGGATCTGGCCGCCCCAGACCATGGTCGGGACCGTCTCGACGAGCATGGGCGGCTGGTAGTCCATCGGCTGTCCCATGCCGACGAGGTACCGGACCGAATCCTCCTGGTCGTAGGTGGAGTAGTCGAAGATCTCCTGGCAGCGGATCGCGTCCACCGTGCTGCCGAGCCCGCTGACCAGCAGCGGCAGGACGTCGTTGCCCCAGCCGGGGTCCACCCCCGAGGCGAACAGCGAGCCGCCGCCCTCGGCCACCGCCGCCAGCACCGGCTCGCGGAACTCCGGCGGGGCGTTGCGCTGGTCGTAGAGCGGGTACAGGGCGGGCGTGACGACCACGGCGCCGGCCCGGACCGCCCGGACGACGTCGGCGAGCGCCTCGTCGGGCCGGACGTCCCCCGAGGCCGCGTAGACCACGGCGCGGGGGCGGGCGCCCAGCACCGCGTCGATGTCGTCGGTGGCGGCCACCCCGAGCCGGCGGTCGAGTCCGCCGAGCTCGCCGGCGTCACGGCCGACCTTGGCGGGATCGTGCACGAGGACGTGGGCGAGGCGCAGCGCCGGATGGGCCGCCACGGCACGGATGGCCAAGCGGCCGACGTTGCCGGTACCCCAGACAACCGTGGGAATCATGCCGCAGAGGGTAATCTGATGAACCGTCAGTTCCTAGGCCCGTGACACCACGGGATGCCGTAACCCCCTGCCGGGCGGCGGTTCCGCCTCGCGCCCCCGGCACCTCACCTGCCGTACGTACCCGCACACAGATCGGCGATGGGCGGCGAGACCGTGCCCCGGGCGGCCGCGCACAGGGACGCCATGTCGTACCCGTGCGCAGGCTGCTGCGAGGCCCGGCGGCCGTGCTGCTGCGGCTTTTGCTGCTGCTGCTTCGGCTTCTGCTTCTGCATCGGCTTCGGATGCTTGCGGGAGGCCGGCGCCGATCGGTGCTGGTGCCCGGCGCGCGGGGCGCTCTCGTACGCCGGGGCCGCGGCGGGCTGCCGCGGTGCTTCCGGAGGCGCCGGTGGCTGCTGCGGTACGGCGGCCAGGTCCTGGCCCGAAGTCATCGGCTCCGGGCCCGCCCCGGCCGGCTGCTCCGGGCCCGACCCGGGCTGTTCCCCGGCGGACGCGCCCTGGACCGGCATGCGGCCGAGTCCGAGCGGGGTCGAGTGCGGCCCCGGCC
>NZ_WTFF01000044.1 GCF_019400985.1 Streptomyces bambusae
GCGCAGGGCGGCCGGGAGCGCGCTGGCCGCCGCCGGGCTGGTCCTGCTCGCCTCCGGATGCGGGATCCGGGCGACGACGGTCCCGGTGGACGTGGGCCCGGCCCCGTCCCGGGTGTCCTGCGACACGCCGGTGCCCGGATCGGCCCAGGCCTCCGGCGTCCAGGGCTTCCGGGCCACGGTGGAACTGGTCTGCGGATCCCAGCTGGTGGGCGTCGAACGGGTGGTCCCGGTGCCGGAGAAGCGGCCCGCCAAGGACCCGGTGGTACTGGTGGCCCAGGCGCTGCTGGAGGCCCTGGAGCACACGCCCTCGACGGAGGAGCGCGACGCCGGCTTCACCACGGGCGTCCCGGCCGGCCTGACCGCGGCGCCGCCGCGCGCCGGCGACCCCGTCGGCACGCTGCGGCTCAGCCGCCGCCCCGAGGACCTGCCGCCGGTCGCCCTGGCCCAGATCGTGTGCACGCTGTCCGACAGCGAGGCCGTCTCGGCGGGCCCCGGCCCGGTGGTCCTCGGTGGCCCGGACCCGGACCCGCCGCGCTCCTTCGAGTGCACCGACGCGGTACGCGCCCGCCCGGAGTCCGCCTCCACCCTGGGCGAAATCGTCCGCCCGACCACAACCCCGACCCCGGCCACGCCCCCGGGCCCGACTCCGCCCTCGTCGAAGAGCCCTTGACCTTCCGGCCGGCGCGTCCGTCCCCGTCGAGTTCTCCAGGCCGCCTACCTGCCCGGCCTGGCGGTACCCGCCCGGCCCCGTCAGCCTCTTCCGGGTCGGATATGGCGGCGGCCCCCTGAGCCGGAGCTCAGAGGGCCGACAGTACTGTGGCGGCGGGAGAGGCCGGGGCGTGCCCCGGCCAAGGGCCGGCGGACGGAGTCCGTCGCAGCGGGCCGAAGCCCCTGAGGCGCCCCGGCGCCGAAGGGTGCGAGGGGCGCACGGAAAGGTCAGATGCCCGCCGCGGCTGCCAGGTCCTTCTTGATGGCGGCCAGCGTCTGTTGGCCGCGGGTGCGGGCCGGGGTCAGGTCGGCGGCGTCGGCCACCGGGACGACGACCTCCAGGTAGCACTTGAGCTTGGGCTCCGTGCCCGACGGGCGGACGATCACCCGGGCCCGGTAGTCGCCCTCCAGGTGGTAGCGCAGGCCGTCCGTGGGCGGGAGCGACTCCGTGCCCTTGGTCAGGTCCTCCGCCGAGACCACCTGCAGGCCCGCCAGCTGCGCCGGCGGCTGCGCCCGCAGCTGCGCCATCGCCGAGGCGATGACCGACAGGTCCTCCACCCGCACCGACAGCTGGTCGGTGGCGTGCAGGCCGTGCTCGACCGCCAGGTCGTCCAGCAGGTCCACCAGGGTGCGGCCCTGCTCCTTCAGCTCCGAGGCGAGCTCGGCGACCAGCAGGGCGGCGGTGATGCCGTCCTTGTCGCGCACGCCCTCGGGGTCGACGCAGTAGCCCAGGGCCTCCTCGTAGCCGTAGCGCAGGCCCTCGACCCGGGAGATCCACTTGAAGCCCGTCAGGGTCTCCTCGTAGCCCAGGCCCGCCGCCTGCGCGATCCGGCCCAGGAGGGAGGAGGAGACGATGGACTCGGCGAAGACGCCCTGCGCGCCCTTGTGGACCAGGTGTTCGGCCAGCAGCGCGCCGACCTCGTCGCCGCGCAGCATCCGCCAGCCGCCCTCGGAGGCGTCGTCCGGGACGGCCACCGCGCAGCGGTCCGCGTCCGGGTCGTTGGCGATCACGATGTCCGGCTGGACCTGCGCCGCCGTGGCGAAGGCCAGGTCCATCGCGCCCGGCTCCTCCGGGTTGGGGAACGCCACCGTCGGGAAGGCCGGGTCCGGCTCGGCCTGCGCCTCGACCAGCGCCGGGGCGGGGAAGCCGTGCCGGGCGAACGCGGCCAGCACGACATCCTTGCCGACGCCGTGCATGGCCGTGTAGACGGTCCGCACGCCCCGGGGGGACCCGGGCGTCAGGACGGCGTCCGTACGCGCCAGGTAGGCCTCCAGGACCTCCTCGCCGAGGTCCTCCCAGCCGCTGTCCGGGCGGGGTACGTCGGCCAGCGCGCCGATGCGCGCGATCTCGGCCGCGATCTCGGCGTCGGCCGGGGAGACGATCTGGGAGCCGTCGCCGAGGTAGACCTTGTAGCCGTTGTCCCGGGGCGGGTTGTGGCTCGCGGTCACCTCGACGCCGGCGACGGCACCCAGGTGCCTTATCGCGTACGCGAGGACGGGCGTCGGCAGCGGGCGGGGCAGGACGGCCGCGCGCAGCCCGGCGCCGGTCATCACGGCCGCCGTGTCGCGGGCGAAGTCCGCCGACTTGTAGCGGGCGTCGTAGCCGACCACGACGAGGCCGCCCGCGTGGCCCTGGGCCTTCAGGTACGCCGCGAGACCCGCCGCGGCCCGGATGACCACGGAGCGGTTCATCCGCATCGGGCCCGCGCCCAGCTCACCGCGCAGTCCCGCGGTGCCGAACTGGAGCGTGCCGGAGAACCGGTCCGCGAGTTCGGCCGTGTCGCCGGCCGCGACGAGCCCGGCGAGCTCCTCGGCCGTCTCCGGGTCCGGGTCCTCCGCCTGCCACGCCCGCGCCCGGGTGATCAGGTCGTCCTGCACTTCATCCGCCTCTTCTCGTGCCTGCGTCTCGTGCCTGCGTCGTCGTCGCGTCCTGCCGCTGCCGGGTCCTGCCGCTCAGATGCGGGCGAGGACCTGGGTGAGCAGCTCGCCCATGCGGGCGGCGGAGTCGCGGCCCGCCTGGAGGACCTCCTCGTGGTTCAGCGGCTCGCCGGACAGGCCCGCCGCCAGGTTCGTCACGAGGGAGATGCCCAGCACCTCGGCGCCGGCCTCACGGGCGGCGATGGCCTCCAGCACGGTGGACATGCCGACCAGGTCGGCGCCCATGACGCGGACCATGTTGATCTCGGCCGGGGTCTCGTAGTGCGGGCCGGGGAACTGCGCGTAGACGCCCTCTTCGAGGGTCGCGTCGATCTCCTTGCACATCGCGCGCAGCCGCGGCGAGTACAGGTCGGTCAGGTCCACGAAGTTCGCGCCGATGATCGGCGAGGCCGCGGTGAGGTTGAGGTGGTCGCTGATCAGGACCGGCTGGCCGGGCTTCATGCCCTGGCGCAGGCCGCCGCAGCCGTTGGTGAGGACCACGGTCTTGCAGCCGGCGGCGACGGCGGTGCGCACGCCGTGGGCGACGGCGGCGACGCCGCGGCCCTCGTAGTAGTGCGTACGGCCGAGGAAGAGCAGCGCGCGCTTGTCGCCGATCTTGTACGAGCGGATCGTCCCGCCGTGGCCCTCGACGGCGGGCGGCGGGAAGCCGGGCAGTTCGGTGACGGGGAACTCGGCCTCGGGGGCGCCGAGCGCCTCGGCGGCGGGGGCCCAGCCCGAGCCCATCACGAGGGCGACGTCGTGGGTCTCGGCGCCGGTGAGCTCCCGCAGACGCGCGGCGGCGGCGTCGGCGGCTGCGTGGGGATCGGCGGTGGGGTCGATAACAGATGCGTTCACGCGGACGAGCGTAGCCGCTGATGGCCTACGCGCGTAGATGGCACAGCTCACGGTGTTCGGATCGTTGCTTTGTCGTTTCCGACGATTTGCTCCGTCCGGGATCGCCCCGGGATCGCCCCGGCATCGCCCCGGGCCCGCCGGGCCCCGGTGTCGGGGGGCTCCCGGCGGAGCCGGAACCCGTCAGCAGGGCCGCTTGCGCAGCTCCATCACGTAGTCGTGCGGGGCGCCCGCCATCTCGGCCGCGTCGGCGATCTCGCCCAGGTAGCGGGCCGAGGGCAGACCGCCCTCGTAGCCGTTCAGGACGTACACCCAGGCCGCCTCCTCGCCGTCGAGGGTGTGCACCCGTACCCGCATGCGCCGGTAGATGTCGAGGCCGACGCCCTCCCAGCGGTCCATGCTGTCCTCGTCCAGCGGGGCGATGTCGTACAGCGCGACGAAGACCTGGTGGCGCGGCGCCTCCACGATCGTGGCGAGCGCGCCCTCCCAGCCCATCTGTTCCCCGCCGAAGGTCAGCCGCCAGTCCTGGAGCCACCCCGTGCCGCGCAGCGGGGAATGCGGGGCGCGGCGCGTCATCAGCCGCGGGTCGAGGTTGCCGGCGTACGCGGCGTAGAGCGACATGGGGTCGAGGGTACGGGAGGGGAACGGGTGGCCGCGTGCCCGCCCGCCGCACGGGTGGTGCGGACCGGATGCCGGGCCGCGGCGGGCACCGGGCGGCCGGCCGTGGCGGGCACCGGATGGCCGATCGGGGAAGAAGCACCTTGAAGCGTGCGGGACAATGGAGCACGGAATGCATCCCCCGGGGAGTCACCCCGGAACCACCGGCCGGAAGCGGCAGCCGGCCGGGTAGACGTGAGGCGGACTTTTCGTGACCCGGATCGTGATCATCGGCGGCGGACCCGGCGGGTATGAAGCGGCGCTCGTGGGCGCCCAGCTCGGCGCGGAGGTGACCGTCGTCGACTGCGACGGCCTGGGCGGGGCCTCGGTCCTGACCGACTGCGTACCCTCCAAGACCCTCATCGCGACGGCCGAGGTGATGACCAACTTCGACTCCTCCCACGAGGAGCTGGGCATCATCGTCGCCGACGACACCCCGCCGCTGGAGCAGAAGGCGCGCATCGTCGGCGTGGACCTCGGCAAGGTCAACCGCCGTGTCAAGCGCCTCGCGCTCGCCCAGTCCCACGACATCACCGCCTCCGTGACCCGGGCCGGCGCCCGCGTCCTGCGCGGCCGCGGCAAGCTCGGCGGCCCGCAGGGCATCGACGGCACCCGCGACGTGATCGTCACCGCCGCCGACGGCACCGAAACGATTCTGACCGCGGACGCCGTGCTCATCGCCACCGGCGGCACGCCCCGCGAGATCCCCGACGCCCAGCCCGACGGCGAGCGCATCCTGAACTGGACCCAGGTCTACGACCTGGACGAGCTCCCCGAGGAGCTCATCGTGGTCGGCTCCGGTGTGACCGGCGCCGAGTTCGCCGGCGCCTACCAGGCCCTCGGCTCCCGCGTCACCCTGGTCTCCTCCCGCGACCGCGTGCTGCCCGGCGAGGACCCGGACGCGGCGGCCGTCCTGGAGGACGTCTTCCGGCGCCGCGGCATGAACGTCGTCGGCCGCTCGCGCGCCGAGTCCGCCAAGCGGGTCGGCGACCGGGTCGAGGTGACCCTCTCCGACGGCCGGGTCATCTCCGGCACGCACTGCCTCATGGCGGTCGGCGCCGTCCCGAACACCCGGGACATGAACCTGGAGGAGTCCGGGGTCCGGCTGAAGGAGTCCGGCCACATCTGGACCGACAAGGTCTCGCGCACCAGCGCGCCCGGCGTGTACGCCGCCGGCGACGTCACGGGCGTCTTCGCGCTCGCCTCGGTCGCGGCCATGCAGGGCCGCATCGCGATGTACCACTTCCTGGGCGACGCGGTGACCCCGCTGAACCTCAAGACGGTCTCCTCCAACGTCTTCACCGACCCCGAGATCGCCACCGTCGGCTACACCCAGGCCGACGTCGACGCCGGCAAGATCGACGCCCGGGTGGTCAAGCTGCCGCTGCTGCGCAACCCGCGCGCCAAGATGCAGGGCATCCGCGACGGCTTCGTGAAGCTGTTCTGCCGCCCCGGCACCGGCATCGTCGTCGGCGGCGTGGTCGTCTCGCCGCGCGCGAGCGAACTGATTCACCCGATCTCGATCGCCGTCGACAACAACCTGACGGTCGAGCAGATCGCAAACGCGTTCACCGTGTACCCCTCGCTGTCCGGATCGATCGCCGAGGTGGCCCGCCAGCTGCACACCCGCAAGGCCGGCGGCGAGGCCTAGGCCTGCCGAACCGCCGCAGGCCGTACGGGGTTTGGGGCGGGGCGACGTATCGTCACGTGGTCGACACGCAGCCTTCGCTGTGCGTATACCACTAGTCGCCCCGCCGTGCGGACAACTTCGGAATTCCGGCGCAAAGAGCTGAAAGCAGACGGTCGTTGGGGTTACCGTCTGTTTCGTGTTCGCTGCAGAACGTCGTCAGTTGATCCTCGAAATGGTGCGCGCCAACGGGGCCGTGTCGCTCCGTGAGCTCGCCCGCGTCGTCCAGACCTCCGAAGTGACCGTACGGCGGGACGTGCGGGCACTGGAGGCAGAAGGACTCCTCGACCGCCGGCACGGCGGTGCGGTCTTGCCGGGCGGTTTCACGCGGGAGTCCGGCTTTCCGCAAAAGTCCCACCTCGCGACGGCGGAGAAGACCGCCATCGCCGATGTAGCCGCCGGCCTCGTCGAAGAGGGCGAGGCCGTGGTCGTCGGCGCGGGCACCACGACCCAGGAGCTGGCCCGCCGGCTCGCCCGGGTGTCCGGACTGACCGTGGTCACCAACTCCCTGCTCGTCGCACAGGCGTTGGCGCATGCCAACCGGGTCGAGGTCGTGATGACCGGCGGCACCCTGCGCGGCTCCAACTACGCGCTGGTCGGCAGCGGGGCCGAGCAGTCCCTCCAGGGCCTGCGGGTCTCCCGCGCCTTCCTCTCCGGCAGCGGACTGACCGCCGAACGCGGCCTGTCCACCTCGAACATGCTCTCCGCGAGCGTGGACCGGGCGCTGGTGCAGGCGGCCGCGGAGGTGGTGGTCCTCGCCGACCACGGCAAGCTGGGCACCGACACGATGTTCCAGACCGTGCCGACGGACGTGATCACCCGCCTGGTGACCGACGAGCCCCCGCCGCACGACGACCGGGCCGCCACCGAGCTCCAGGCACTGGCCGACCAGGGCGTGCAGATCACCGTGGCCGGTTCCGGCCACCCGGGCGCGGCCGGCGTCGACGGCCTCCCCGGCCGCCGCCAGACCCGCCGCGACGCCCCGCTCCCGGTCCAGCGCCGCGGCGGCCCCCAGCTCCGCAGCGCGGTCTCACCACCGGAGCCGGGGGACCGGGCGCGGGTGGCGGACCTGCGGAGGCGGTAGCGGACTCCCGCCGGGAACGCAGATGCCCCACCGGGCGGACCCGGTGGGGCATCTGTGTCATTTACGTGTGTGTCATTCCGTGCTGTCGAGCCACCGCTTTGCGGCTGCCCGGGATTCCGGATGCCCGATATCAGCAATGCTGAGATAGCGGGCGAATCGCCGGAGAACCTCTTGGCGTTCCGGTGATGTCACCACCACCGTGCCGATCGAGAATTGCGATGTGGTCCCACAGCACAAAACACTTCCGTCACGGGACAGGGTGAGAAACTCCGGGCGCCCGTAGCTGCTGCCGAGAATTCCTGCTGCACCCTTGCCCATGATGTCCCAGGGGTCCTGCAGTGTCACGCAGGTCCATCGGGACGGCCCTTCCTCACCGGGCGGTCGAAGCGCGATGAAGAAGGTCGGGTCTTCCTCCTTGAACAGTCCATTCGTGACGGAGAGGCGGTACCAGTCGGAATTCGCCTTCTCGTGGAGGAGGGGATCCTCCACGTCCACCCATGCTTCGCTACGGGTGTCGCCCGGCAGGACGCTCATCATCTGACCTGCGACCGCAGGGGGGACGGCGCCTGCAGGGACGGCGACCGCCGGCTGCACGGACAGGCCGGCCAGGGCCAGTTGGCCCTCCCGTTCCGACTGATCGGACATTCCTTTTCCTAACGCCGTCGGTTGACCGGCCCGGAGCGGCCTGTGTACGCGCCCGGTAGAGTGCCCCACGGATACGTGTACACCTTATTGTATCTGTGGCCGAGTACGTATCCGATATTGCCGTGCGAATCGACCAGGATTCTGGTCAGACTGTTGCCGGTCTGTCCGGCTTCTCCCACGCCTGTGTAGATGGTCGAGCCGATCCACTTGCGGGCACCGCCAGGCATACCCGGCCTTCCCTTCAGCGTGTCCCATTCACCGTCGGAGATGCGCTGGTCGATCAGCCCCTGCCGGATCGCGTCCACGGTGTCGTGAACCTCCTGGGGGATGACCCGGCTGTCCACCGCGTCCTTGTGGTACGGATCATTCTTGAAGGCCGGGGATTCGGCCTTCTTCCCGTCGCCCCTGCCCTTGCCCTTGCCGCAGTTGTGAACCAGGAGGGCGGCGGAGCCCGCCAGCACGTAGTACGTGTGCTCGCCCGCGACCGTGAGGTTGCGGACCTGCTTCTGCTGCGTCCAGCGCTTGACCTCGGTGACCTGGACCCACGTACCCGACGAGGTCTGCAGCAGGTCGCCGGCCTTGAGGTCGGTCGCATCGAGCCACTTGCGCAGGGACGGGACCCAGAACGGATGCTGATCCGTGGCGGTCACCTGCTCCGCCGCATCGCCCTTGGCGCCGTCCGTGTCGATGGTGATCTCGACCAGGTTCTTCTGCCCCTGGCCGATGATCTGCGCCACGACGGGCCGCGCCGTGGTCGATCCGGACTCCGCGTTGCCCGCAAGTACCTCGTCACCGATCTCGACGTCCTCGATGGGCTTGGACGAGCCGTCGGCCATCAGGACGTGGGTCTCCGGGACGAAGCTGTTGGATTCGCAGCTGTCCTTCTGCGGGGCGTCGTTCTTGGACGTCTCGTCGGACTTCGACGACTTTCCGTCGCCGTCGCCCTTCTTGGCCTTCTGCGTGGACGCCTTGCCCTGCCTGGCCGCTGCGGCCTTGGCCTCGTCGGCCTTCTTGGCCGCGGCGGCTGCCGCCTCCTGGGCCGCCTTTCTGGCTGCTGCTGCTTCCTCCTCCAGTTTTCTGGCCCGTTCGGCTGCTTCCTCCACCTGCCGCTTCCACTCGGCGAGGTCCTCGGCGTACTTCGCCATGGCCTGCTCGTAGCGCTTGACGCGGGCGAGGATGTCGCGGGCGAGTGCGAGTTTGTGCGACCAGCTGTTGAAGGCTTCCCAGGCGCGGTCGAGTGCCTTGAGGATGCGCTTGGCGCGGCCCGCGAAGGGCAGGGCCGCATCGAGGGCGAGACCGGCACAGGCGCCCCACGAGCCACTGAGGCAGTCGCGGATGTCGTCGTAGCCGGAGGCGTCCTTGAGGATGCCCATGGCGACTTCGAGGGCGATGTCCAGGGCGCTCTTGCCCTGGATCATGCGGGCCCAGGCGGCCTCCGCTTCCGTGAAGTCCTTGACGGGCATCACGGGCGGTGCGATGGAGAGGCCGCTGGGGTCGGCGTACGTGACCGGCGAGTTGTTCGCGTAGACGTACGCGTTCTGCTGCTTGGGCTCGTTGAAGTCGACGATCGGGTCGACGGACAGGAACCGTCCGGTCGCCGGATCGTACTCGCGGGCGCCCAGGTGGACCGTGCCGATGGACTCGTCGATCTCGCCGCCGACATAGCCGCCCTTGCCCGGCCACACCGACGGGGCCGTGCCGCGGACCTCGCCGTACGGGGTGAACTTGCGGCGGGTGACCGCGGAGGTCTTGGCGTCCACGGAGGTGGTCGCCGTGCCGTTGTGGTCGGTCATCAGGTACGACGTGGTGGTCACGCCGTCCTTGACGGTCTTGACCATGGTCGGGCCGGCCGGGTGGGCGTAGTAGCGCGTGCCCTCCAGCTTGCCGGCCTTGGTCAGCTTGACCTCGGTGCCCGGCAGGTAGAGCGTGGTGCCGGTGTTGTCGCGCTTGATGAGGCGGTTGCCGCCGGCGTCGTAGACGAAGCCGGTCTCGTCCGTCCCCTTGGTGACCTTCTCCAGCTGGCCCGTCGTGTTCCAGAGCAGGGTCTGGGTGTCGCCCTGGACGGTGCGGGTCTCGGTGTTGCCGGCCTTGTCGTAGGTGTAGGACTCGGTACGGGTTCCACCGGGGCCGGTGACGTCGACCTTCTTGAGCTGGTTGGCGCCGGGCTGGCCGGGAGTTCCGTAGCTGTAGGAGCGGGTGACGTCCTTGGTGAGGTCACCGGTGGGGGAGTGCTGGACCTCCTTGGTGCGGTTGCCCGCCGCGTCGAAGCTGTAGGAGCTCCAGTACGGGCTGGGACCGCCGACCTGCGGCTTGGAGCCGGGGCCCGCGGCGTCGGGCTTGGCCGCGCAGTCGTCCGTGGCCGTCCACGCCTCGTTCATGCGGCGCATGTAGTCGTAGGCGAAGCACTGGACGTCGGGGGCGGCGGTGGGGCCTTCCTTGTCGGTGATCTTGAGGATGTTGCCGACGGCGTCGTAGTCGTACGACGTGTCGTTGATCCGGCCCGGAGCCTTCTCCGTGTCGTTGATGGTCCGGGTCAGGCGGCGGGTCTGCTCGTCGTAGTAGTTGGTCGTGTAGACCTGCGATCCGGCCGGGCCGGAGTGGGTGCGCAGGACGTCGCCCATGGGCGAGTAGTCGACCTTGTCGACGAACGTCTTGCCTTCGACGCCCATGACGGTGGGCAGCTCGAAGTGGTTGTACTTCATCGAGATGAGCTCGATGGGCAGCCCGGCCACGGCCGGCTGCTCGGTCCACTCGATCAGGCCGGTGTTGGCCCGGTAGCCGGTGGAGAACTGGTACGTACCGCCGAGAGCACCTTCCGAGGACGGAATCGTGATCTTCGTTCCGGTCGGGCGGTAGTCGGTGTCGTACCCGGTGACTTCCTGGGTGTACGCCTTTCCGTCCACGTACCGGGTCGAGGCCACGGGCAGGCCGATGGCGCCCGGCAGGGTGTCGAAGGTGGTCGAGGTCAGCTTCGGGCCCGTCGGCGAGCCCTCATGGATCGCGACGACCCGGCCGAAGGCGTCGTACTCGGGGGCGGTGACCTTGCCGCGGCCGTCCGTCAGTGTGGCGAGCCGGTCGCCCTTGCCGTACGTCATCTTCGACGTGCCCTTGTCGGGGTCCGTCTGCTCGGTCATGCGGCCGCGGAGGTCGTACTTGAACCCCCACTTGTCGCCGGCCTGGTTGGTGACCGACTCCAGCGATCCACGCTCGTCGTAGCCGTAGGTCGTCCTGTCGTAGTCCCCGGTCGGCGAGTCGGACCGGTAGTGGCGGAGCTCGGTCTTGCGGCCGGCGCCGTCGAGGAAGGCCCGGGTCGGGGTCTCGCCCTTGGGCGGGTCGACGGTGATGTTGTCGCCGCCGTAGGTGGTGGTGGTGCGGTCGGTCTCCTCGCCGAACTTGCGGGAGATCTGGGCCACCGAGCGGCCGGAGCCGTCGTACTGGGTCACCGTGGAGGACGGGACCTCGTTGTCCTTCGGCGCGAACTGGACGCCGGAGGCGGTGCCTGCGGTGTAGTAGGCGCCGTTGGACTTCCAGACCTGGCCGAGGCTGTTGTAGAAGGTGTCGGAGATGACGCGGCCGCCGGCCAGGGCTTCCATCTGGGTCTGGCGGATGCGCAGGCTGCTGTCGTAGATGTCGTAGCTGGTGCGGTAGGTGCCGTCGTCCAGCAGCGCCTTGTTGGTGATGACGACCGGACCGTCGGTGCGGACGTCGTAGGAGAACATGCCGTTGGGCGACTTGCTCGACGGGGTACGGCCCGGCGACCACACCTTGGTCAGGCGGCCGAGGGCGTCGTACTCCATCACCTGGCGGCGGCCGTTGGTGTCCTGCTTGGCCAGGACGGAGCCGCGGCCCTGGTCGGTCTGCGTCGTCTCGGTGTGGCCGGCGTGGTTGGTGGTGACGACCTTCGTGACGATCTGACCCGACGCCGGGGTGTAGTCGAGCTTGGTGACCTTGCCGAAGACGTCGGTGGTCGTCTTCGGACGGCCGTAGTCGTCGAAGGTCGCGCTGCCGTCGACCTGGTACTGCGGAGTGCTGCCGGAGTACCCGGTCAGCGACTCCGTCGACTTGACGTTGCCGGCCGCGTCGTACGACACCTTGACGTCCGAGGTGACGTCCGCGGGGCGCTGCACGGCAGCGTCACACGCCTTGGCCACGGTCTCGATGCGCTTCTGGCGGGCGATGATCCAGCGGGTCTCGTCCGACTCGTACTCGTAGCGGCTGCAGCTGTCGTCCGAGGGGTCGGCGACGTCGCCCTTGCGCGACACCCACTGGGCGATGCCGCGGTTGTCGTACCTGGTCTCCATGGCGGTGCGGCGCCAGCCGCGGCCGTCGGAGAGCAGGATGCGCGAGTTGACGTGCGTGGTCTGCTGGACGAAGGACTGGAGGGGTTCGATGTCCTCCGCCGGGACCTCGCCCTTGCGCAGGCGGGTGGCCGTCGGGCCGTGCAGCCACGGGGTGTAGGTGGTGGCCGCCTCCAGGGCGCCGCCTTCGCCGTTGTAGGCCAGGACCTCGCGGGTCTGGCCGGCGTAGAGGCGGTGGTCGGCGATCTCGTTGCCCTCGGAGTCCTTGACCTTGACGGACTTCCTGCCGCCCTCGGGGGTGGCGCGGTCGCCGTCCAGGCCGCGGAAGAAGAGGGTCTCGGTCATGGACCGCTTGTCGGGGGCCGCGCCGATGAACGTCCTGACGCGCTCGTAGCCGCGCCACTGCGACCACGTACGCGTCTTGGGCCGCATCATCTCCGTCTCGTCGTCGAAGGCCCAGGCGGGCTTTCCGACGTACTGGTACGTGGTGACACGGCTCGGGGAGTTGCCGGCCCGGTCCTCTTCACGGACGGAGTCCACGATGTGCTTGTGGAACCAGTCGGTGGAGTAGATCTTCCGCTTGCGCTCGGGGTCGGTGGGGTCCGGGAGTTCGGAGATCACCGGGTAGCAGCGCAGCGTGTTGGTCTCCGGCGAGGCCGGCATGACGCGGGGGTCGGCGGTCCGGCACTCGGGCTGAGCGTAGTCGACCGCGATGGTCGAGCCGGTCTCGGTGTCGATCGCTTCGATGCGGTAGCGCTTGAAGGGGACCTTGCCGTCTCCCTGGCCGTCGACACGGTTGTCGAGCTGCTTGCCGCGGAACTTCACCGCAGGAAGCTCGATCTCCGCGTTCGCCGCACCCGCCACGTTCGTGCCGTTCTTGCCCACGTGGCGGATCTCCGACAGCCACAGCGGGTAGTCCGAGCCGTCACCGGTCTGCGGGAAGTCCTGCACGAGCTTCCACGTGTCGACCGGCTTGTGGGTGGTGCCGTTCCAGACGAAGGTGCTGACCTCCGTCAGGCGCTTGCGGGAGAAGAAGGTCGGGGTGAACCGGCCCTTGCACTCCTCGCCCTTGGCGCACAGCTGGTCGCCGGGGGTGTCCGGCCACTGCTTGGCGATGTTCCAGTCGACCTCCGGCTTGAGCTTGGCCGGGTCGCAGTCGAACGTCGTGGTCTTCAGGCACCGTTCCTCGACCTTGAAGCGGACCTCGGCCGGGGCGCTGGTGAAGAGGTTGTCGTCGCGCAGGCCGTAGGAGACGTGGTCGAGCCAGCCGGAGCGGGTGTACTCGCGGGCGGTGGAACCACCGGCGATCTTGTAGTTGGAGCCGTAGTAGTTCTGCTCCTTCTGGTACCAGTACGTCATCGCGTTGCCGCGCGGGTCCACGACGTAGTCCAGGTTCCAGCGGTAGGCCTGGCTGCAGACGGCGTCCGCGAAGGTGGCGTTGTAGCAGGGCTCACCGGGGTGGTTGCCGTAGACGGGGACGGTCCAGGTGGAGTTGGTCACCGGCTTGCCCGCGACCCAGTTGTTCAGCTTGTTGAGGCCGAAGTAGAACTGGATGCCCTGGGGGTTGGTGAACCGCCAGTGCTCACCCTCCTTGTCGCCGTTGTCGGCGCCGGAGAGGAGTTCCAGGCGGGAGCCGTCGTCCTTGGCCGGACGCCACTTCTTGCTGGTGTCGTCCAGGACCAGCGGCGTCGAGCCGCCGTTGAGGGACATGGTGACCATGGGTGCGCCGTGGCACAGGTCGCCGGTGTCGTCCTTGGGGTTGTTGTAGCCGGAGTCCTTGCGCTTGTCCTGGCTGCACGGGGTGAAGGACCGCTCGATGTAGTTCGAGGCCAGGTCCCAGCCGTCACCCACCCAGGACGTCTGCTGCGCGGAGGCACTCGTACGGCCGTCGATGGTGGCGCTGGAGTAGCCCAGGGACAGCGACGGGCTCGGACCGCCCAGGGAAGCCGGGATGTCCAGCGGGTAGGACCAGGAGAAGTCACCCGCCGAACCGCCCGCCTGCCAGGAACCCGACGGGTTCAGGCTGGTGGCCTTGTAGGTGCCGTTCGCGCCGTCGGCGCCGGCCGTGGCGGACAGCACCATGGTGCCGCTGTTGGCCGCCGCGGCGGCCGGGGCGGACTGCATCGTCGCGCTGCTCGCCGCCGCCGCGGGGGCGGACAGGAACGCGCTGCCGACCGGCTTGGCGGCAGGGGCCCGGCCGGCCGGGGCGTCGAAGGTCGCGACGAGCTTGCCGGTGACCGGGTCGTTCTTCGTGACGACGTCCTGGGAGCCCTGGCACTCAGGACGCTGCGGCGTCGTCTGCGCACACGCGGGTACGGCCGTGAAGCGGAGGCGGGAGCCCCAGCCACCGCCGTAGGCGTTCTTGAAGGCGTTGTAGTCCAGCTCCACCGAGACCGGGGCGGCCTTGGTGCCCGCATCGGTCCGCCGGACGGTCAGCAGGAGGCCGTTCCCGACGCCGGAGCGCTTGGCCGTGGCCTGGTCGTGCAGATCGACCTTGACCTTGACGCCGGTCGCAGCGGCGGCGCCGGTCGGATCGGCGGCGCCGGTCGGATCGGCGGCTGCCGGGGCCCCCGCGGCCCCGGCCGAACGGCGCTCTGCCGAGGACGCGTTCTTCGCCGGCAGGGCCGAGACGGAGACGGGCAGCGTGCCCGCCTTCACCGCCTTGCCGGCCTGCGGCGATCCGGCTGCCGCGGGCGCGGAAGCGGGACCGGTGGCTGATTTCATTGCCGCGACGGTCGGGACCTGTGCGTCGGGCAGGCTGATTTCGGCCGAGCCGGCCGCGGGCCAGGCGACGTCCGGCGCGGACTTCCACTTCTTCTTCTGCGACTCCGCGGGCCCGGCCGCGGGCTTGCCCTTGACGTCGCTGCCGCCGACCTTCGTCAGCTTCTGGTTGCCGGGCAGCTTGGGCCCGGAGGCCGCCGATGCGTCCGCCACGGTCAGGCCCGTGGTCAGCAAACTGGCGGCGATGAGCGGTATCGGCCACCGCCAGGCACGCCTCAGAGGCGCACGCATTGCATGCGCCTGGGTTCTCTTCAAGATTCGAACGCTCCTGATTATTGCACGCGGACCACTGTTGTTCCGCGATTTACCGGACGCGCAGAACCTAACAGCGTCGAAGCCCGGCGTGGTCGGGAAATATCCGGAGGAGGCGACTCCGCATATGCCCAGGTGAAGCGCATCTTTAACGGTGTGTTAAATGCGGAATTTGAGGTTCCTTTACTTCGCGCGCGAGGCCCCCGGGGATGCTCCGTGCGACGGGATCCGGGTCGAACGCAGACCCCGTCTGATGCTACAAATCAATCGAACACAGCGGGCCGAAAACGGAATGGCCGAATACTGCTTTCCGGTCGGAGGCTCAGCCGACTGCTTTCGGCCGCTGCCCGCGAGGGGGAGCTGCCGGAACCGACACCGAGGACCCACTCAGTGAGACCCTTCCCGACGCGGTCCCGCGTCACCGGGCCGCTCTCCCGCAGAGCGCCCGTACTCACCGTGGCGACCGCGCTGGTCGCCGCCCTGCTCGGCGCGGTGCCCGTCGCCGCCGCGGCCGGACCGGCCCAGGCGCCGGCCGCAGCCAAGCCCAAGCCCAAGCCCAAGAACTCCGGCGCCACCGAGGCCGAACAGGCCGCCAAGGCCAGTGCCGAGGCCCAGCGCACCGGCAAGCGCGTCGAGATCGTCTCCCAGCGCACCGAGGACGAGGAGGTCTGGGCCAACCCGGACGGTTCGTTCTCCACCGAGCAGGCGCTGGTGCCGATCCGCGTCCACCGCGGGGGCAAGCTCGTCCCCGTCGACACCGGCCTGACCAAGCAGGAGGACGGCCGGATCGCCACCAAGGCCACCCACAGCGCACTGAGCTTCTCCGGCGGCGGCACCGCTCCGCTGGTGACCATGCGCAAGGACGGCCGGGACATCTCCCTGACCTGGCCCAAGCCGCTGCCGGCGCCGAAGGTGGAGGGCAACAGCGCCACGTACGCGGAGGTGCTCAAGGGCGTCGACCTGCGGGTCGCCGCGGACGCCACCGGCTTCTCGCACCAGCTGATCGTGAAGGACCGGGAGGCCGCCGCCAACCCGGAGCTGGCCTCCCTCGACTTCGGCCTCAAGGGCACCGGCGTCAGCCTGCGCGAGGAGCCGGACGGCGCGCTCCGGGCCGTCGACCCCGCCGGGCAGACCCTGTTCAGCTCCGCCAAGCCCCAGATGTGGGACTCCGGCGCGGGCAGGACGGCGGCGCAGCCCGCCGCGGGCGCCAAGGCTCCGGACGCCAAGGCTCCGGACGCCAAGGCTTCCGCCGCCAAGGCCCCGGCTGCGGGCATCCAGGCCGCCGCCCCGACCGCCCAGGCCGCCGCCACGCCCGCCACCGAGGGCATCGACGTCGGCAGCAAGCAGGCCGACCTCGGCGTCTCGCTCAAGGGCGACAAGCTCACCCTCACCACGGACCGGAACCTGCTGACGGCCGCGGACACCACCTACCCCGTCGTCATCGACCCGAAGTGGCGGGACGACTGGAAGTCCGCGTGGACGGTGGCGTACAAGCACAACGGCATCCCCGGCACCGAGAAGACCAACTACTGGAACGGCGGCACCCTCAGCGACGACGCCCGCGTCGGCTGCGCCAAGGACGCCGCCAAGGGCGGCGCCGTGGTCTGCGCCAAGACCTTCTTCCAGGTCCCCGTGGGCAGCCTCAAGGGCAAGCGGATCATGGAATCCACGCTGCGGATCAAGCAGAAGTCGGCGGGTTCCTGGAGCTGCAACTCCGGCGACATCCAGGTCTGGGACACCGACCCCATCAGCAAGTCCACCACCTGGAACAGCCAGCCGGACTGGAACCGGATGGTGGACGCCTCCGGCCAGTCCTACGGCGGCCGCAACTGCCCGGGTGACGGCGACACCATCGAGATGAACGTCACCTCCGGGGTGGCCGGCGCCGTCAAGAGCGGCAAGTCACAGTGGACCCTCGGCCTGAAGGCCGCGAAGGACACCGTCGACGTCTCCTGGCGCAAGCTGGACCCGGACAGCCTCCGCATCTCCACCAAGTACAACACCACCCCGACCATCTCGGACCGCTCGACGGACCCGTACGTGGCCTGCTCGGGCGGCACCATCGGCCGGACGGACGAGGTCGTCCTGCGCGCCCGCGTGAAGGACGCCGAGGACACCAGCCTCACCGCGGAATTCCACTACTGGAAGGCCGACGACTACAGCGGCACCCTGAAGAAGGTGCTCGACAAGAAGACCTCGGGCAACGTCGCGATGGCGCGGATCCCGGCGCCCACCGACGGGGCCTGGAAGTGGGACGTCCGGGTCACCGACGGCACCGACACCAGCGCCTGGAACGGCCAGTGCTCGTTCACCGTGGACCTGAAGGGCCCGTCCACCAAGCCCAAGGTGTCCTCCGTACAGTTCCCCGAGGACGACCAGACGGGCAACGGCTACGCCCGCACCGAGGGCACCTTCAAGTTCGAGTCCGGTGGCGCGACCGACGTGGCCAAGTACCAGTGGTACACCACCGAGAACCCGACCGTCCGCACGGCCACCCCGGCCGTCAAGGGCGGACCGGTGGACGTCAAGTACACCCCGGTGGCGGCCGGCCCGCACAGCCTCTACGTGTGGAGCCTGGACGCGGCGGGCAACCCGTCGAACAAGACCTTCTTCCAGTACTACGCCAAGCGCCCGCTGGAGCGGGACAAGCACGGCGACGTCAACGGCGACGGCCAGACCGACATCTGGAGCGTCGACCCGGGTGACGGCAAGCTGTGGATGGTTCCCGGCACGACCGGCGGCGCCTTCGGCGTGCCCCGGCAGGCCGAGCACGGCAACTTCGCCAACGCCCGGTCCCTGACGCAGTGGGGCAGCTGGAACGAGGGCGACTACTACGAGGACCTGATCGTCCTGGAGCCCTCGGCCGACAACAGCCGGCAGAACCTGTACGTCTACCGCGGCGCGGGCGACGGTGAGCTCGAAGACCCCGAGAACAGCCGGATCGAGCTGGGCACCCGCTACGACGCCAACGACCACTGGGCCAACGCCGACCAGGTGCTGGCCATCGGCAGCGTCAACGACGACCCCACCGAGACGGGCGAGGGCGACGGCAGGATCGACGAGGCGGACCAGCCCGACCTGCTGGTCAAGACCGGCGGGGAGCTCTGGCTCTACTTCGGCCAGAGCGACGGCGTCCTGGACAAGCGGTCCTACGACCCGGTCCAGCTCGGCAACGCCGACTGGCAGAACATGACCCTGATCGCGCCCGGCGACCTCAACAAGGACGGCCTGCCGGAGCTCTGGGCCCGCGACAGGACCACCGGAAAGATCCACCAGTACACCAGCCGCCCCTCCACCGACCCCGCGTCCAAGGCCGGCATCGACCTGGCCGTCTACGGTGACGCGGCCGTACGCACCCAGTCCATCGGCACCGACTTCACCGGTGCGGTCCGGCCCCACCTGGCCAGCCTCGGCGACTTCGAGAAGGACGGCTTCCCCGACCTGTGGTCGCGGGACAACAACGGCGTGCTCTGGGAGTTCCAGGGCCGTCAGCCCGTGGGCGGCGACGCCTTCAGCCCGGCCCGCCAGATCGCGGTCGGCGGCACCCCGTGGACCACGTGCGAGAACGTGCCGGCGGTGACCGCCGGGACGACCCAGCGGCTGTGCGGTCCGATCCTGGCGAAGTTCAAGGCCAAGGGCGGGGCCACCGGCTTCGGCAAGCCCTCGGGCAAGGTCACGGACAACCCCGACGGCGGCAAGTTCGTCCACCTGCGGACCAACGGCTCCACCAGCGACAACGCCTCCATCTACTGGCACCCGAGCACCGGCGCCTGGCTGGTCATGAACGGCATCCGCTCGAAGTGGATCAGCCTCGGCGCGGAGAAGGGCATCCTCGGATACCCGACCTCCGACGAGGCCAGGACCTTCGACGAGGTCGGCGCGTTCACCACCTTCTCCGGTTCCGGCGGCGCCGGCGCGATCTACTGGTCACCGGAGACCGGGTCCTTCTCGGTCCACGGCGGCATCTACGCCCGGTACGTACAGATGGGCGGCCCGAGCCGGCTCGGCTACCCGACGACCGACGAGACCAACCACACCGACGGCGTCGGCCGCTACAACCACTTCCGCAAGCGCGGCCAGACCTCGGACACCGCATCGGTCTACTGGACCTCTGCCACCGGCGCGTGGCCGGTCTACGGCTCCATCCGCGCCAAGTGGATCGCCCTCGGCGCGGAGAAGAGCTTCCTGGGGTACCCGAAGTCGGACGAGTACGAGGTCGCGGGCGGTGTCCGCGAGGACTTCACGGGCGGCTACATCCGCTTCAACAGGACGACGGGCGCGGCGGTCGAGCACCGTCCCACCGACCGCACCGCGCACCTGCGGACCGACCTGTCCGGCGACTTCAACGGCGACGGCCGCAGCGACCTGGCGACCGTCTACGACTACGGTGACAACACCACCGCCCTGTGGGTGCTCGACGCCCGCCCCGACGGCGGCTACGAGGAGCCCACGGTCCGCTGGACCAGCGCCAAGGGCAGCTTCTCCGACGACCGTGCCAAGTGGGTCGCCGGTGACTTCAACGGCGACGGCCGCACCGACATCGGCGCGGTCTACGGCTACGCCGACGGCAGCAACGCGCTGTGGAACTTCCTCTCCAACGCCGACGGCACCTTCACCCCCGTCAAGGGCCTGACGGCGGCCGCGGGCAACTTCGACTGGAACAAGGGCACCTTCGTCGCCGGCGACTTCAACGGCGACAAGAGGGCCGACATCGCCATGGTCTACGACTACGGCGACGGCGCGGCGGGCCTGCACACCTGGACCGGCAACGCCAACGGCACCTTCAACTCGGGCATCGCCAGCTGGCGGGTGGGCACCGGGCAGTGGTGGGCCCCCCACGCCTCGTACCGGGCGGGTGACATCAACGGCGACGGCCGCGACGACATCCTCGCGCTCTACGGCTACACCGCCGGCGGCGCGGCGATGTGGACCTTCATCGGCCAGCCGGGCGGCGGCTTCGCCGCTCCGGTCAAGTCGTGGACCAAGACGAAGGAGCAGTGGGAGTACCCGCGCACCAAGTTCACGGTCGGCGACTACAACGGTGACGGGCGTGCCGACGCGGCCCTGATGTACGACCACACCGACGGCAGCGACTCGCTGACCACGCTGCTCGGCCAGGCCGACGGCAAGGTCGGTGCGGAGCTGAGCAGTTGGAACACCCCGGACGGCAACTGGTACGCGTCCAGCACGGGCCTGCTGGTGTCGGGCGACGCCGACGGCGACGGCCGCGAGGACCTGTCCGTCCTGTACAACTACGCCACCGGCGCCACCAGCGCCTTCACGTTCAAGGGCCGCACCGACGGCGGCTTCGAGAACACCTTCCGCAGCTGGCAGGCCCTCCCGGGCACCTGGTGACATGAGTCCCGCATGACGGTCCGACACTGACACGACGAAGCCCCCGCCCGGAAAGCTTGACCGGGCGGGGGCTTCGTCTACGGCGTACGGCGTACGGCGTACGTCGTACGGCGGCGAGGACGTCAGTCCTTGATCTCGCAGATCGTCGCGCCGGAGGTGACGGACGCGCCGACCTCGGCGGTGAGGCCGACGACGGTGCCGGAGCGGTGCGCGTTGAGCGGCTGCTCCATCTTCATCGCTTCGAGCACGACGACCAGGTCACCCTCGTTGACCTGCTGGCCCTCCTCGACCGCGACCTTGACGATCGTGCCCTGCATGGGCGAGGCGAGGCTGTCGCCGGAGGCGGCCGGGCCGGACTTCTTGGCGACACGGCGCTTGGGCTTGGCCCCGCCGGCGGCGGCCGTACGGGCCAGGGTCATGCCCAGCGAGGACGGCAGGGAGACCTCGAGACGCTTGCCGCCGACCTCGACGACGACCGTCTCGCGGCCCGGCTCCTCGTCGGTGTCCTCGGCGGCGGGCGCCGCGAACACCGGGATCTCGTTGACGAACTCGGTCTCGATCCAGCGGGTGTGGACCGTGAACGGGTTGCCGTCGGCCGGCGCGAAGGCGGGGTCGGCGACGACCGCGCGGTGGAAGGGGATGGCGGTGGCCATGCCCTCGATCTCGAACTCCGCCAGGGCGCGGGCGGCCCGCTGGAGGGCCTGCTCGCGGGTGGCGCCGGTGACGATCAGCTTGGCCAGCAGCGAGTCCCAGGCCGGGCCGATGACCGAGCCGGACTCTACGCCGGCGTCCAGGCGGACACCCGGGCCGGTCGGCGCGCTGAACTTCGTCACGGTGCCGGGGGCGGGCAGGAAGTTACGGCCCGGGTCCTCGCCGTTGATGCGGAACTCGATGGAGTGGCCGCGCAGCTGCGGGTCGCCGTAGCCGAGCTCCTCGCCGTCGGCGATGCGGAACATCTCGCGGACCAGGTCGATGCCGGCGACCTCTTCGGTGACCGGGTGCTCGACCTGCAGGCGGGTGTTGACCTCCAGGAAGGAGATCGTCCCGTCGAGGCCGACGAGGAACTCCACCGTGCCGGCGCCGACGTAGCCGGCCTCCTTCAGGATGGCCTTCGACGCGGCGTACAGCTCGGCGTTCTGCGCCTCGGAGAGGAACGGCGCGGGGGCCTCCTCGACCAGCTTCTGGTGGCGGCGCTGCAGCGAGCAGTCACGGGTGGAGACGACGACCACGTTGCCGTGGGAGTCGGCCAGGCACTGGGTCTCGACGTGCCGGGGCTTGTCGAGGTAACGCTCGACGAAGCACTCGCCGCGGCCGAAGGCGGCGACGGCCTCGCGGACGGCGGACTCGTAGAGCTCGGGCACCTCTTCCAGGGTGCGGGCGACCTTCAGGCCGCGGCCGCCGCCGCCGAAGGCGGCCTTGATCGCGATCGGCAGCCCGTGCTGCTTCGCGAACTCCACGACCTCCTCGGCACCCGAGACCGGGTCCGGGGTACCGGCGACCAGCGGCGCGCCGGCCCGCTGGGCGATGTGCCGGGCGGCGACCTTGTCACCGAGGTCGCGGATGGCCTGCGGGGGCGGGCCGATCCAGGTCAGGCCCGCGTCGATGACGGCCTGCGCGAAGTCGGCGTTCTCGGAGAGGAAGCCGTATCCGGGGTGGATGGCGTCCGCACCTGAGTCGGCAGCGGCCTGGAGCACCTTCGCGATGTCGAGGTAGCTGGCTGCCGGAGTGTCACCGCCCAACGCGAAAGCCTCGTCGGCCGCGCGGACGTGCAGAGCGTCCCGGTCCGGGTCGGCGTAGACGGCTACGCTCGCGATCCCGGCGTCCCGGCAGGCCCGGGCAACGCGGACAGCGATTTCGCCACGGTTGGCGATGAGCACCTTGCGCACGATGGCTCCCTCCTTGAAACAAGCTGAGTTTAGGGACAGCCGACACGGCCTTTCGACCCGTCTCCAGAGGTGAGCTTCCCCACACAGAGCGTTATTCGAGACTCGTTCGAGCTCCGAGAACCCTTGTGGCGCCCCAGGTCAGGGGTTTCCCCGACTGCACAGTAACCCTGTCGTGTGGCCAAGGTCTCTGTCAGCCCGGTCAGCCGCCCGCAGCGAATCTTTGTGGAGTCCCTACGAACGGCCCAGCCATTCTTTGCGTGGCAGGGTCGTGCCGCACCCCTTGTCGCCGGGTTTACCGGTGAGTAGCCTCCGTGGCACCGAACGGGCCAGTGTCAGGGGTGGGATGCGTCGTGCTGCGCAGAATCGTGGCCGGGGCGGCCGCGGCCGTCCTCGTGGTGGAGGCCGCGGCGGTCGTCGTCGTCCATCTGGTGCTGGGCCGGGCGACCTCCGGTCAGTCGATGTCGATCGCCGGCAGCGATCCGGCTGTCATGTCCAAGGCAACATACGTGCTCGGGGCCGGACTCGGCGGCTTCCTCGTGGTGTGCGCCGTCCTGCTCGCCGTCGCCGCGGTCCGCGACCGCGCCCCCGGCCGGCCCGCCCGCGTCCTGCTGATCGCCGCGGCGGTCACCAACGGCGTCCTGAGCGCCCTCGTGGCCGCCCTGGTCGGCTGGGGCGCCTTCGCCGTCCTCACGGGCGTCCTGTGCCTGCTGGTGCTCGTCCTGCTGCTCTACGGGCGCCCGGCGGACCGGGGGGCCGGTCCGGCGTCCGGCGCGGCGTCTGGTCCGGCGTCCGGTCCGGCGTCCGGCCCGGACACGGATCCGCCGGCTGTCCCCCCGACCGCCCCGACCGCCCCGCCGACCGCCCCGCCGGGCGTCGGCCCGGGTCCGCTCACGCCCACAAGTCCGTGACGGACACGCCCAGTTCGCCGAGCAGCGAGCGCAGCAGCGGCATCGACAGCCCGATGACGTTCCCCGCGCACCCGTCGATGCCCTCGATGAACGGCGCCGACAGCCCGTCGAGCGTGAACGCCCCCGCGACGTGCAGCGGCTCGCCGCTCTCGACGTACGCGGCGATCTCCGCGTCGCTCACCTCACCGAACCGCACCGTCGTGGACGCCGTCGCCGACACCTGACGGCCCGTCGCCGTGTCGATCACGCAGTGCCCGGTGCGCAGCACGCCCGACCGGCCGCGCATCGACTTCCAGCGCGCGGTGGCCTCCTCGGCGTCCGCCGGCTTGCCCAGCGCCTCGCCGTCCAGCTCCAGCACCGAGTCGCAGCCGATCACCAGCGAGCCCGCGGCCTCCGCCAGGGAGGCCACCGCGGCGGCCTTGGCCTCCGCCAGGGCCAGCGCCAGCTCGGCCGGGGTGTCCGCGTTCAGCGAGTCCTCGTCGACGCCGCTGACGACGACGTGCGGCGCCAGCCCGGCCTGCCGCAGCAGGTTCAGGCGGGCGGGGGAGGCGGAGGCGAGGACCAGGGCACGCGGCTGAGCAGTCATGCCGGCCATCGTAGGCGGGCACCCCGCACCCGGGACACGGGCCTGTCCGCAGCACTCAGCGCAGGCCGCCCACGCCCAGGACGTAGACCACGACGAGCATGGCCAGGGCCAGCACCACGGTCAACCGCCGGACCATCGCCTGTGCGTCGCGCATGTCCTTGGGCGGCTCGTTCTTCGGGTCGGACCAGAGCATGCCCCGATCCTGTCGCGCGGACGCCGGTGGCGCCTGAGTACGGGTACTCAGGCGCCACCGGATGTTCCCCGCAGGCCTCGCGCGGTCCGCCTCACGCGGGCCAGTACGTACGCCCCCACGCGCGCGGCCCCGGCTGCGGCAGGCGGCGCCCCGCCAGCCGCGCCGGGTCGGACCACGCGTCGGCCACCGGGTGCGCGCCCGACGGCGCCGAGGCCAGCACCGCCGCGCGCGCTCGGACCACCGCCAGGGCGGCGGCCAGCTCCTCCGGGGTCGGGTTCCCCTTGACGACCTTGATCACGTCGAACCTCCTACAGCGGGATGTTGCCGTGCTTCTTCGGCGGCAGCGACTCGCGCTTGCTCCGCAGGTGCCGCAGGCCCCTGACGACGTGCGCGCGGGTCTCCGAGGGCAGCGTCACCGCGTCGATGTAACCGCGCTCGGCCGCCACGTACGGGTTGAGCAGGGTGTCCTCGTACTCGGTGATCAGCTGGGCCCGGGTCGCCTCGACATCCTCGGCCTCGGCGATCGTGCGCCGGTGCAGGATGTTGACCGCGCCCTGCGCGCCCATGACGGCGATCTGGGCGGTCGGCCAGGCGAGGTTGAGGTCCGCGCCCAGGTGCTTGGAGCCCATGACGTCGTAGGCGCCGCCGAACGCCTTGCGGGTGATGACGGTGATCAGGGGGACGGTGGCCTCGGCGTACGCGTAGATCAGCTTCGCGCCGCGCCGGATGATTCCGTTGTACTCCTGGTCGGTGCCCGGCAGGAAGCCCGGTACGTCCACGAACGTCAGCACCGGGATGTTGAAGGCGTCGCACGTCCGGACGAACCGGGCCGCCTTCTCGCTGGCGTCGATGTCCAGGCAGCCGGCGAACTGCATCGGCTGGTTGGCGACGACACCCACCGGGTGCCCCTCGACGCGGCCGAAGCCGGTCAGGATGTTCGGCGCGAACAGCGACTGGGTCTCCAGGAACTCGCCCTCGTCCAGCACGTGCTCGATGACGGTGTGCATGTCGTACGGCTGGTTGGCGCTGTCCGGGATCAGGACGTCCAGCTCGCGGTCGGCCTCGGAGACCTCGGTGTCGGCCTCCTCGGGGAAGGCGGGCGCCTCGGAGAGGTTGTTCGACGGCAGGTACGACAGCAGCGACTTGACGTACTCGATGGCGTCCTTCTCGTCGCCCGCCATGTGGTGGGCCACGCCGGAGGTGCTGTTGTGCGTCCGGGCGCCGCCCAGCTCCTCGAAGCCCACGTCCTCGCCGGTGACGGTCTTGATGACGTCGGGGCCGGTGATGAACATGTGCGAGGTCTGGTCGACCATGACCGTGAAGTCGGTGATCGCCGGCGAGTACACGGCGCCGCCCGCACACGGCCCGACGACCAGCGAGATCTGCGGGATCACACCGGACGCGTGCACGTTGCGCCGGAAGATCTCGCCGTACATGCCGAGGGCCATGACGCCCTCCTGGATGCGGGCGCCGCCGGAGTCGTTGATGCCGACGACCGGGCAGCCGGTCTTCAGCGCGAAGTCCATGACCTTCATGATCTTCTGGCCGAAGACCTCGCCGAGCGAGCCGCCGAGGACGGTGAAGTCCTGGGAGAACACGGCCACCGGGCGGCCGTCGACGGTGCCGTAGCCGGTGACCACGCCGTCGCCGTAGGGGCGGTTGCGCTCCATGCCGAAGTCGGTGGAGCGGTGCCGGGCGAACTCGTCGAGCTCGACGAACGAGCCCTCGTCCAGGAGCAGCGCCACCCGCTCGCGCGCCGTCAGCTTGCCCTTGGCGTGCTGCTTCTCCACGGCCCGCGCCGAGCCGGCGTGGGTGGCTTCGTCGATGCGGCGCTGCAGATCGGCGATCTTCCCCGCGGTGGTGTGGATGTCGATCGGGTCTGAGGGTTGTGACATCGGGGTCGCGGCTCCCTGAGAGGTGTCAACTGCCTGGTCAATTGATTGACTACTGATGGCTACTGGTGCGTAGCGTATCGGCGGGCATGGCGCGCGGCAGTGCGGCGTTTGACACACCTAATCTGCCTTGCATGACGCCATCAGAGCCCTACGCGGGACGCTGGTCCAGCCTCGACCGGCCGCCGCTGAACGCCGCCGCCCTCCAGCGCGCGCTCGTCACGCCCGACAGCCTGTGGACCTCCCTGGAGGTCGTCCCCTCCACCGGGTCCACCAACACCGACCTCGCGGCCCGGGCCGCGGAGCTGCCCGAGGGCGCCGTCCTCGTGGCCGAGGAGCAGACGGCCGGCCGCGGCCGGCTGGACCGCACCTGGACCGCCCCGGCCCGCTCCGGGCTGTTCTTCTCCGTCCTGCTCAAGCCGGGTCCGGACGTGCCGCAGGAGCGGTGGGGCTGGCTGACCCTGCTCGCGGGCGTGGCCACCGCGAACGGGCTGTCCCGCGCGGCAGGCGTGGACACGTCACTCAAATGGCCCAACGACCTGCTGGTCAGCGTCGAGGGCGAGGAGCGCAAGACCGGCGGCATCCTCGCCGAGCGCACTCCCGACGGGGTCGTCCTGGGCGTCGGCCTCAACGTGAGCCTCACCTGGGACGAGCTCCCGGTCCCCGCCGCGGGCTCGCTGACCCTGGCCAAGGCCGCGGTCACGGACCGGGAACCGCTGCTGAAGGCGGTGCTGCGCTCGCTGGAGCAGTGGTACGGCGACTGGCGCGCGGCGGGCGGCGACCCGGCGGCCAGCGGCCTGCAGGAGAGCTACGCGGCGGGCTGCGCGACGCTGGGCCGCCACGTACGGGCGGAGCTGCCGGGCGGGCAGGAGCTGACCGGCACGGCGGAGGCGGTGGACGCGGACGGCCGGCTGGTCATCCGGACGGCCGACGACCGGCGCGAGGCGGTGGGCGCGGGGGACGTCGTGCACCTGAAGGGGGCGCACTAGCGGGCCCGGCGGGGCGGTGCGGGGCCCCGGACTGCCCCACCCGGGCGGTGCGGGGTCCCGCCGCACCGGGTCGGGGGAGCCCCGGAAGGCAGCGGCGAGTGAGGTACGGCACATCTGCCGTATGGTTTAGGCGATCCCGGAGGGCAATGCGTACGGAATGGACAGGAGGCGGCCCTTGACCGTCGACGACTCGTCCCCCGGGGCTGCCCACGGCGCGGGGCCGAGCATGCCCATCGGCCGTGACCAGCACACACCGCACCACGAGGTGGACCACACCGCCCAGCCGACGGCGGACCCGCTCGCCATCCGGCTGGAGCAGCTGATCCTGGGCGCCGAGCGCCGGTACACGCCGTTCCAGGCGGCGCGCAGCGCCGGGGTGTCGATGGAGCTGGCCTCGCGGTTCTGGCGGGCGATGGGCTTCGCGGACATCGGGCAGGCCAAGGCCCTGACGGAGGCGGACGTGCTGGCACTGCGGCGGCTGGCGGGCCTGGTGGAGGCGGGGCTGCTCAGCGAGCCGATGGCGGTACAGGTGGCGCGGTCCACCGGCCAGACCACGGCGCGGCTGGCGGAGTGGCAGATCGACTCCTTCCTGGAGGGGCTGACGGAGCCGCCGGAGCCGGGGATGACCCGTACGGAGGTCACGTACCCGCTGGTGGAGCTGCTGCTGCCGGAGTTGCAGGAGTTCCTCGTCTACGTCTGGCGGCGGCAGCTGGCGGCCGCGACCGGCCGCGTGGTGCAGGCGGCCGACGACGAGGAGATGGTGGACCGGCGCCTCGCGGTCGGCTTCGCGGACCTGGTCGGCTTCACCCGGCTGACCCGCCGGCTGGAGGAGGAGGAGCTCGGCGAGCTGGTCGAGTCCTTCGAGACCACGGCGGCGGACCTGGTGGCCGCGCACGGCGGCCGGCTGATCAAGACCCTGGGCGACGAGGTGCTGTACGTCGCCGACGACGCGGGCACGGCGGCGGAGATCGCGCTGCGGCTGGTCGAGACCATGGAGGCCGACCGGATGATGCCGGAGCTGCGGGTGGGGATGTCCTTCGGCACGGTGACGACCCGCATGGGCGACGTGTTCGGCACGACCGTGAACCTGGCGAGCCGGCTGACCTCGATAGCCCCGAAGAACGCGGTGCTGGTGGACGGGGCGCTGGCGGAGGAGCTGGCCCGGACCGGGGACGCGCCGGTGTCGGAGAAGCAGGCCGAGGAGGGCGCCCCGTACCGCTTCGCGCTCCAGCCGATGTGGCAGCGGCCGGTGCGCGGGCTGGGGGTCGTGGAGCCCTGGTTGCTGACGCGGCGGAGCCCTAAGATCCCCGGGTAACGCTCGTTAACCGGGGAGGTCCCACCATGTCGTCCGAGCACTCGTCGCCGTCCGGGCAGCCGTCGTCCGAGCAGAGGTTCGGGGAGTTCGTCGCGGTGCGCAGGCACGGGGAGGACGGCGTCGTCGAGCTGGCCCTCGACCGGCCCAAGGCCATGAACGCCGTCTCGACGGAGATGGCCCGCTCGATCGGGGCCGCGTGCGCGGCGCTCGCGGCGGACTCCTCCGTACGGGTCGTGGTGCTGACCTCGACGCACGAGCGGGCGTTCTGCGTCGGCGCCGACCTCAAGGAGCGCAACTCCTTCACGGACGCGGAGCTGGTGCGGCAGCGGCCGACGGCGCGCGGCGCGTACGGCGGGGTGCTGGAGCTGCCGATGCCGACGATCGCCGCGGTGCACGGCTTCGCGTTGGGCGGCGGCTTCGAGCTGGCGCTGGCGTGCGACGTGATCGTGGCGGACGAGAGCGCGGTGGTCGGCCTGCCCGAGGTCTCGGTCGGGGTCATCCCGGGCGGCGGCGGCACCCAGCTCCTGCCCCGCCGGGTGGGCGCGGCCCGGGCCGCCGAGCTGATCTTCACCGCGCGCCGGGTCGAGGCGGCGGAGGCCCTGTCGCTCGGCATGGTGGACTCGGTGGTCCCGGCCGGCCAGGACCGCGAGGAGGCGCTGGCGCTGGCGGGCCGGATGGCGGCGAACTCGCCCGTCGGCCTGCGCGCGGCGAAGCGGGCGCTGCGCCTGGGCCACGGCATGGACCTGGCGGCGGGCCTGGAGATCGAGGACGCGGCGTGGCGCACGGTGGCCTTCTCGGGCGACCGCGCGGAGGGCGTGGCCGCGTTCAACGAGAAGCGGCGGCCGAACTGGCCGGGGGAGTAGGCGGGGCGTCGGGCCGCCGGGGTTCGGCCCCTGGCGGCCCGGTGGCCGGCCGGGCCGTCGGCCTTCGGCACTACTTCGGAAAGTCGGCCGTGTCGATTGTGACCGTGCCGACCGCTTCGAAGTCGATGGTGAGGGACTCCCCGTACGGGACGCGCTGTGGGTGCCCGTAGCCGAGCTCGTGCGGCTCGGTGAACAGGGTCACCTCGTGCTTCTGGCGGTCCACCAGCAGGTACCGCGGAATGCCGGCCTTGCCGTACGCGACGCGCTTGACGTCACGGTCGGTCGCGGCGTTGCCACTGGTGACCTCGACGACCAGCTCGACGTGCTCCAGGCGGACCGCCCAGTTGACGCCGCCCTTCGGGGCGTACGACACGTCACGGAGCCGGGCGTCCGTCACCAGCAGGTCCGGGACAGGCACCTTCGACAGCGAGGGGAGGATGAGCCCGGAGTTCGAGCTCAGTCCCCAGGAGCGCGGAATGACCGTGCGCAATTCCGTGCGCAGGTAGTCGAGGATGTCCTCGAGGTCACCGGAGGGCGGAGGTACCAAGACGATTTCCCCTTCGATGATCTCCGACCGCCAGCCCT
The DNA here is from genome assembly GCF_019400985.1 of Streptomyces bambusae. GTDB lineage: Bacteria > Actinomycetota > Actinomycetes > Streptomycetales > Streptomycetaceae > Streptomyces > Streptomyces bambusae_A. Next base: position 29,454 of record NZ_WTFF01000044.1, read on the forward strand.
CGGGAGTCTCCGTGCTTTCGTAGACGTCCAGCATGTCCGTGACGGCCGGCTCGTCAGCAGGGGGTAGCGATTCGTGAATAGGCAGTGACATGGACCGTGTCCTTTCCTTCACGTCGCGCGCGCCCCGACACCGTCATCGTGCCACGCAGCGCTGACACGACACCCCGGTACGGCGTCTTTGCCGGGAGTCGCCGGGATTCGCCGGGATTCGCCGGGAGTCGCCAGGAAACGCCGGCCGACGCCGGCCGACGCCACCCGCCCAGGTGGCTCCGGACGCTCTGAACCGGACAGATCGACCTAGTCTTGGGTGATGGGACTCGACGGGCGGTTGCGGGCCGTGGTGAGCCTGGCGCAGGCCATGGCGGCGGCTCAGGTGCCGCGTGACAGCGTGCGCGCCGCCGCGCGGGGAGCCCGGGTGGCCATGGACGGGTCCTTCGCCGCGATCTCCGCGTGGGAGCGCGAGCGGGGCCGGCTGCGGGTGCTGGTGAACGAGGGGGAGCGGCGCGCCGGGGAGGAGGAGTTCCCCGCGGACGAGTCCTACCCCGTGCACGACTTCCCCGAGATCGCCGAGTTCCTGCACGAGCGCTGGGCCGGCGGCCGCGGCCCCCACGCCTGGGTGGAGAGCGCCGTCGAGGCCCGGCCCGGCCGGCGCGGCGAGGCCCTGCGGCGGCGCGGCCGCGGCACCTGCGTGGTGGCGCCGATCGTGCTGAGCGGCCGGGCCTGGGGCGAGCTCTACGTCGCCCGCGACGAGGGGCTGCCCGACTTCGACGAGGACGACGCCGAGTTCGCGGCCGTCCTGGCCGCCGTCGTCGCGGCCGGCCTCGCCCAGAACGAGCGGCTGGAGGAGGCCCGGCGGCTCGCCTTCACCGACCCGCTGACCGGCCTGGCCAACCGCAGGGCCGTCGACGTACGGCTGGACGAGGCGCTGGAGGAGCACCGCGCCACCGGAGCCGTGGTCAGCCTGGTCGTCTGCGACCTCAACGGACTCAAACGCGTGAACGACACCCTCGGCCACGCCACAGGAGATCGCCTGCTGGAACGATTCGGCTCGGTGCTGAGCCTGTGCGGGGCGATGCTGCCCGGGGCCCTGGTCGCCCGGCTGGGCGGGGACGAGTTCTGCCTGCTCAGCGTCGGCCCCACCGCCGACGAGGTGGTACGGGTCACCGAGGAGGTCTGCGTCCGGGCCGCCGAGCTGGAGCTGGGCGACGGGGTCGCCTGCGGGGTCGCCTCGACCGGGGACGACATCGGCACGGTGAAGTCCTCCCGCCGGCTGTTCCGGCTGGCGGACGCCGCCCAGTACAAGGCCAAGGCGGCCCGCTCGGCCACCCCCGTCGTCGCCGGCCGGGACACCACGGTCGTCCGCCTGGCCGACTCCGCCCCGCAGCCGGCCCCGGGCGAACCGACCGGCGAACGCCGCAGCTTCCGCGGCCGCGGCTGAACCGGACCGCGGCCCGCCCCTGTCTCCTGGCCCGTGGCCCCCTCCTGGCCCCTGACCCCTGCCCCCTCCTGTCCCCTGGCCCGTGGAGCCGCACTGAGCCGCCTGCCCGCCGCCCCCGCCCCGCCCGCCGGCAGCGGGCGGCCCGCGTGGGCCCCACTCTTATTCACAACCGTCCAGGCCGTGCATCG
>NZ_WTFF01000440.1 GCF_019400985.1 Streptomyces bambusae
CGGAGGAGCCGGCGCTGGGCGAACCGGTAGCCGGCCCGCGCAGCGAGAGCGAGGAGTGGTACACGCGCGCCGCTGACCAGGGCCACCGGCGGGCCCAGGTCCGGGTCGGCATGCTGGCCGCCGGCCGCGGCGACCTGGCGACCGCGGCCCGCTGGTACCGGGAGGCGGCCGAGGCGGGCTCCCGCAACGGCGCCTTCAACCTCGGCCTGCTGCTGGCCCGCGAGGGCAACGAGCCCGAGGCGGCGCTGTGGTGGACCCGCGCGGCGGTGGCCGGCCACGGCCGCGCCGCCCTGCGCCTGGGCCTCCTGGCAGCCCGCCACGGCGACCTGTCCGAGGGCCAGAAGTGGTGCGCCCGCGCCATGGAACTCGGCCCGGCCGAGGTCGCCGAACGCGCCGCCCGCCTCCGCGAGGCCCTGGCGGAGGAACTCTCCGTCTAGCCACCCGGCTCGTCCGCCGGCCGCCCCGGACAGAGCCCTCCGCCTGGCCTCGGGCCCGCCCGCCGGCCGGGCCCGGGACGCTCGCCCGTTAAGCGATTTGCATGTGTCGGGGGGAGTCACGTAACGTTGGGTTCACCGACGCGGGGTGGAGCAGCTCGGTAGCTCGCTGGGCTCATAACCCAGAGGTCGCAGGTTCAAATCCTGTCCCCGCTACTGAAGCCGAAGGCCCGGATCCTCCAGGATCCGGGCCTTCGGTGTTTTTGCATGCGACGGCGGCGCCGGGACGGCGAGAAGGGCGGGGGTCGTCGACCCCCGCCCTTCTCGTATGCCGTGTGCGTGCCGTGTGCGTGCCGCTACGCTCCCGCGCAGTTCGGGCAGATTCCGCGGTACGTGACCTCGACGCCCTCGACCGTGAAGCCGAAGCGCTCCGAGTCGGGGAGGTCGGCCAGCGGGTTGCCGGCGGGGTGCACGTCGCGGATCGCGCCGCACTGGGCGCAGACCAGGTGGTGGTGGGGGCGGTGTGCGTTCGGGTCGTACCGCTTGGCGCGGCGGTCGGTGGAGACCTCCAGGACCTCACCGAGGGAGACGAGCTCGCCGAGGGTGTTGTAGACGGTCGCGCGGGAGATCTCGGGCAGCTTGGCCGCCGCGCGCGCGTGGACCTCGTCGGCCGTCAGGTGCACGTGGTCACCGTCGAGCACCTCGGCCACGACGCGCCGCTGTGCGGTCATGCGCCAGCCGCGTCCGCGAAGTCGTTCCAGCAGGTCACTCATACGCGTCAGGGTAGCAGCGTGCGACCGCGTGTAGATCCCGAAAGCATATGGAATTGGATGCCTGCTTGACCTAGACTAAGTCCAATGTAGGATCGGTTACGGCAAACAGCCGCCGCAGGACATGCACGGCAATGACGCAGGAGGCGCACGTGACGCAGGGACCGCTGACCACCGAGGCCGGCGCGCCGGTCGCCGACAACCAGAACAGCGAGACCGCGGGCGTCGGGGGTCCGGTTCTCGTCCAGGACCAGCTCCTGCTGGAGAAGCTCGCCCACTTCAACCGCGAGCGGATCCCGGAGCGGGTCGTGCACGCCCGCGGCGCCGGCGCCTACGGCACCTTCACCGTGACGGCGGACGTCACCCGGTACACCCGCGCCGCGTTCCTCTCCGAGGTCGGCAAGCAGACCGAAACGTTCCTGCGCTTCTCGACCGTCGCGGGCAACCTCGGTGCGGCCGACGCGGTGCGCGACCCCCGCGGCTGGGCGCTGAAGTTCTACACCGAAGAGGGCAACTACGACCTCGTCGGCAACAACACCCCGGTGTTCTTCATCAAGGACGCCATCAAGTTCCCGGACTTCATCCACACCCAGAAGCGCGACCCGTACACCGGCTCGACCGAGGCGGACAACGTCTGGGACTTCTGGAGCCTGTCGCCCGAGTCCACCCACCAGGTGACCTGGCTGTTCGGCGACCGCGGCATCCCGGCCTCGTACCGCCACATGAACGGCTACGGCTCGCACACCTTCCAGTGGAACAACGAGGCGGGCGAGGTCTTCTGGGTCAAGTACCACTTCAAGACCGACCAGGGGATCCGGAACCTCACGCAGGAGGAGGCCGACAAGCTCGCCGGTGAGGACCCCGACTCCCACCAGCGCGACCTGCGCGAGGCCATCGAGCGCGGCGACTTCCCGAGCTGGACCGTGCAGGTCCAGATCATGCCCGCGGCGGACGCGGCGACCTACCGCTTCAACCCGTTCGACCTCACCAAGGTGTGGCCGCACGAGGACTACCCGCCGATCGAGATCGGCAAGCTGGAGCTCAACCGCAACCCGGAGAACATCTTCGCCGAGGTCGAGCAGTCGGTCTTCAGCCCGGCGCACTTCGTGCCCGGCATCGGCCCGTCCCCGGACAAGATGCTCCAGGGTCGCCTCTTCGCCTACGGCGACGCGCACCGCTACCGCGTCGGCATCAACGCCGACCACCTGCCGGTGAACCGCCCGCACGCCACCGAGGCGCGCACCAACTCCCGTGACGGCTTCCTCTACGACGGCCGCCACAAGGGCGCGAAGAACTACGAGCCGAACTCCTTCGGCGGCCCGCAGCAGACCGGCCGCCCGCTGTGGCAGCCGGTCCCGGTCGCCGGCGGCACGGGCAACCACGCGGCCCCGGTCCACGCCGAGGACGACGACTTCGTGCAGGCGGGCAACCTCTACCGCCTGATGTCGGAGGACGAGCAGGGCCGCCTGGTCGCGAACCTGGCAGGCTTCATCGCCAAGGTCTCGCGCGACGACATCGCCGAGCGGGCGATCGACAACTTCCGCCAGGCGGACGCTGACTTCGGCAAGCGGCTGGAGGCCGCGGTCCAGGCCCTGCGCGGCTGACACCCTTTGCGGCTAGGGCCGGACAGGCCCTGAACCGCCGCCGCTCTCGCGGATGTGGTTGCTCGCCGTAGGGGTATCTCAATTGATGGTTGCTCGCCGAGGGTCGACGGGCCGGACCTGATCACTGGGTCCGGCCCGTCGGCGTACGCGGGCGTGCTCAGGCGGATACGGACGGAGCCGTACGCCGGGCCGGTACCCAGCAGCGGATGATGTCGCGCACGGAGACGATCCCGACCGGTCCGCCGTGCTCCAGCACGATCAGGTGCCGGAAGCCGCCGTGTGCCATGGCCTCGGCGGCCTCCTGCAAGGTGGCGTCGGGGGTGCAGAACACCACGTTGTTCGTGGTGTGCGCACCCACGCTCTCGCGGTCGGGGTCGTGCCCCGCACCGATGGAGTTGAGGATGTCGCGCTCGGTCAGGATGCCGATGCCGCTGTGGTCGGGGTCGAGGACCACGGCCGCGCCGACGCGCCGGCCGGACATCAGGCTCGCGGCCTGTCGGAGGGTGTGGGCGGGTCCGAGGGTGAGGATCAGGGTGCTCATGGCGTCGCGTACGAGCATGAAGAGAGCCACCTCCTGGATGGGGCCCCGCTCGGGCGGAGCGCCTGGTGACCTGGTGAACGCATTCACAAGCGCACAAGCGGGGCATTGTCAGATTCCCACGGCTTCACAGGGTCATCAAGGGTGCGCGCTACGTGTTCCTCCGGCCGTAACGGGGCGCCCCGGCGCCCCCGGCCGTAACGGGGTCGCTCCGGCGCGGCGACCCCGCCCGGGCGGTCAGGCCGTGCGGCCCAGGTAGGCCAGCATCTCGTCGTGGAGCAGGGCGTTCGAGGCGGCGGCGTTCCCGCCGTGCACGCCGTCCACCCCGTCCAGGCTGGTGAAGCGGCCGCCGGCCTCGGTGACGACGATCGCGATGGCGGCCATGTCCCACAGGTTCAGCTCCGGCTCCGCACACAGGTCCAGCGCGCCCTCGGCGACCATCATGTACGGCCAGAAGTCGCCGTAGGCACGCGTGCGCCAGCACGCCCGGGTGAGGTCGAGGAAGCCGGGCAGCCGGCCCTGCTCCTCCCACCCGCCCAGCGAGGAGTACGCGAACGAGGCGTCGGCCAGGGTGGCCACCTTCGAGACGCCGATCCGGGACTCCTCGGCCAGGCTGCCGCCGGCGTACGCGCCGCCGCCCTCGGTGGCCCACCAGCGGCGGCCGAGCGCCGGGGCGGAGACGACGCCGACGACCGGACGGAACCGGCCGTCCTCGTCCTCCTCCATCAGGGAGATCAGCGTGGCCCAGACCGGAACCCCGCGCACGTAGTTCTTCGTACCGTCGATCGGGTCGACGACCCAGCGCCGGGGGCCGCTGCCGACCAGCCCGTACTCCTCGCCCAGGATCGCGTCGTCCGGCCGGTGCTCCTTCAGCAGGGCCCGGATCGCCTGCTCCGTGGCGGTGTCGGCCTCGCTCACCGGGGTCATGTCCGGCTTGGTCTCCACCTTCAGGTCGAGGGCCCGGAAGCGGGCCGTGGTGACCTCGTCGGCGGCGTCGGCGAGTGCGTGGGCAAGGCGCAGATCATCGTCATAGTCGGGCATGGCCGAACAGTATCCGGACCGAACCGGCCGTACCACACGGCCCGTCTTGACAGCCGGACCGGCCCCGTCAACGCTGGCGGGAACGTCACTGGCTGGGAGGCGGAAGATGCCGGCAGCGCGGGAGTCCTTGCTGGAGGCGGCGGGCGCGGCGCTGGCGGCCCGCCCCTGGCCGGCCGTGCGCATGGTGGACGTCGCGGCGGCCGCCGGGGTGTCCCGGCAGACCCTCTACAACGAGTTCGGCGGCAAGCAGGGGCTCGGCCGCGCGCTGGTCCGCCGGGAGACCGACCGGTACCTCGACGGGGTCGACCGCGCCCTGGACTCGCCGGCGCCGCCCGCCGAACGGCTCGCGGCCCTCGCCGACCCGTCTCTTATACCCATCTGACGCTGCCGACTATCTTTCGCGTCAATCTCACGTAGCACGTGCTGCGATAGACACATCTAACTCTACTGCAATATGCCACTAGCGATAC
>NZ_WTFF01000441.1 GCF_019400985.1 Streptomyces bambusae
GTCCTCGGCCCGGCCCGGCGGCCGGTGCGGCCGGCCCGGGCGGATGCCGGCTCGCCGGCCCGCTTCCCCGTCCACTCCGTGGGGCGGCGGGGACCGCCCGCGCGGGCGCTCGGCATCGCCTGAGCACCCGTACGCACGGCAGTCCCCCCTTTACGTCTTTCCACCACCCCATGGAGAACACCATGAGCGCACGCAACAGCCAGGCCAACAAGGCAGCCGCCCGCGAGCGGCTGCGCGCCGAGCGCGAGGCCCAGGCCAAGAGGGACAAGGTCCGCCGCCAGGTGATCGTGGCCGGCGCGGTCGTCGCGGCCCTCGCGCTGGCCGGCGGCGTCGGCTTCGCCGTCATGAAGGCGAACGAGCCCGGCGTCTGGGAGAAGGCCGCCGAGGCGGAGCTGGTCAAGCCGAAGAACACCGAGGGCGAGAACGGCACCACGGTCGTCATCGGCAAGCCGGAGGCCAAGAAGACCCTGGAGCTGTACGAGGACTCGCGCTGCCCGGCGTGCGCCTCGTTCGAGCAGGCGGTCGGCGAGCAGGTCAAGAAGGACGTGGACGCCGGCAAGTTCAAGCTCCAGTACATAGGCGCGACCTTCATCGACAACGCGGTCAAGGGTGAGGGCTCGAAGAACGCGCTGAGCGCGCTGGGCGCGGCCCTGAACGTGAGCCCCGACGCGTTCCTCGCGTACAAGAACGCCCTGTACTCGGCGGAGAACCACCCGAGCGAGACGGACGACAAGTTCGCCAAGGACGACTACCTGCTGAAGGTCGCCGACCAGGTGCCGGCACTGAAGGGCAACGCCGAGTTCAAGGCGGCCGTGGAGAACGGCACGTACGACCGCTGGGCGCTGGAGATGGGCAAGGCCTTCAACAAGTCCGGTGTCACGGGCACCCCGACGCTGAAGATGGACGGCAAGAAGATCGAGACGCCGGCCACCCCGCAGGCCTTCACGGAGGCGATCGACAAGGCCCTCCAGGGCTGATCCGCCGGGGCCGGCCCCCACCCTTTTCCGCAACGAGCGGGCGAACCACGAGAGTTCGCCCGCTCGTTGCTTTCCCATGGCTGTACCCTGGGTATACCGGTCAGTAATATCAGCGCCCGTGACCAGTCAACTCCCTCTTTCTTCCGGCGTTTCACCGCGCCGCCGCTCGGTCGTCAAGGCCGCAGCCGCCACCGCCGCGCTCGCCCCGTTCGCGGCGGCCGCCCTGGGCGGGACCGCCCACGCGGCCGAGCCCGCGCCCGCCTTCCTGCACGGCATAGCCTCGGGTGACCCGCTGCCCGACGGCATCCTGCTGTGGACGCGGGTCACCCCCACCGCCGAGGCCGTTCCGGGTTCCGGCAAGGGCCCGGCCACCGAGGTGACCTGGGAGGTCGCCGAGGACAAGGCCTTCTCCCGGGTCGTCGCGCGCGGCGCCGTCACCGCCACCTCGGCCGCCGACCACACGGTCAAGGCCGACGTGCGGGGCCTGCGCCCGCAGACCGCCTACTTCTACCGGTTCACCGCCGGCTCCGCCGTCTCCCCGGTCGGGCGCACCCGCACCACCGCCGCCCACGACGCCTCCACCCCCGGGGTCCGCTTCGGCGTGGTCTCGTGCGCCAACTGGGAGTCGGGGTACTTCTCCGCCTACCGCCACCTCGCCGCCCGGACCGACCTGGACGCGATCCTGCACCTGGGCGACTACATCTACGAGTACCAGAGCGGCGGTTACCCCGAGGCGAAGTACGTCGTACGCCAGCACGAGCCCCGCCACGAGATCGTGACGCTGGCCGACTACCGGACCCGGCACGGCAAGTACAAGACGGACACCGACCTCCAGGCCCTGCACGCCGCGCACCCGGTCGTCGCGATCTGGGACGACCACGAGTTCGCCAACGACGCCTGGTCGGGCGGCGCCGAGAACCACACGGCGGGCACCGAGGGCGAGTGGGCGGCCCGGGCCGCCGCCGCCAAGCAGGCGTACTTCGAGTGGATGCCCGTCCGCCCCTCCGTCGCGGGCACCGTCTACCGGCGGCTGCGCTTCGGCAGCCTGGCCGATCTGCACCTGCTCGACCTGCGCAGCTTCCGCTCGCAGCAGGTCAAGGTGGGCAACGGCGGGGTGGACGACCCCGAGCGCACGATGACCGGGCGCGCCCAGCTGGACTGGCTGAAGGCCGGCCTGGCGTCCTCGAACGCCGCGTGGAAGCTGGTCGGCACCTCGGTGATGATCTCGCCGGTGGCCTTCGGTTCGCTGCCCGCGTACCTGCTGGGTCCGCTGACCAAGCTGCTCGGCCTGCCCGAGGGCGGCCTCGCGATCAACGTGGACCAGTGGGACGGGTACACCGACGACCGCAAGGAGCTGCTGAACCACCTCAAGGACCGGGGCATCAAGAACACGGTGTTCCTGACCGGCGACATCCACATGGCGTGGGCCAACGAGGTCCCGATGAACATGGCGACCTACCCGGGTTCGGGCACGGCCGCCACCGAGTTCGTGGTGACATCGGTGACGTCCGACAACATCGACGACATCCTGCACGTACCGGCCGACACCGCCTCGCTCGTGGCGGAATCGGCCATCAAGGCCGCCAACTGGCACGTGAAGTGGCTGGACATGGACTCCCACGGCTACGGCGTGCTGAACGTGACGGCCCAGGCCTCACAGATGGACTACTACGTCGTTTCGGACAAGCGGCAGCAGAACGCCACTTCCCGGTGGAGCCGGTCGTACCGCACGCTGAACGGCAGCCAGAAGGTGGAACGGGTGTACAGCCCAGTTAACTGACGTTCCGTCAATTCTTCGGCGGTTTGGGGCACCTTGGCACGAACCAGGTGCCCCAACTGCCTGCCAGGCAACAAATCTTTTACACACAAGCCTTGACCCGTTGGTGTCATGGACACATAAGCTTCGCGCCAGCGTGAGGAAAAACCTCCGCCCCCACCACGCTTGCGAGGAGTTCCACGTGCGCGCTTCTGCCCGCATATCCCCCCTTCTCCGCCGCCGTCTGATGGGCACGGCCGCGCTGGCCGGCGCACTGACGTTCGCCCCCATGACCGCCCCCGCCACCGTCTCGGCCGCCCCCACCCAGGCCGAGCAGTGCGCCACCGACGAGCTGGGCGCGCCCGTCGACGCCCGCGTCGCCAAGCCCAAGGACACCCGCGCCGCCGAGCCCAACGAGGTGACGGAGGCCCAGGTCAAGGCGATGGACGCCGACCTGAAGAAGAAGCTGTCCCAGCTCTCCCCCCAGAAGCTGGACAGCCTGCGCGTGGCCGGTGCGACCGGCACCACGGCGACCACCATCCCGGTGTACTTCCACGTCGTCCACTCCGGCACCACCGGCAAGCTGACGGCCACCGACATCAACAACCAGATCGCGGTCCTCAACGCCGCGTACGCGGGCCAGGGCACCGGCAACGTCGACTCCGGCTACCAGTTCCAGCTGGTCGCCACCGACTACACGGACAACGCCTCCTGGTACAACGTCTCCCACGGCAGCCAGGCCGAGAAGGACATGAAGAACGCCCTGCGCAAGGGCGGCGCGAACGCGCTCAACGTCTACACGGCCAACCTCGGCGGCGGCCTGCTCGGCTGGGCGACCTTCCCGAGCTCCTACGCCTCGCAGCCCACGATGGACGGCGTCGTCCTGCTCAACTCCTCGCTGCCCGGCGGCTCCGCCGCCAACTACAACGAGGGCGACACGGCCACCCACGAGGTCGGCCACTGGATGGGCCTGTACCACACCTTCCAGGGCGGCTGCAACGGAAGCGGTGACTCCGTCTCCGACACCCCGGCCGAGAAGAGCGCCGCGTACGAGTGCCCGACCGGCCGCGACTCCTGCGCCAGCAAGGCGGGCGTCGACCCGATCCACAACTTCATGGACTACACGTACGACGCGTGCATGTACCAGTTCACCGCCGGCCAGGTGTCCCGCATGCAGAGCATGTGGACCGCCTACCGCGCGGGCTGACCGGCGCGCACCCCTCCGCGTGACCTACCCTGGCGCCCATGAGCGCGCCGGGGGACGTGATCGACGGACGGTTCGAGCTGCTTGAGCGGCTCGGCAGCGGGGGCATGGGCACGGTCTGGCGAGCGCTGGACCGTGCCCTGCACCGCGATGTGGCCATCAAGGAAGTACGGCAGCCGCCCGGCGACGGGCACGGCGCGGAAGGCTTCGATGCCTCCCGGCGCCTGCGCGAACGGGTGCTGCGCGAGGCCCGCGCCCAGGCGCGGATCAGCAACCCCCATGTGGTGACCATCTACCACATCGTGGACGAGGGCCCCCATCCCTGGCTGGTGATGGAGCTGCTGCCCGGCGACTCCCTCCAACAGCGCCTGGAGCTCGGCCCGCTGCGGCCCGCCGAGGCCGCCCGGATCGGGTCCGAGGTCCTGGCCGGACTGCGCGCCGCGCACGCCGCCGGGATCCACCACCGGGACGTGAAACCGGCCAATGTGCTCCTGCGCGCCGACGGTTCGGCGGTGTTGACCGACTTCGGCATCGCCGCCCTCCAGGACGCGACCTCCCTCACCCGGACCGGCGAGGTCATCGGCACCCCCGAGTACCTGGCCCCCGAGCGGATCCGCGGCGCCGACCTGCCGGCCTGCGACCTGTGGTCGCTCGCCATGATGCTCTACGTGTGCGTCGAGGGCGTGAGCCCCATGCGCCGCGCCACCACCCTGGCCACACTGGCCGCCGTACTCGACGACCCGGTGCCGCCGCCGCGCCGGTCCGGGGCGCTGGGACCCGTACTGGCCGAGGTCCTGGTCCGCGATCCGGCGGCCCGGCCGAGCGCGGAGCGGCTCGCCGCGCTGCTGGAGGCCGTCGCCACGGGCGCGGGTACGCCGGTGGCGGCGCCGGAACCCACCCGCGTCGATGC
>NZ_WTFF01000442.1 GCF_019400985.1 Streptomyces bambusae
CCCCTGGCCGCGGCGGCCGCCCCGGCGGACGCCCCCGACCCCGGCCGGATCGCCTACGCCGGGGAGGGCACGCACCACAGCGTCCACACGGTCGCGGACGGCGGGAGCCTGTCCCCGCTGCTGCCCGTCGGCACCGCCGGCAACGACTGCCAGCCCGCCGCGCGCGGCGACGACCTGGTGTGGGTCAGCGACCGCAGCGGCCAGGGCGAGGGCATCTACCGGCGGACCGGGGACGGACCCGCGACCCTGCTCCACACCCGGTCCGGCTGGCGGCTCGCCGACCCCGTCCTCTCGCCCGACCGGCAGTGGGTCGCGTTCGTCTCCTGGCCGAACGACCCCGGCGACGGCCTGCCCGCCACCCGCTACCGGTGCGACGACCGCCGCGGCCGCGTCGGCACCGACGCCCGCCCCGGCGTCTGGGTCGTGCGGACCGACGGCACCGGCCTGCGCCCGGTCGCGGAGGACGCCGACACCCCCGACTGGTCGCCCGACGGCACCCAACTCCTCTACACGCACGGCCCCGACGCCTTCCGCGTCCCCGCGGCCGGCGGAACCCCGGTCCGTGTCTCGCCGCCCGGTGACACGGCGCGCTACCCCGTGTGGGAGCCCGGCGGCAAGGACCGCATCGCCTACCTCTCCCCGGTCGGCGACGGCGAAGGGGAGGGGGACGGAGAGGGCGACGGGAACGGGAACTACGAGGTCGTCACCGTCCCGGCCGGCGCGGGCGGCGCGACCCCGCCCACCGTGCTGGCCGTCGCCGACCCCGGCGAGGGCGGCCGGCTCGACCTGGCCTGGCGGCCCGACGCAGGCCGGCTGCTGGCCCTCGTCGGCGAGCCCTACCTCGTCGACCCCGCGGCCCCCTGCCGGGGCTGCCCCGGCACCCCCCTGTTCGACCCCGACCAGTTCGTCCCGTTCGAGATGCACAACGTCGCCTGGTACACCCCGGCCGGCGCCCGGCCCGGGCCGCTGGTCGCTGGGGCGGACTGGGAGGAGTCCAACATCGAGCGGCAGCGGGCCGGACTCCCCCTGGACCGGGTCCAACTGCGTGCCGCCCAGGGCCGCGAGTACGGCTTCGCCGACCCCGCGTACGCGCCCGACGCCCGCCGGATGGCCTTCGTACGGCTGCTCGGCGGATTCCTGCGACAGGCCCCGGACCTGCCCGGGCGGGGTACCGTACGGGCGCCGACGGCGATCGCCGCACCCTCCCAGGGCCCGGAGATCATGATCGGCGAGGTGGAAGGGCTCGCCCAGGCCCGCTCGCTCACCTACCAGGGCATGAACCAGGGCGAGAACCAGAGCCGCCCCGCCTGGTCCCCGGACGGCACCCGGCTGGCCTTCGCCCGGCGTCCCGCCTCCACCGCCGCCAACCCCTACCCGCGCAGCGAGATCGCCGTCGTCGACGTCTCCGGCGCCCCGGCGCAGTGGAAGCTCCTCGCCACCGTCGCCCGGCGCGCCGAGGGCGGCATGACCTGCCGCTCGGACGACCTGGAGCCGGCCTGGTCCGCGGACGGCACCCGGCTGGCCTTCTCCCGCTGGAGCGAGTGCACGCCGGTGCCGGTCCCCGTCCCGGCCCCGCCCGGCAGCGGCGGCGGGACCTCCGACGGCAGCAGCGCACCACCCCGGGAGGGACCGCCCACCCCCTACGCCGACCGGCACATCTGGACGGCGAACGCGGCCGACGGACAAGGCCAGTTCGACGTCACGGGCGCCCAGTGCGGCGCGCAGTGCGCCGTGATCGACCAGCGGCCGGCGTACGACCCGCGCGGCACCGACCTGGCCTTCGTCCGGCAGGCCCACTACGTCGACATCAGCGTCCACGCCGCCGACCCGGCGGCAGCCTCCGGTCCGGCGGCCTCAGGTTCGGCAGCCTCCGGTCCGGCGGCAGCCGCGCCGACGGCCACTGCCGGCGTGGCTGCCCCGGTCGGCGCGGAGGCGGCCACGGCGTCGCTGGCCACCTCCGAGCCGAGCATGCTGCTGCTGGCCGCCGCCGACGGGCGCAGCTGCCGACGCCTGCTGCCCCGCGGGACCGGCTGCCCCCTCACCGTGCCCGAACGGCCCGCCGGCCAGCCGTACGCCGACCCGGACAGCCCCGCCTGGGCACCGGGCGGCCACCGGCTCGCCGTCGACGTACGGCTCGTCGCCCGCACCAGCGGCGACCGGCGACTGCTGGTCATCGACCCCGACAACGACGGCGGCCCGGACGACCACACCGAGTTCTTCCCCGGCACCACCGGCGCCGGTCAGACCGGTCCGACCTGGGAGCCGAGCACCGACCTGCACCTCGAACTCACCGCCCCCGAACCGAGCCTGCTCCTCGACGCCACCGGCAAGCTCGTGCTCGACGTACGCAACGACGGCATCGCCCCCTCGCCCCGGACCCGGGTGCGCTTCACCCTGCCCGCCGGGCTGACGGCGACCGGGCCGCCGGTACCGGGCCAGGGCACCTGCACCGCAGCACTCGTCTGCGAGCTGGGCGCGCTGGCCGCCGCGGGCGGCCGCACGCGGGTCGAAATCGCCGTCAAGGCTGCGGCGTTGGGCACCCACGAGGCCCGGGCCGACGCCGAGACCGCACTGCCCGACCACCGGCCGGCCGACAACGGGGCCACGACCCGGATCACCGTCGTCGTCCCCGACCTCGCCACCACCGCGACCGCCACCCCGGCCGAACTGAGGATCGACGAGCGGACCACGGTGGAGTTCACCGTCCGCAACAGCGGCACCGCGCCCGCCGAGAACAGCGTCCTGAGGACGACCGTGCCCGCCGGGCTGACCCTCGTCACCGGCACCGCCTGCCCGGCCGACGGCTGCCCGCTGGGCACGCTCAAGCCCGGCGAGGAGAAGAAGCTCACCTGGGTGTACACCGCGGCCGAGGGCCTCACCGGCACCCTCGAAGGCCGGGCGGTCACCAGCACCCGCGGCGGGGCCGACGGCAACCCGGACAACGACCGGGCCGCGGTGGACCTCACCTTCGTCGACCCGCGCCGCCCCGACCCCGCCGTCACCGTGACCGCCACCCCGGCGGTCCTGAGCACCGGCGAGCCGTCCACCGTCACCTACAAGGTCACCAACCTCGGCGACGCCCCCGCCAAGGGCGTGACCCTGATCCCCGTCCTGCCCGCCGGCATGACCGTGCTCTCCGCCGACCCTCCCTGCCCGGCCGAGGGCTGCGCCCTGGGCGACCTGGCCCCCGGCGCCTCCGTGACCGTCACCCGGGTGGTCAGCTCGGCCACCGCCCGCACCGGGACCGCCACCGGCACGGTCGCCACGACCGGGCCGGACGGCAACCCCGCCAACAACACCGCCTCCGCCACGCTCGTGGTCACCGACCGGCCGCCGCCGCCCCCGGTGCTGTACGCAGACCCGGCGGTCGCCGTGACCGCCACCCCGCCCGTCGCCTACACCGGCGGCCGGATCACCGCCGAGATCACCGTCCGCAACACCGGAGCCCTGACCGCGACCGGTCTGACCCTCCGGGTGACCGTCCCGCCCGGCCTGGCCGTCGTGTCCGCCACCCGGCCCGACTGTGAGACGCCCGGCGGCTGCGCACTGCCGGACCTGACAGGCGGCCAGGTGAGCGCCGTACGACTGGAGTTGGCGGCCGGACCCGCACTGACCGGCGCGGTCACCGGCTCCGTCACCACCACCGGCCCCGACGCCTTCCCCCGCAACAACACGGCCTCCGCGCCCGTGACCGTACGCAGGCCCACGCTGGAGCTCAGCCCGCCGCTGGGGCCGCCCGGCTCGGTCACCCAGGCGCACGGCAGCCAGTTCCCGCCGGGGGCGCCGGTGGACCTGCGCTGGAGCCGGGGCGTGACGGTCGCCTCCGCGCCGGTCGTGGCCGCCGCCGACGGCACCTTCTCGGCGCCCGTCCTCATCCTGGTCCAGGACACCCTGGGCGAACGGGAGTTGACGGCCACGCACGCGGGCGGGGCCCCGCCGCTCTACTCGCCGGTCTCCGCCCCGTACCTGGTCGTGCCCGGGGTGCTCCAGCCGTCCGACTTCCAGTGGCGCAGGTGATCGGCCGTGATCCATGAGGTGGACGAGGTTCTGCGGGAGCTGGTGCGCACCGAGGCGCTGGGCGAGGGAGCGGGCGCCGAGGCACCGGGCGAGGGCGGCTCGGGCATCGAGATCGGCTCCGGCATCGAGATCGGCTCCGGCATCGAGGTCGTCTTCGACGCCCCCACCCGCGACTGGGCGGCGCGGCGCAACACTCCGACGGTCAACCTGTACCTCTACGACATCCGGGAGGACCTCGGACGCCGCTCGCGGGGCCGGCGCAACGTGTACGACGAGCGGGGCCAGGTCACCGCGCGCACGCTGCCGCCGCGGTACTTCCGGCTGTCGTACCTGATCAGCGCCTGGACCCAGCGCCCCGAGGACGAACACCGCCTGCTGTCCGCCCTGTTGGGCTGCTTCCTGCAGCACGAGGCACTGCCCGCCGGCCTGCTGGGACCCGAACTGGCCGCCACCGGCCTGCCGGTACCGGTCACCGTCGGGCTGCCGCCGCCGGA
Organism: Streptomyces bambusae; assembly: GCF_019400985.1. Lineage (GTDB taxonomy): Bacteria > Actinomycetota > Actinomycetes > Streptomycetales > Streptomycetaceae > Streptomyces > Streptomyces bambusae_A. The sequence continues at coordinate 4,512 of NZ_WTFF01000442.1, forward strand.
GGACAAGGCGTTCACCGATGTCTGGAGCGCCCTGGGAGGCGAGCTGAAGCCCTCGCTCGACGTGGTCGTCAGCGCCCCGGTGCCGACCGGGCCGCGCTACAAGGCCGGGCCGCCCGTGGAGGACGGGATGGTGCTCGACCTGGAGGACCTGGGGCGGCGCCCGGCGGGCGCGGGTGCGGCTGCCGCTGCGGGCGATGTGCCTGGTGCAGGTGGGGAGGGCGGTGGGGAGGGCGCGGAGAGCGGCGAGGGTGCGGCCGAGGCGGCCGGGCCGGCCGCCCGGG
>NZ_WTFF01000443.1 GCF_019400985.1 Streptomyces bambusae
CTCCAGGGCGGCGGCCAGGCCGGCCGGGTCGGCGCCGAGCACCGCCCAGTTGCCGGCGGCCGCGGCGTCGGCTCCGCCGGGCAGCTCCGTCCAGTCCAGGCGGAACAGCCCGTCGGTGCCGCCGGCGGCGCCCTGGCGCAGCCGGTCCGTGTCGACCGGGCGCAGGACGAGCGCGTCGACGGTGGCGACGGGGGCGCCGGCGGCGTCGGCGACGTCCACCGCGATGGTGTCGGTGCCGGCGGAGCTGACGCGGACCCTCAGCGTGCCGGCGCCCGCGGCGTGCAGGGCGACGCCGCTCCAGGCGAACGGCAGCCGGGCCTGGCCGGTCAGCTCGATGAACTCGCCGAGCCGCATGGCGTGCAGCGCGGAGTCGAGCAGGGCCGGGTGCAGCAGGTACGCCGCCGCGTCGCCCTGGTGGGCGTCGGGCAGGGCGACCTCGGCGAAGACGTCGCCGGTGGCGTCCTGGCGCCAGGCGGCGCGCAGGCCCTGGAAGGCGGGGCCGAACTCGTAGCCGGTCTCGGCCGCGGCGGCGTAGAAGCCGTCGAGGTCGACGGGCTCGGTGCCGGCGGGCGGCCAGGCGGTCAGGTCGTGGCCGGCCGTACGGCTGCCGGCGGTGAGCTCACCGCTGGCGTGGCGGGTCCACGGCAGGTCGGCGGGCGCGTCCTCGGCCCGGGAGTGGACGGTCACCGTACGGCGGCCGGAGCCGGTGTCGGGGCCGACGAGCACCTGGAGGTGGACCCCGCCGCGCTCGGGAAGGAGCAGCGGGGCCTCCAGGGTGAGCTCCTCCAGCAGCCCGCAGCCGGCCTCGTCGCCGGCCCGGACGGCCAGTTCGACGAAGGCGGTGCCGGGCAGCAGCGGGGCGCCGGAGACGGCGTGGTCGGAGAGCCAGGACTGGGTGTCCGGGGCGATCCGGCCGGTGAAGAGCAGTCCTTCGCCGCCCGCGAGGGTGACGGCGGCGCCGAGCATCGGGTGTCCGGCGGCGGCGAGGCCGAAGCCGGCGGCGTCGCCGGAGTACGGCGGCAGCGGGTCCGGCCAGAAGGACTCGTTCTGGAAGGCGTACGTGGGCAGGTCCACGCGGCGGGTGTCGTGGCCGGCGTGCACGGCCTGCCAGTCGACGGTGACGCCGCGGGTCCAGGCCTCGGCGAGGGAGGCCAGGAAGCGCTGCGGGCCGCCCTCGTCACGGCGCAGGGTGCCCTGCGTGACGGCCTTCGAACCGGCCGCGTCGATCGACTCCTGCACGCCCACGGTGAGCACCGGGTGCGCGCTGGCCTCGACGAACACCTTGTGGCCGCGCTCCAGCAGGGTCGCCACGGCCTCCTGGAAGCGGACGGTCCGGCGGAGGTTGGTGTACCAGTACTCGGCGTCCAGCTCCGGGCCGTCGGCCCAGTCGGCGGTGACGGTGGAGAAGAAGGGGATCTCGGCGGTGCGCGGCTCGATGCCGGCGAGCAGGCTCAGGACCTCGTCGCGGATGGACTCCACCTGCGGACCGTGGGAGGCGTAGTCCACGTTGATGCGGCGGGCGCGTACGCCGTCGGCCTCGCAGGCCGCCATCAGCTCGTCCAAGGCCTCCGGATCGCCGGAGACGACCGTGGAGTTCGGGCCGTTGACCGAGGCCACCGCCAGGCGGTCGCCCCAGGCGGTGATGCGCTCGGCGACCGCGTCGGCAGGGGCGGCGACGGAGACCATCCCGCCCTTGCCGGCCAGGGCCAGCAGGGCCTTGGCGCGCAGCGCGGAGACCTTGGCGGCGTCCTCCAGGGACAGGGCGCCCGAGACGGCCGCGGCCGCGATCTCGCCCTGGGAGTGGCCGACGACGGCCGCCGGCTCGACCCCGCAGGCCCGCCACAGCTCGGCCAGCGAGACCATCACGGCCCACAGCGCCGGCTGGACGACGTCCACCCGGTCGAAGCCGGGCGCGCCGTCCTTCTGGCGCAGCACGTCCAGCAGGGACCAGTCCGTGTACGGGGCCAGGGCCCGCTCGCAGTCGTCCAGGCGGGCGGCGAACACCGGCGCGCAGTCGTACAGTTCCACGGCCATGCCGACCCACTGGGAGCCCTGGCCGGGGAAGACGAGCACGGGCCGGCCGCTTCCCTTGAGCACGGCGCCCTCGATGACGCCGGCGCCCGGGGTGCCCTCCGCGAGCGCGGCGAGGCCGGCGAGGCGGCCGTCGCGGTCCTCGGACTGGACGGCGCCGCGGCGCTCCAGGGCTGCGCGGGTGGTGGCCAGCGACCAGGCGATGTCGGCGGTACGCGGCTCCTCTCCGGCAGCATCGGCGGCGGCGAACTGCCGCAGCCGCTCGGCCTGGCCGCGCAGGCCGGCCGCGCCGCGGCCGGAGACGATCCAGGGCAGGGCGGTGGCCGGGAAGGCCGGGACGGCCGGGGCGTGGGCGGGCTCCTCGGTCTCGGCGGCCTGCTCCAGGACGACGTGGACGTTGGTGCCGCTGCCGCCGAAGGAGGAGACCCCGGCCCGGCGGGGACGGCCCGTCTCGGGCCAGTCACGCGCCTCGGTCAGCAGCTCGACGGCCCCGGCGGTCCAGTCCACCTCGCGGGTGGGCTCGCCGACGTGCAGGGTCTTGGGCATGACGCCGTGCCGCAGTGCCATGACGGTCTTGATGATGCCGCCGATGCCCGAGGCGGCCTGGGCGTGCCCCATGTTGGACTTCAGCGAGCCGAGCCACAGCGGCCGGTCGGCCGTGTGCGCCTGGCCGTAGGTGGCCAGCAGGGCCTGCGCCTCGATGGGGTCGCCGAGGGTGGTGCCGGTGCCGTGCGCCTCCACCATGTCGACCTCGTCGGCGGCGAGGCCGGCGTCGGCGAGGGCGGCGCGGATGACTTTCTGCTGGGCCGGGCCGCTGGGGGCGGCCAGGCCGTTGCTGGCGCCGTCCTGGTTGGCGGCCGTGCCGCGGATGACGGCGAGGACCTGGTGGCCGTTGGCGCGGGCGTCGGACAGCCGCTCCAGCATGATCACGCCGATGCCCTCGGCCCAGCCGGTGCCGTCGGCGTCCTGCGAGAAGGCCTTGCAGCGACCGGACGGGGAGAGCCCGCCCTGCTGGCTGAAGCCGACGTAGACGCCCGGCGAGCACATCACCATCGCGCCGCCGGCCAGGGCCATGGTGCAGTCGCCCGTACGCAGCGCCCGTACGGCCAGGTGCAGGGCGGTCAGCGAGGACGAGCACATGGTGTCGACGGTGACGGCCGGGCCCTCCAGGCCGAAGGTGTAGGCCAGGCGGCCGGAGGCGACGGCGGCCGAGGCGCCGAAGAGCATCTGGCCGTCGGAGCCCTCGGGCATCTGCACGCCCTGGCCGTAACCGGGGTAGGCGGCGCCGATGAACACACCGGTGCTGGTGCCCTTCACGGCGTCCGGGGTGAGGCCGGCCCGCTCGAAGACCTCCCACGACGTCTCCATCAGCAGGCGCTGCTGCGGGTCCATGGTGAGGGCCTCGCGCGGCGAGATGCCGAAGAAGGCCGGGTCGAAGTGGCTGGCGGTGTCGAGGAAGCCGCCCTGGTCGACGTAGCTGGTGCCGGTGCTGGTGCGGTCGAAGTCGAAGAAGCCGTCGAGGTTCCAGCCGCGGTCGGTGGGGAACCCGCCGACCGCGTCGCGGCCTTCGGCGACGAGCTGCCACATGTCCTCGGGCGAGGCGATCCCGCCGGGGTAGCGGCAGGCCATCGAGACGATGGCGATGGGTTCGTCGGCGGCGGTGGGCGCGGCCTTGGCCGGGCCGTCCGCCGCGGCGGTGTCCTCCTCGCCGAGCAGGCCGGTGCGCAGCAGCGCGGCCAGGGCCTGCGGGGTGGGGTGGTCGAAGACCAGCGTGGCCGGCAGGGTCAGGCCGGTGGCCGCGGTGAGCCGGTTGCGCAGGTCGACCGCGGTCAGGGAGTCGAAGCCGGTCTCCTTGAACGCGCGGGCGGGCTCGATGTCCTCGATCGAGGCGTGGCCGAGGACGGCGGCGGCCTCGCGGCGGACCAGGTCGACGAGCAGGGTGTCGCGCTCGGCGCCGGAGGCCCGGCGCAGGGTGCGCAGCAGGTCGGCGGCCGGCCCCTCGCCCTCGGTGTCCGCCTCGGGCGCGGCGGTGGCGACCGCGGCGCGGGCCTCGGGGACGCCGGTGAGCAGGGGGCTGGGCCGGGTGGCGGTGAAGCCGGGCGCGAAGCGGGTCCAGTCGACGTCGGCGACGGCGACGAACGCCTCGTCGTGCTCGACGGCCTGCACCAGCGCGGACAGGGCGGTCACGGGGTCCATCTCCAGGACGCCGCGGCGGCTCATGTACTCCTGCGCGCCGGCGGTCTCCATGATGCCGCCGCCGCCCCACGCGCCCCAGGCGACGGAGGTGGCGGTCAGCCCGCGGGCGCGCCGGCGCTCGGCGAGCGCGTCCAGGTGCGCGTTGGCGGCGGCGTACGCGGTGTGGCCCGCGGCGCCCCAGACGCCGGAGTTGGAGGAGAAGAGGACGAAGGCGTCGAGCGGGGTGTCGCCGAGGAGCTCGTCGAGGTGCGTGGCGCCGGCGGCCTTGCCGGCGAGGACGTGTGCGTACTCCTGCTCGGTGACCTCCTCCAGCACGGTCGACTGGGGGACGCCCGCGGCGTGGACGACGGCCGTCAGGGGCGCGTCGGCCGGTACGCCGGCCAGCAGGGCGGCGAGCGCGTCGCGGTCGGCGACGTCGCAGGCCACGGCCTCGGCCTCGGCGCCCAGGTCGCGCAGTTCCGCGACGAGTTCGCCCGCGCCGGGCGCCTCGGGGCCGCGGCGGCCGACGAGCAGCAGG
>NZ_WTFF01000444.1 GCF_019400985.1 Streptomyces bambusae
TCCGGCCTTCCGGCCTTCCGGCCTTCCGGCCTTCCGGCCTTCCGGCCTTCCGGCCTTCCGGCCTTCCGGCCTTCCGGCCTTCCGGCCTTCCGGCCTTCCGGCCTTCCGGCCTTCCGGCCTTCCGGCCCTCCGGCCCTTCACAGTGTCACGGAGATTTTATCTTGGTCGGCCAATGAATGGGTGTATGGTGTGGTCCGAGCCAATCATTGGCCGACCAATCATCTCTTGTGAGGCAGTCATGACCACCGCTTTCGACTCGATCACCGTCGCCGGCACGCAGCTCGCCAACCGCATCGCCATGGCACCGATGACGCGCAGCCGCGTCGGCGTGGACGGGGTGCCCACGGAACTGACCGCCGAGTACTACGTCCAGCGCGCCTCGGCGGGGCTGATCATCACCGAGGGCATCCAGCCCTCGGTCGTCGGCCAGGGCTACCCGTTCACCCCGGGGCTGCACACCGCCGAGCAGGTCGCCGGCTGGCGCCGGGTCACCGATGCGGTGCACGCGGCAGGCGGCCGGATCTTCGCGCAGCTCATGCACACGGGCCGGATCGGCCACCCCTCCCTCCTGCCCGACGGGCTGATCCCCGTCGGTGCCTCGCCCGTCCGGGCCGCGGGCCAGGTCTTCACCGGCGCCGGGATGATGGACTTCGTCACGCCGCGCGAGCTGACCGGAGCCGAGGTACGCGAGACCATCGCCGACTTCGCGGCCGCCGCGCGCAATGCCGTCGAGGCGGGCTTCGACGGGGTCGAGCTGCACGGCGCCAACGGCTACCTGATCCACCAGTTCCTCTCCCCGAACACCAACAAGCGCACCGACGAGTGGGGCGGCACCCTCGAGAACCGCATCCGCTTCGCGGTGGAGGTCGTCGAGGCCGTGGTCGCCGAGATCGGTGCCGAGCGCACGGCCCTGCGCATCTCGCCCGGGAACACCTACAACGACATCGACGAGCCCGACCCGCAGCCCGCGTACGAGGCGCTGGTCAAGCAGCTCGACCCGATCGGCCTGGCCTACCTGCACGTGCTGGAGACCGCCGCGCACAGCCGGGAGACCACCCTCGCCCTGCGCCGGCAGTACTCCGGGACGGTGGTCCTCAACCCGGCCACGGAAGGCCCCACCGACCACCGCTCGCTCGCCCTGATCGAGGAGGGCGTGGCCGATGTGCTCTCCTTCGGGGCGCTCTTCCTGGCCAACCCCGACCTCCCGGCCCGGCTGCGCACCGAGGGCCCGTACAACACTCCTGACCAGCCGACGTTCTTCGGGGGCGACGCCCGCGGCTACGTCGACTACCCGACGCTGTAGGGCGACCGCGGCAGGCTCCGGCGCGCCGGACCGGTGGTGGGGGCGCCCTCCTGGGCGACCTGCCGGTCCGGCGCTACGGTGGCCCCCATGGTGCATGTCCTCGGCAGTCGCGTCCTGTTGCGCCCCACCGACCCGGACCGCTCCCGCGCCTTCTACGGCGAGGCGCTCGGCCTGGCCGTCCACCGGGAGTTCGGCACCGGCCCCGAGCACGGCACGGTCTACTTCCTGGGCGGCGGCTTCCTGGAGGTCTCCGGGCGCGGCGACCACCCCCCGGCCCCTGGCCTGCGGCTGTGGCTCCAGGTCGCCGACGTGCGGGCGGCGCACGAGGAACTGCGCGGCCGGGGCGTCGAGATCCTCCGGCCGCCGCTCCAGGAGCCCTGGGGGCTGATCGAGATGTGGATCGCCGACCCGGACGGCGTACGCATCGTGCTGGTCGAGGTCCCCGCCGACCACCCGTTGCGCTACCGGCCCTCCTGACCCGGGACGGCACTGCCGCCTCACCCGCCGACGCCGCGGGCTCCCGTGCACGCCGGTTCACCGGACGGCCACGAAATATTTCCTACCGGCCAGTAGATATATGGCCGGATCTTGCTGATCCTTGGTTGCGTTCATGCCAAAAGCCGTGACCGAGGAGCCCCCACATGCCCAAGTCCCGTATGCGGACGTCCCGTTCGGCCGTCGCCGTCGCCGCGGCGACCGCCGTCCTCACCCTCGTCCCGACGGCTGCCGCGCAGGCGGCGCCGGTCCCCGCGCCCGCCCCGGTCACGAGCACGGCGTCCGCGCCCGGCGGCAACGCGGTCTTCCTCGGCCTCGACTACGAGACCTGGCAGCGCGACGTCGCCACCGTCATCGACGCCGCCCGCCCGGCCATCGAGCAGCGCCTCGCCTCCGCCCGCCCGGGCGAGAAGCCGGCGATCGTCCTCGACATCGACAACTCCTCGCTGGAGACGGACTTCCACTACTTCTGGACCTTCCCGACCCCGGCCATCGCCAAGGTCCGCTCCCTGGTCCAGTACGCCCACTCGCAGGGCGCCGCGGTCTTCTTCGTCACCGCCCGCCCCGGCATCATCCACTCCCTGACGACGTACAACCTCACGTCCGTGGGCTACCCGGTGACCGGGCTCTACGTCCGTGACCTGCCCGACCTCTTCCAGGAGGTCAGCGCCTACAAGACGGCCAAGCGCGCCGAGATCGAGGCCCGCGGCTACACGATCATCGCCAACATCGGCAACCGCGAGAGCGACCTGGTCGGCGGCCACGCCGAGCGCACCGTCAAGCTGCCCGACTACGGCGGCAAGCTCTCCTGAACCGTCCGCCGACCCGTCCCGTCCAGGAGGTCGCACCACACCCGGATGCCGCGTACGCAGCCTGCGTACGCGGCATCCGCGCGTGCCGCCGGGCGCCGGCCGCTCCGGGCCGGGGCGGCTCACGGTGCGCTCGGCTCACGGCGTGCCCAGCTCAAGGCGCGCTCGGCTCACGCGTGCTCAGACCACAGCTCGCCCGGCTCAAGGCGCGCTCGGCTCCGCCCCCTCCGCGAACGGGCTCCCGTCCAGCTGGGCCAGCAGCTCCGCCGGATGCGCGTACACCGCCGCCGCACCCGCCTGCGCCAGGTCCTCCCGCGGAATGCCCCCGCTCAGCAGCCCGACGCAGGTCACCCCGGCCCGGCAGCCCGCCTCCATGTCCCACACCGTGTCCCCGACGAACACCGCGCGCCGCGGCTCCACCCCGACCAGCTCCAGCGCGCGGTGCAGCGGTTCCGGACCGGGCTTGCCCTCCCGCACGTCCTCGCCGCTCACCGACGCCGCGATGACGTCCTCCGCGTCGATCGCCGCACGCAGCACCGCCAGTTCGGCCGCCGAGGCCGAGGTGACGAGGACGACCCGCCAGCCGCGCCGGTCCAGCCGGCGCAGCAGGTCGCCCGCCGACTGCAGCGCGGGCAGCCGGTCGAACCACGTGCCGTAGAAGGCGTCGTGGGCGGCAGTGATCTGCCCGTTCTCGTCGGGGCCGCGCCGCCCGCCCAGCACCTGGCCGACCAGCTCCGCGGCCGGCAGCCCGAGCGCGCGGTGCACCGCGTGCATGGAGACCGTGTGCCCGGCCTGGCGCAGTGCCTCGAACCAGGCGGTGACGTGCAGGTAGTTGGTGTCGGCGAGTGTGCCGTCCACGTCGAACAGCGCGGCGCGGTCCATGGTCAGCCTCCTCGTGGTGCGACCCCGGCTGCGGTGTGGACCGCGGCCTGCGCACCGGCGTTCCCGGCACCGGCGCCGGCGCCCGACGCGAGGGCGATGACGAAGCCGCTGCGCGGCAGGGTCGGGATCCGGTGCAGCGGGATCCGCAGGTCCTGCTCCTGCGGGACCTCGTACTCCGTCCGGGCCAGCTCGGTGCACAGCGCGGCGAGCACCCGTACGGTGATGTCCTCGCCCGGGCAGCGGTGCCCGCGGTGGACGTCCCCGCCGCCCTGCGGGACCAGCTCGTCGCGCCCCGGCCGGCGGCCGAGGAAGCGCCCCGGGTCGAAGCGGAACGGCTCGTGCCACAGCGCGGGATCGTGGTTCTGGCCGAAGAGGTCGAGCAGCACCAGGCTGTCCTTCTCGATGAGCTCACCGTGCCAGGTCAGGTCGGCGGCGGCGAGCCCGCCGGCGAACGGGGCGAACGGGTAGAAGCGGCGGACCTCGTGCGCGAACGCGGTCTCGTACGCGGGACCCTCCGCGGCCCGCAGCTCCGCGCGCAGCTCCGGGTCCCGGTGCAGGGCGTGCGCGCCGAACGTGACGAACCAGGCGACGGCCACGGTGGGCCGGACGATGTTCAGCAGCTCCACGGCCGCGGTCCGCGCGTCCAGCAGCTGCCCGTCGGCATCCCGGTGGAACGCCACCCGCTCCAGCAGCTCGCCCCGCGCCCCCTTGGCCCGGGCCCGTTCCACGGTGCGGGCCAGCACCCGCTCCTGCCGGGCCCGCGCCCGGCGGGCCCGCCAGTGCCGGGGCCCGACCGCGGCGAAGCCGTCGACCATCGCCACGCAGTCCCGGGCCGTACGGGCCGCGGCGCGCCCCGCGTGCGGCAGCCCGGCCCACTCGCAGACGGCCCCGGCCAGCACCTCCGCGACCTCGTCGAACAGCACCACCCGGCCCCCGTCCGGCCACCGCGCGGCGGCCTCGCGCCAGCGGCGCAGGACCGTCGCGGTGAGCGCCTCCACGGCCTCGGCGTCCATCAGCATGCCGGTGAACAGGGACTTGCGGACCCGGTGCGGCTCCCCGTCGAGGGTGTGCACGGCGCCGCGCCCGAAGAGCGTGTCCAGGACCGGCCCGGGCAGCGCCCCGGCCCGCCGCACATGGCTCTCGTCGTAGACGAAGCCCACCGCGGCCGGGCCGCTCAGGAACACCGCGGGCCGCCCCAGGAGCCGGGCCCGCACCGGTCGGCCGGCACCGCCTGCCCCGTC
>NZ_WTFF01000445.1 GCF_019400985.1 Streptomyces bambusae
CCCCCCCCCCCCGGCCGGCCCGGTCCGCCCCGGCCACGGGCGCACCCGGCAGCGGCTGGCCCCGTACGAGGCCCGCCGGCTGCGCATCTGGGCGGCGGCCTGGGGGGCGACCGAGAGCACGGCCCTCCACCTGGCCTGGTCCCTCCAGCTGCACCGCTCCACCGGTTCGGGCCGCCGCCGGCCCGTGCCCGTCTGCTTCGCCACCGCCGTGTCGGGGCGGGGGATCGCGCTGGACGGCGTGGAGCGGCTGCCCGGCCCGCTGCGCAGCGCCGTGCCCGTCCACGTCACGGTGGACCCCGCCGCGCCACTGGCCCACCTGATGACCACGCTGGCCGGACGGGCCCTGGACGCGGCGGCGTACGAGTGGGTGGCCCCGGGGCAGTTCGCGGACTGGGCCGGGGGCGGGGTGCGGGGCTCGGCAGATGCGTACGAGCCGATCCAGGACCCCGCCCGCACCGGCACCCGGACCCGCATCCGCCCCCGCCCCCGGTCGCTCCTCGCCTTCGAGGTGCAGGCGCCCCGGGACACGGTGGACGGCGAGTTCGGGGGCATCGCCCGCGAGTTCCGCGCCGGCGGGACCGAGTACGGCGGCGTCGGGCGCGAGTTCGGCGGTGCCGAGACCGTCACCGCGCACACCGCGCTGCCGTACGTCCTCACCGCCCGGCACGACGACGACGGCGGCCTGGTCCTCACCGCCGTCCACGACCGCACCCGGATCACCGACCCCGACGCCGCCGAGATCCTGACCCAGACGGTCCGGCTGCTGCGCGAACTGCCCGACTCCGTACGGGAGTCCACCACCGTCGCCGACGCGCTCGCCCTGCTCGACGGCGCGCCCGTCCCCGGCGTGGCCCACCCGCCGGCCCGGCCCCCGCACACCCTGCGCGTCCTGCGCGACCCGTCCCCCGGCGGCGGCGCCGGCACGATCTGCCTGATCCCGCCGCCCGGCGCCCCACCAGGCTGCTACGACCGGTTCGCCGCGGCCCACCACGGCCCGCAGGCGCTCACCACGGTCGACCCGCCCGCCGACGCCCGCAGCTGCCTGGCCACCCTGCGTCCCGCCCTCGCCCGCGGCGAACCGCTGCTGCTCGGCGGCTACTCCGGCGCCGGCGCGCTCGCCTGCGAGCTCGCCGAACGCATCGCCGCGCACGGCTGGCACCCGCCGCTCGTCGCCATCGGCGGCGCCGCGGACGGCGGTCCCGATGCGGTACGGGCCCTGGCCCGCACCCTGCGGACCGCCACGGCTGCCGCCACCGCGGCCGCCGCGGCCACCGCCGCCGGACCCCGGCGGCGCGTATGACCAGGCCCGCAGCGCCTCCGTACCCCTCCGTGCCCCTCCGTACCCTCCGCACCCGACCGGCCTCAGCCCCGACCCCAACTCCAACCCCGACCCCAACCCCAACCGACACAAGCCACAGCGACAGCCATCAGGAGTGACATGTCCCGCCGCCTCTTCACCTCGGAGTCCGTGACCGAGGGCCACCCCGACAAGATCGCCGACCAGATCAGCGACACGATCCTCGACGCCCTCCTGCGCGAGGACCCGACCTCGCGCGTGGCCGTGGAGACCCTCATCACCACCGGCCTCGTGCACATAGCCGGCGAGGTGACCACGAAGGCGTACGCGCCGATCGCCCAGCTCGTCCGCGAGAAGATCCTGGAGATCGGCTACGACTCCTCCGCCAAGGGCTTCGACGGCGCCTCCTGCGGCGTCTCGGTGTCGATCGGCGCGCAGTCGCCCGACATCGCCCAGGGTGTCGACACGGCCTACGAGACCCGGGTCGAGGGCGCCGCCGCAGGTGGAGAGGGGGACGAGCTCGACCGCCAAGGCGCCGGCGACCAGGGCCTGATGTTCGGCTACGCCACCGACGAGACGCCCGAGCTGATGCCGCTGCCGATCCACCTGGCCCACCGGCTCTCGCGCCGCCTGACCGAGGTCCGCAAGGACGGCACGGTCCCGTACCTGCGCCCCGACGGCAAGACCCAGGTCACCATCGAGTACGACGGCGACAAGCCGGTCCGCCTCGACACGGTCGTCGTCTCCTCGCAGCACGCCTCCGACATCGACCTCGACGCCCTCCTCGCCCCCGACATCCGCGAGAACGTCGTGGAGTACGTGCTGCGGCAGCTGGCCGAGGACGGCATCAAGCTGGACACCGAGGGCTACCGGCTCCTCGTGAACCCCACCGGCCGCTTCGAGATCGGCGGCCCGATGGGCGACGCCGGCCTGACCGGCCGCAAGATCATCATCGACACGTACGGCGGCATGGCCCGCCACGGCGGCGGCGCCTTCTCCGGCAAGGACCCGTCGAAGGTGGACCGCTCGGCCGCGTACGCCATGCGCTGGGTCGCCAAGAACGTCGTCGCCGCAGGTCTCGCCTCCCGCTGCGAGGTCCAGGTCGCCTACGCCATCGGCAAGGCCGAGCCGGTGGGCCTGTTCGTGGAGACCTTCGGTACCAACACCATCGCCACCGACCGCATCGAGCAGGCCATCGGCGAGGTCTTCGACCTCCGCCCGGCCGCGATCATCCGCGACCTCGACCTGCTGCGCCCGATCTACTCCCAGACCGCCGCGTACGGCCACTTCGGCCGCGAGCTGCCGGACTTCACCTGGGAGCGCACGGACCGCGCCGAGCAGCTCAAGGCCGCCGCCGGCCTCTGAGCACGGGCGGCCGTCCGTACGGCACCGAGGCCGTAAGGGCACCGAGGCCGTACGGCACCGAGGCCGTACGGCACCGAGGCCGTACGGCACGCCCGCCGTAACGCCGTACGGCACGCCCGCCGTACGGCGCCCGCACCACCGCACCACCGCACTGCCACGCCACACCACCACTGACGCCCCGCCGACCGACCAGCTCACAGGAGTCCACGTGCGTATCGCGGTGACCGGATCCATCGCCACAGATCACCTCATGGCCTTCCCGGGCCGGTTCGTCGACCAGCTGATCCCCGACCAGCTGGACCACGTCTCGCTGTCCTTCCTCGTCGACGCGCTGGAGGTACGGCGGGGCGGAGTGGCGGCCAACATCGCCTTCGGGCTCGGGGCCTTGCGTCTCGACCCGATCCTCGCCGGCGCCGTCGGCCCCGACTTCGGCGAGTACGAGGTCTGGCTCAAGGAGCACGGCGTGGACACCAGCGCCGTCCACGTCTCCGGCGCCTGCCAGACCGCTCGCTTCATGTGCATCACCGACCAGGACAACAACCAGATCGCCTCCTTCTACGCGGGCGCCATGGCCGAGGCCGGCCGCATCGACCTCCGGGCCGTCCACGCCCGCAGCCCCTTCGACCTGGTCCTCGTCTCGCCCAACGACCCGGGCGCGATGCTGCGCCACACCGAGCAGGCCCGCACGCTCGGCATCCCCTTCGCAGCCGACCCCTCGCAGCAGCTCGCCCGTCTCACCGGCGCCGAGGTCCGCCAACTGGTCGACGGCGCCCGCTGGCTGTTCACCAACGAGTACGAGTCCGCCCTGCTGCGCGAGCGCACCGGATGGACCCCGGCCGACGTGCTCGACCGGGTCGGCGCCTGGGTCACCACCCTGGGCGAGCAGGGCGTCCGTATCGAGCGCAAGGGCGAGCCGACGATCACCGTGCCGGCCGTCCCCGACGTCCCGGCGAAGGACCCGACCGGTGTCGGCGACGCCTTCCGCTCCGGTTTCCTCGCCGCGATCGGCTGGCAGCTCCCGCTGCGGAGCGCGGCCCAGCTCGGCTGCGTGATGTCCGCGAGCGTCCTGGCCGCCGTGGGCTCGCAGTCGTACGAGATCCAGCCCGCGCAGCTCCTCACCACCCTCCACCGCGTGTACGGGAGCCAGGCCGCCGCGCTCCTCGAACCGAAGCTGGGACAGCTGACATGACGAACCTGAACGCACAGCAGAGGGCGGACGCCCTCCGGGAGGCACTCGCCACGCGTGTCGTGGTCGCGGACGGCGCCATGGGGACGATGCTCCAGGCCCAGGACCCCACGCTGGAGGACTTCCAGCAGCTGGAGGGCTGCAACGAGGTCTTGAACGTGACCCGGCCGGACATCGTCCGTTCGGTCCACGAGGCGTACTTCGCCGTGGGCGTGGACTGTGTCGAGACCAACACCTTCGGTGCCAACTACGCGGCCTTGGCCGAGTACGAGATCGTCGAGCGGAACTTCGAGCTGTCCGAGGCGGGTGCGCGGGTGGCGCGAGAGGTCGCGGACCGGTTCACGGTGGAGACGGGACAGCAGCGGTGGGTGCTGGGCTCGATGGGTCCGGGGACCAAGCTGCCGACGCTCGGCCACATCACGTACGCGACGATCCGGGACGCCTTCCAGGTCAACGCGGAGGGGCTGCTGACGGGCGGTGCGGACGCGCTGCTGGTGGAGACCACGCAGGACCTGCTCCAGACGAAGTCCTCCATCATCGGCGCCCGCCGGGCCATGGACGCCCTCGGGGTCTCGGTCCCGCTGATCTGCTCGGTCACCGTCGAGACGACCGGCACGATGCTGCTGGGTTCGGAGATCGGCGCGGCGCTGACCTCGTTGGAGCCGCTGGGCATCGACATGATCGGCCTGAACTGCGCGACCGGCCCGGCCGAGATGAGCGAGCACCTGCGCTACCTGGCCCGCAACGCCCGTATCCCGATCTCGTGCATGCCGAACGCGGGTCTGCCGGTGCTGACCAAGGACGGGGCGCACTATCCGCTGTCGGCTTCGG
>NZ_WTFF01000446.1 GCF_019400985.1 Streptomyces bambusae
TTCCGCCCGCGCTGTGGGGGCCTGGGGTAGTTGAAAAAGAGACAGGGGTGAGCCGGAACTGGGAGCCGCCGCCCGGCTCGCCCCACGCCTGGAGCCAGCCGCCGTGCAGCCGCGCGTCCTCCACCGCGATCGACAGGCCCAGGCCCGTGCCGCCGGTGGTGCGGGCGCGGGCCGGATCAGCCCGCCAGAAGCGGTTGAAGACCCGGGTCGCCTCGCCCGGCTTGAGGCCCACGCCGTAGTCGCGTACGGCGACGGCCACCGCGCCGCCCGCCGAGGCCAGCCGCACCACGACGTCGCGGCCCTCGCCGTGCTCGACGGCGTTGACGACCAGGTTGCGCAGCACCCGCTCCACGCGGCGGGCGTCGGCCTCCGCGACGACCGGCTGGCTGTCGCCGAGCACCCGGATCCGGGTGCCCTTGCGCTCGGCCAGCGGCTCGGCGCCGTCGATGACCCGGCGTACGACGTCCCGCAGGTCTATCGGCTCGGCCTCCAGCGCGGCGGCGCCCGCGTCGAACCGGCTGATCTCCAGCAGGTCCGCCAGCAGCGTCTCGAAGCGGTCCAGCTGCCCCGCGAGCAGCTCCGCCGAGCGCGCGGTGACCGGGTCGAAGTCGACCCGCGCGTCGTGGATGACGTCGGCGGCCATCCGGACGGTGGTCAGCGGGGTGCGCAGCTCGTGCGAGACGTCGGAGACGAAGCGCCGCTGCATCCGCGACAGGTCCTCCAGCTGCTGGATCTTGTTCTGGAGGTTCTGCGCCATCTTGTTGAAGGCCTCGCCCAGACGCGCGATGTCGTCCTCGCCGGTGACCTTCATCCGCTCCTGGAGCTTGCCGGCCGACAGCCGCTCCGCGATCCCGGCGGCCATCCGCACCGGCGTGACGATCTGGCGTACGACGAGCCAGGCGATGGCGCTGAGCAGCACCACCACGAACAGGCCGGCGGTGGCGATGGTGCTCTTGACCAGGTTGAGGGACTCCTCCTCCTGGTCGAGCGGGAAGAGGTAGTACAGGTCGTACGGGCCGCCGTTGATGTCGGTCAGCCGCTTGCCGACCACCAGCGCGGGCTCGGGCGCCTTGCCGGACGTGGTGTAGCGGATCTTCGCGAAGGTCTGGAAGGTGCCGGCGGTGTGGTCCACGGACCGGCGCAGCGCCGGCGGGATGCTCGCCGCCGGGTCCACGTCGCCGGAGGCGCGCGCCCCGCGCACGCCGGAGCCCTTCTCGCCGGTGCCCGCGCCGAGCGCGACCACCTCGAACGCGGACTGGCCGCCGCTGGCCAGCTGCCACACGAGCGAGTTCATCCAGGTACTGGCGTCCCGGCCGATCTTGGAGTCGACGGCGGTGGCGTCGGCGCCGTCCGCCACGGAGGCGGTGTTGGCCTTCTCCTGCGCGACGGCGAACCCGCCCGCGGCCTGGCTCAGCGCCGCGTCCTCCTTGGCGTCGAGCAGGCCGTTGGCCACCTGGCCGATGACCACGAACCCGAGCAGCAGGACCACGCCCAGCGACATCAGCACGGTGGCCGCGACCACGCGCAGCTGGATGTTGCGCCGCCACAGCCGGATCACCGGCAGCAGCGGCCGCCGGGCCAGCCGTGCGCACAGGCGCAGGAGACGCCCGCCGGGCGCTCCTTCCTGGAGCAGCCGGCCGACCCGTGACGCTCCCCGGCGGGAGCCGGGCGAGGGCCTGCGGGAAGACATGATCAGCTGGGTCCCGCCTTGTACCCGACGCCGCGCACCGTCACGACGATCTCAGGGCGCTCGGGATCCTTCTCCACCTTGGAGCGCAGCCGCTGCACGTGCACGTTGACCAGGCGGGTGTCCGCCGCGTGCCGGTAGCCCCACACCTGCTCCAGCAGCACCTCGCGGGTGAAGACCTGCCAGGGCTTGCGGGCGAGCGCGACCAGCAGGTCGAACTCCAGCGGGGTCAGCGCGATCGACTGCCCGTCCCGCTTGACGGAGTGCCCGGCCACGTCGATGACCAGGTCACCGATGGCCAGCTGCTCCGGCGCGGGCTCCTCCGACCGCCGCAGCCGCGCCCGGATACGGGCGACCAGCTCCTTGGGCTTGAACGGCTTGACGATGTAGTCGTCGGCGCCGGACTCCAGGCCGACGACGACATCCACCGTGTCGCTCTTGGCCGTCAGCATCACGATCGGCACGCCGGACTCGGCGCGGATCAGCCGGCAGACCTCTATGCCGTCCCGTCCGGGCAGCATGAGATCCAGCAGCACCAGGTCCGGCTTGGCCTCGCGAAAGGCAGCCAGGGCCTTGTCGCCGTCCGCGACGAACGACGGCTCGAAACCTTCTCCACGCAGCACGATGCCGAGCATCTCGGCCAGCGCGGTGTCGTCGTCGACGACAAGGACGCGTCCCTTCATGGTTGACATCATCCCATTAGCCAATCGTGACCTGGCGGTGAGCTGTCCCACAGCGGCCGCGGCCGAAAGTGATCCCAAGCGTTCCGCCCGAGGTGATCCAGTCTGCCCGGGGACGGGTGACAATTGAAGGCGCGGGCAAGGACCGGAACAACCGGGGGGACGGCCGGTCCGCCGAAGGCACCCACGTGGCACGATGGCAGCCGACCAGCGCCCCCGCCCCCGCACGGCACGTGAAGGAGCCACGATGAACGACTCTCCGGGCTGGAGCTCGCCCGGCTCGTCCCCGTCGGACGGAGAGCGGCCCGGCGCGTCCGACCCCTCGGCCCCGCAGCAGCAGCCCCCGGCCGATTCCCGGTGGTCCGCGCAGCAGCCCCCGCCCGGCCAGTGGGGCAACCCCGGCCAGGGCGGCGCCCACGCCCCCGGCGCACCCCAGCAGCCCCAGCAGCCCCAGCAGCAGCAGCCGGGCGCGGGCTGGGGCTCGTACGGCGGCCAGTCCGGCTACGGCCAGTACGGCGGCGGCCCCGGCGGCTGGGGCTACCCCCCGGCGGCCAAGCCCGGTGTGATCCCGCTGCGCCCCCTGGGCCTGGGCGAGATCCTCGACGGCGCCGTCACCACCATGCGCACCCACTGGCGCTCGGTGCTCCCGATCACCCTGGTCGTCGCCGCGGTCGTCCAGCTGGTCAACGTCCTCGTGCAGAAGTACGCGGCGAACGCCCTGGAGAACGCCCCCGAGCCCGGGGCCGACCCCTCCGAGGTCTTCGAGGCCCTCGGCAGCAGCGCGGCCCTGAGCATCGCCTCCGGCTTCGTCCAGGCCATCGGCGCCCTCCTGGTCACCGCGCTGCTCACCATGGTCTTCAGCCGCGCGGTGCTGGGCCAGAAGTCCACCGTCGCCGGCGCCTGGCGCGACGCCCGCGGCCAGCTGCTCCGGCTGGCCGGGCTGACGCTGCTGCTCGCCGTCGGCGCGCTCCTGCTCATCGTGGTCCTGATCCTGCCGGGCATCCTGGCGCAGAGCCCCGGCCTGGCCGTCCTCGGCGCGTTCGGCGCGATCGCCCTCATCGTCTGGCTGTGGATCAAGTTCAGCCTGGCCTCCCCCGCGCTGATGCTGGAGCGGGCCAAGGTCTTCACCTCGCTGCAACGCTCCTCGAAGCTGGTCAAGGGCTCGTGGTGGCGCATCTTCGGCATCACCCTGCTGACCGCCCTCATCACCGGCCTGGTCTCCGGGATCATCGTCGCGCCGGCCATGTTCCTGGCCATCGCCGTGGACGGCGGCATGCAGAGCCTCGCCGAGGGCACCGTCGGCGGCTCCTGGACCTTCCTGATCATCACCGGCATCGCCTCGGTCCTCGCCCTGACCGTCACCATGCCGATCACGGCGGGCGTCACCGTCCTGCTCTACGTCGACCAGCGCATCCGGCGCGAGGCGCTCGACCTGGAGCTCGCCCGCGCCGCCGGCATCGAGAACTACGGCAGCACCCACGACACCACCTACGGCGGCGGCTACGGCCAGAGCCTGCCGCCGACCGGCCCCACCCCCGGGGTCTGATGCGGTGACGAGCACGGGGGGACTCATCACGCACACCACGGCACTGCTGCCGCTCGGTGAAAAACCGCCGGTGACCACACCGCGCGAACCCGCCCGAGAGGCGGCCGAACGCGAGCTGTCCAAGGCGGTGTACCACCAGAACGACCCGTCGCTCCTCGACCGCGCCATGCGCCGGCTCTGGGAGTGGATCGGCGACCTGCTGGACTCCGCCGCCGGGGCCTCACCCGGCGGCGGGTACGGCCTGGTGGTGATCATCCTGCTGGCCGCCGCGCTCGTCGCCCTGCTGTGGTGGCGCCTGGGCCGGCCCACCCGCTCCGCCGGCGCCGCCGGCGTCCTCTTCGACGACCGCGTCCGCAGCGCCGCCGACCACCGGGCCGCCGCCGACGCCCACGCCGCCGCCGGCCGCTGGAACGAGGCCGTCCAGGAGCGGATGCGCGCCGTCGTGCGCTCCCTGGAGGAACGCACCCTCCTGGACCCGCGCCCCGGCCGCACCGCCGACGAGGCCGCGGCCGAAGCGTCGGCGTCCCTGCCCGACCACACCGCCGGGCTGCGCGCGGCCGCCCGTACCTTCGACGACGTCACCTACGGCGGCCGCACCGCGGACGCCGCCACGTACGGCCGCCTGCGCGACCTCGACCTCACCCTGGAACGGGCCAAGCCCCTGCTCCCCACCGCCCCGGGACCCACCGCATGACCGGCCCGACCCCGCCCGAGCCCACCCGCCCGGCCACGCCCGCGCCCGCCACCGGCAGCGCACCCGCCACC
>NZ_WTFF01000447.1 GCF_019400985.1 Streptomyces bambusae
GCGTCGACCAGCAGCACGTCGAAGCGCCGGCCCTCCCCGGCCGCGCGGTCCAGGCAGCGCAGGGCCGCCGGCGCACTGCCGGCCGCGGCCACGTCCACGTCCGGCTCGGCCGCGAGGGCGGCCGCGAGCGACTCGGCGAAGATGCGGTGGTCGTCCACCACGAGAACCCGGATACGAACCACAGATAACCCCCAAGGGTCGGGGAACGGACGACTGCGGGTACGACGCCCGGACCGGGTGATGCGCAGCCGCCGCGGCCGCCGCCGTGACATCACTGCTACCCCGGACCGGACGTCGTACCCGACGTGTCTCGACCCCTGAATCAACACCGGCCCCCACCGGTGTCACGCATCAGCGTAGGGCCCCGCGCCGCCCACGGTTGGCCGAATAGCAGAAGTTTTCCGAGCGAATTTCGGGCCGCGGCGCTTCCGGCGGGCCTTTCGGTGGCTGGAATTCATCCTTCGCTGACCGTCCTGAAACCTTTCTTCGGCGTGGAGCGTGCCACCGGCAGATGCGTGGGGGGCATTTCACGCAGCGTGCGCACGCCGGGCGCCCGCGCACACAGCACGACCCCGGCGCACGGTCGTCACCGCGCTCCGGGGTCGTGCGCCGTCTGCTGCTCGACGGCCTGTCAGTCTTCTACCCGTCAGGAGCGGGCAGTCAGCGCAGTCAGGCGTACGCCGCCGTGCTTCCGCCCTCGGGCCCACCGCGTCAGGCGTACGCGCGTCAGGTGCGCACGGCACCGGCAGGCGTACGCCGTCACGTGCGCACGGTCAGGTGGGCATCGTCAGGTGGGCACGGTCAGGCGGGCACCGTCAGGTGAGCACCGTCAGGTGGGCACCGTCAGGTGGGCACGGTCAGGCGCACACGGTCAGGCCTGGGCGGCCCGGCGGCGCTGGGCGAACTCCCAGGCGTCCGCGACGATGCCGGCCAGGTCCGCCCGGCGGGGCGTCCAGCCGAGCCGCTCGTGCGCACGGCGCGCCGAGGCGACGAGGACCGCCGGGTCCCCGGCGCGGCGCTCCGCGACGACCTCGGGGATCTCGTGGCCGGTGACCTTGCGGACGGTCTCGACGACCTCGCGGACCGAGAAGCCGTTGCCGTTGCCCAGGTTGCAGATCAGGTGCTCGCCGGCGACGGCGGCGTCCAGGGCGGCGAGGTGGGCCTCGGCGAGGTCGGCGACGTGGATGTAGTCGCGTACGCAGGTGCCGTCCGGCGTCGGGTAGTCCTCGCCGAACACCGAGATCGCCTCGCGCTGCCCCAGGGCGACCTGGAGGACCAGCGGGATCAGGTGGCTCTCGGGGTCGTGGCGCTCGCCGAACTCGCCGTACGCGCCCGCCACGTTGAAGTAGCGCAGCGACACCGCGGCCAGGCCGTGCGCCGCCGCCTCGCCCGTGATCATGTGGTCCACGGCGAGCTTGGAGGCGCCGTAGGGGTTGGTCGGGGCGGTCGGCATCGTCTCGGTGATCGGGGTGGACTCCGGCTCGCCGTAGGTGGCGGCGGTGGAGGAGAAGACGAGCTTGCCGACGCCCGCCTCGCGCATGGCGGCCAGCAGGGCCATCGTGCCGCCGACGTTGTTGTCCCAGTACTTGCCCGGGTTCACCACCGACTCGCCGACCTGCGAGAAGGCCGCGAAGTGCAGCACGGCGTCGTAGGAGGCGTCCAGGTGGCGGCCCGCGTCGCGGATGTCGGCCTCGACGAGGGTGGCGCCGGCCGGGACGCCCTCGCGGAAGCCGGTGGAGAGGTTGTCGAGGACGGTGACCTCGTGGCCGGCCTCCAGGAGATGGGCAGCGCACACGCTGCCCACGTATCCGGCGCCGCCGGTGACCAGGTACTTGCTCACTCGCCTACTACCTCTCGCATGGGTGCACTCGTCCGGGACGGAGCCGGGATGGCGCCGCAAACGGTGTCGCGCGGTATGCGCACGACCCCTCTGGCTTACCCCATGACGGGTGCTGCGGGGAAATCGGGGCCCGCTACCGCCCCGCCCCGCCCCTCACTCCCCTGCGCGCGGTACGCCCGCCCGGTCCAGCAGGCCGGTGCGGGCGGCCAGCGCGGCCGCCTCCAGCCGGGAGCCGACGCCCAGCTTCATCAGCACCCGCTGCACGTGCGTACGGGCGGTGCTCGGCGCGATGGCCATCCCGGCGGCGATCAGCCGGGTGTCCTCGCCCTCCGCGACCCGCACCAGCACCTCGACCTCGCGCGGCGTCAGCAGCCGCAGCAGCCGGCCCGCCTCGTCGTCGGGCGGGGCGGCGGGGTTGAGCAGCTCCGCGAAGGCACCCTGGAGCAGCTGCGGGGAGATCGCCACCTCGCCCGCCCGGGCCTTGGCCAGGGCGCGCTCCACGCCCTCGATGCGCTCGTCCTGGCGTACGTACCCGCTGGCGCCGGCGGCGAAGGCGGCGGCGATCCCGCGCGGGTTGGGTACGGGGCCCAGGACCACGACGGCGATCTGCGGGCGCTCCCGCTTGATCCGCACCACCGGCTCGAACACGCCCGGCTCGGCCGGGGTGGCGGTGCCCAGCAGGCACACCTCCGGGGAGCGGCTGACGACCAGGTCGGCGGCGCCCGCCGCCGGGGCGGCCGCGGCCAGCACCCGGTGCCCACGCAGCTTCAGCGCCGAGGCGAGCGCCTCGGCCAGCAGCCGGTGCTCGTCGACCACCACGACCCGTACGCCCATTGCGGCACCCACCCCACCCCTTCTGCCCCGGCAAGCTACACGCTTGTTCGACGGCATGTGCCGGATACCGGCGAGAAGCCCCCGGAAGGACGGACCTTCCGGGGGCTTCCCGTGGGTGGTGCGGCGGTCCCGGGGCGTGCCCCGGGTTCCTGTCGGGCTCCTGTCGGGCTCCTGACCGGCTAGTTCGCGGCGAACGAGACGAAGAGGTACTTGGGGTCACCGCTCGACGACTTGCTGATCAGCTTCTCGGAGAAGAACAGCCGGCCGTTGTGGTAGCGGTATTCCGAATATTCCGGCGAGAAGCCGCTCTCGGCCCGGCGGATGTCCTTGTCCGCCGGATTCTCCATCAGGACGGTCTCCTTCATCGTGGCCCCGTCGATGCTGACGACCTGTCCGCCCTTGTCGTAGGGCGGCCGCTTGTAGGCGATGATGTTCGACCCGTCCATGCGCAGCGGGAACATCGTGTACCGCTCGCCGGCGTCGGCGCGGTCGGTGGTCTGCTTGCCCGTGTTCAGGTCGAAGGAGAGCAGCTCGTTGGTGCGGCCGCTGGCCGAGGAGCCCTGGTGCTCGATCGAGGGCAGGTAGACCTTGCCGTTGCCGACGACGATGCTGGAGCACCTCTCCACGTCGGTCGCCCCGCAATCGGGGTCGTAGTTGCCGGAGGACAGCGAGATCTTGCTCTTGAGCTGGCCGGCGTCGTCGATGACGAACAGGTCGCTGAGGCTGGAGGCGTTCTTGGCGGTGTCGCCGACGTCGGCGCCGATCACCAGCGGCTTGGTGGAGATGATGCTCGCGTACTCGATGCCCACGGACATCTTGTACGAGAACTTCGGCGCGCCGGTGGTGGGGTCGAGGACCTGGGCCTGGATGTAGCGCTGGCCGTAGTCGCCGCACTTGCGGATGACGGCGAGGGCCTCGCCGCCGCCGTAGCCGGCGTCGTAGCACTTCTCGGCGTCCGACCTGGGGGACCACAGGTTCTTGCCGTCGGCGAGGTTCCAGGCGGCGCCGCCCTGCAGGCCGCCTGCGGCGACGGTCTGGCCGGAGAGGGTGACCTCCTTGAAGGGCACCTTCTTGTCGCCGCTGGTGACGGACTGGGCGCCGCCGGACCACAGCAGCTTGCCCGCGGCCAGGTCGATGACGCCGACCTGGTTGCAGGCCGGGTACTTGTTCTGCTCGGAGGGCATGGCCTCCTCGAAGAGGATGGCGCTCTTGTTGTCGCTGATGTGGTGGGTCGCGGCGCACACCTCGCCCGTGAGCGGGATCTCCCACTTCTTGGCGCCGTCGGTGAGGCTGTAGCCGACGATCTTGCCCACGTCGGACTTGGCGTAGACGGAGTCCGTGATCCAGGAGCCGGAGACGTTGGTCACGTCATTGACCTGCGGCTGCGGGACGTTGACGAGCGTCTTGGACTTGATGTTGCCGGGTACCTTCTCGGAGCCGCCGGCTCCGGCGGGCTTGTCGCCGCCGCCGGTCGGGCCGTTGGCGGTGGTGCCGCCGCCGTTGCCGCCGCTGTCGTCGGCGGTCAGCCAGAAGCCGCCGGCGACGATGACGGCGATGGCGACGACCGCCGCGCCGATGATCATCAGCTGGTTGCGCTTGGCGTTGCCGCCGCCGGGGGCGGGCGCCGCCTGCTGCATCGGGACGGTCCCGGGCTGGGCGGTGTACGGCGACGGGGCCGGCGGACCCCAGGCCGGGGCCTGCGGCGGTACGCCGGGCTGTTGCGGGTAGCCGTAGCCGGGGGCGGGCTGCTGCGGGAAGCCGTAGCCGGGGGCGGTCTGCGGGTAGCCGTAGCCCGGCTGGGCGGGTACGCCCGGCTGCTGCGGCGGCGGACCGGCGGCGGCCCCGCTTCTTATTTCCATCCCCGATCCCCCCCAAGCCGGCGTCATGCTGCTTGTCGGCGTCTTGCTCGTAAAAAATATCTACTCCCCGGCCGCCACGCGACTGCTCTGCGTCGTCGCTTCGTGTACGCTGTGCGCC
>NZ_WTFF01000448.1 GCF_019400985.1 Streptomyces bambusae
GCGGGTCGGCGGCCGGCGTCAAGAGCGCCCTTCGGGCGTCGCTTGCGCGATGTCGCTGCGCTCCACCCTTGACACCGACCACCGCCCCACCCAGACACAGACTGACGAGCAGGCACCGAGGGAGGGACGGCAGGGGGAAGCCATGGTCATCCGAGCCCCGCGATGACGCCCCGGCCGAAGCCCTCTTGGCAGGAACGCGCCCTTCGGGCGGTATGCCCTGGCGATTGCGCGCCCCGGCCGGCAGGCCGGGGCGGAGTCCGGGCGCGTCCGATCGCTACGCGCTTCTGTCGTCTCGGCGTCCACCTGGCCGTCATTCTTCTGATGTGGCGTCGGGCGGCTGCTGACACCACCGGGGGCGGCGCCTGCGGTAGAACGAGCGGCATGATCTTTCATGTTGTTCCGCTTGTTGATTGGGCCGCCGAGCCCGACCTGCCGTATGCACCGCCGTCGCTCGATTCCGAGGGGTTCGTGCACTGTTCGGCGGACCGGCCCACCGTTCTGGAGATCGCCGAGTCGCACTACCGGGACGTTCCGGGGACGCTGCTCGCCGTCGAGCTCGACGAGCGGGCGCTGACCTCCGAGGTCCGCCGGGAGGGTGAATCGGGTGCCCGTTATCCGCACGTCCACGGTCCCCTGGACCGGGCGGCCGCCGTCCGGCTCTGGGAGGTCGTACGGGAATCGGGGCAGCCCGCCTCGCTCGTACTGTGGGAACCGGGTGCCGCGTGACCCGCGCGGCGGATGTTTGGTGAAATCACGCTCGCGTAGCCGCCCGGGGTGCGCCTACCCTCGCCCGATGGACGAGCGGACTCCCCTGGCGCTGGTGCGCGACCACACCATCTACTCCTGTGTGATGGGCTCGCGCGCCTTCGGGCTGGCGACGGACGCGAGTGACACCGACAGGCGCGGTGTCTATCTCGCCCCGACGCCGCTGTTCTGGGGGTTCGAGAAGCCTCCGACGCATGTGGAAGGCCCGCTGGAGGAGCAGTTCTCATGGGAGCTGGAACGCTTCTGCGGGCTCGCGCTCACCGCCAACCCCAACATCCTGGAGTGCCTGCACTCCCCCCTCGTGGAGGTCGTCACCCCGGTCGGCGAGGAACTCCTGTCCCTGCGGGAGGCCTTCCTCTCCCGCCGGGCCCATGTGACCTTCACCCGCTACGCCGTCTCGCAGCGCCGCAAGCTGGAGGCGGACGTGCGGCAGCACGGCGCCCCGCGCTGGAAGCACGCCATGCACTTGGTGCGGCTGTTGCTGTCCTGTCGTGATCTGCTGCGCTCTGGGCGGCTCGTCATCGACGTGGGCGAGCAGCGCGACCGGCTGCTCGCGGTCAAGCGCGGGGAGGCGGACTGGGCGGAGGTCGAGGCGTGGATGGACCGGCTGGCGGCGGAGGCCGGGGCCGCGCTGGACGGCAGCCCTCTCCCGGAGGAGCCGGACCGGGAGCGTGTTGAGGACTTTCTGTTGCGTACTCGGCGTGCGTCCGCCCTGCTCTGCTGAGCACCGCCGCATACCTGCCCGATGAGCGACCCGTCCGTGGATTCCGCCCCTCCGTGGATCCCACCCGTCTGCGGATTCCGCCCTCCGTGGATTCCGTCCCTCCGTGGATCCCACCCGTCTGCCGATTCCGCCCTCCGTGGATCCCGCCCGTCCGTGGATCCCGCCCGTCCGTGGATTCCGCCCCTCCGTGGATCCCACCCGTCTGCGGATTCCGCCCTCCGTGGATTCCGTCCCTCCGTGGATCCCACCCGTCTGCCACCCGTCTGCCGATTCCGCCCTCCGTGGATCCCGCCCGTCCGTGGATCCCGCCCGTCCGTGGATTCCGCCCTCCGTGGATTCCGTCCCTCCGTGGTCGCCCTACGCGTCCCACAGTGTGCCGAAGGCCAGCAGTTCCTCGCGGTACTCGATGCGGCCCTCCCAGTCGCGGGGCCAGGCGTCCGCGCCCAGGTGGGCGCCTGCGAAGGCGCCCGTCAGGCAGGCGATGGAGTCGGAGTCGCCAGCGGTGCAGGCTGCCCGGCGCAGTGCCGTCAGGGGCTCGTCGGGGAACAGCAGGAAGCAGTGCAGGGCGGTGGCGAGGGCTTCCTCGGCAATCCAGCCCTCGCCCGTGGCCAGGCAGGGGTCGGTCTCCGGGGAGGGTGCGCGCAGGGCCGCGGCGAGCCGGTCCAGGGCGGCCAGGCACTCGTCCCAGCCGCGGGCCATGAACGACTCCGGCGAGGCGTCGGAGGCCGTACGCATCCACAGGTCGCCGAGCCAGCGCTGGTGGTACGTCGTGCGCTGCTGGAGTGCGTACGAGCGCAACCGGCCGACCAGGCCGGTCACTTCGGCCCCCTGTGCCAGCAGGAACACCGCGTGGGCGGTCAGGTCGGACGCGGCCAGGGCGGTGGGGTGGCCGTGGGTGAGGGCGGACTGGAGCTGGGCCGCGCCCGCCCGTTCCTCCTGCGTCCAGCCCGGCACCAGGCCCACCGGCACGACCCGCATGTTCGCGCCGCAGCCCTTGGAGCCGGTCTGGCTGGCGTCGTGCCAGTCGCGCTGCGGGTCCTTGAGGAGGTTGCAGGCGCGCAGGCAGGTGTTGCCGGGGGCGCGGTTGTTCTCCGGGGACTGGTACCAGTCTACGAATTCCTCGCGGACCGGGTGAGTCAGCCGGAGCGGGCCGAGGGGGCCGCGGGCCGTGGCTGTGCGGATGCCGCGGGCCAGGGCCAGGGTCATCTGGGTGTCGTCCGTGACGATCGCCGGGCGGGGCAGCCGCATCTCCCGCCACGGGCCGCACTTGGCGAGGATGCCGGGGACGTCGTTGAACTCGGTCGGGAAGCCCAGGGCGTCCCCGAGCGCCAGGCCGATGAGCGCGCCCGTCGCGGCTCGTTCGGTCGGAGTCCTCGTCAGCGTCATCGTCGGTGTCCTTCCGGGCGGAGCAGGGGTGGGTGGAGGGCTGTGGCGGGGCCCGCCTTGTAGAGGGCGGCGGGTTTGCCGCGCCCGCCGGTCAGCCGGGCGGCGCCCGGCACGGCCTCGACGAATCCGGGCGTGGCGAGCACCTTGCGGCGGAAGTTGGGGCGGTCGAGCGGGGTCGACCAGACCGTCTCGTAGACGGCCTGGAGCTCGCCGAGGGTGAACTCGGGCGGGCAGAAGGCGGTGGCCAGGCAGGTGTACTCCAGCTTGGCGCCGATCCGGGAGCGGGCGTCCGCCAGGATGGCCGCGTGGTCGAAGGCGAGTTCGCCCGCGTCCGCGACGGGCACCCAGCGGGCGTGTGCCGCGTCGCCGCCGCCGTCGGGCGCCGGCTCCGGCAGGTCGGGCACCAGCGCCGTGAAGGCCACCGAGACGATCCGCATCCGCGGGTCGCGGTCCGGCTCGCTGTACGTCCGCAGCTGCTCCAGGTGGAGCGCGGCCACCACCTCGTCGGCCAGGCCGGTCTCCTCGGCCAGCTCGCGGCGGGCCGCCGTCTCCGCGGACTCCCGGGGCAGCACGAAGCCGCCGGGCAGCGCCCAGGCGCCGGCGTACGGTTCCTGGCCGCGCCGGATCAGCAGGACGTGCAGCGAGCCGGACCGCACCGTGAAGACGGCCAGATCGGCCGCCACCGCGAACGGCTCGTAGGCGTGTGGGTCATAGCCGTCGTACCCGTCCGACATCTCCACCCCTTTTTATAGTCACTCCGACTATAAAAGGGCCGTGGTGTGGTGGCAAGGGCTGTCGGCCGGTTCTTGCATGCCGAAGCCCGCGGCGCCGTGTGGCGCCGCGGGCTTCGGGAAGGTACGGGCTACAGGTCGACCTCGCGCATGAGCATGCCGACCTCGGTGTTGGTCAGGCGGCGCAGCCAGCCGGACTTCTGGTCGCCGAGCTCGATCGGGCCGAAGGACGTGCGGACCAGCTTCTCCACCGGGAAGCCGGCCTCGGCGAGCATGCGGCGGACGATGTGCTTGCGGCCCTCGTGGAGGGTCACCTCGACCAGGTAGTTCTTGCCGACCTGGTCGACCACGCGGAAGTGGTCGGCGCGCGCCCAGCCGTCCTCCAGCTGGATGCCCGACTGGAGGCGCTTGCCGATCTCGCGCGGCAGCGGGCCGGTGATGGCCGCGAGGTACGTCTTCTGCACGCCGTACTTCGGGTGGGTCAGCCGGTGGGCCAGCTCGCCGTGGTTGGTGAGCAGGATGATGCCCTCGGTCTCCGTGTCGAGCCGGCCGACGTGGAACAGCCGGGTCTCGCGGTTGGTGACGTAGTCGCCGAGGCACTGGCGGCCGTCGGGGTCCTCCATGGTGGAGACCACGCCGGCCGGCTTGTTCAGTGCGAAGAAGAGGTACGACTGGGTGGCGACGGTCAGGCCGTCCACCTTGATCTCGTCCTTCTGCGGGTCGACGCGCATGCCCTGCTCGGTGACGATGCGGCCGTTGACCTCGACGCGGGCCTGCTCGATGAGCTCCTCGCAGGCGCGGCGCGAGCCCATGCCGGCGCGGGCGAGCACCTTCTGCAGCCGCTCGCCCTCCTGCTCGGCGCCGGGGAAGGTCTTGGGGGTCCTGATCTCGGGCTTGTTCGCGTAGCGCTCGCGGTTGCGCTCCTCGATCCGGGCGTCGTACTCGCGGGGGCGGGACTGGCCGGAGCGGGAGCCGTAGCCGCCGCCCTTGCCGCCCTGGGGGGCCTTGGGGGCTCCCTTGGCGCCGCCGCGGGCCGCGGAGC
>NZ_WTFF01000449.1 GCF_019400985.1 Streptomyces bambusae
GCGGGGGAGGTGTAAAAGAGACAGGCCGCCGCCCCCTCGGCGCCCGGGGCCGCGCGGGCGGGCGCGACCGCCGAGGCGGCCCGCGCCGCCACCGCGGAGCTGCTCGGCCTGGTCCGCGACTGGCTGGCCGAGGACCGGCTCGCCGCCGCCCGCCTGGTGGTCGTCACCCGCGGCGCCGTCGCGGCCCTGCCCGGCGAGGACGTCACCGACCTCACCCGCGCCCCGCTGTGGGGTCTGCTCCGCTCGGCGCAGACCGAGAACCAGGACCGCTTCGTCCTGGTCGACCTCGACCCGCGCGACCCGTCCGGCCCCGCCGACCTGGCGGCCGTACTGGCCTCCGGCGAGCCGCAACTGGCCGTCCGCGACGGCGCGCTGCTCGCCCCCCGGCTGGTCCGCGCCACCGAGCCGCCCGCCGGCCGCCCCCGCTGGAACCCCGACGGCACGGTCCTGGTCACCGGCGGTACGGGCACCCTGGGCGGGCTGCTGGCCAAGCACCTGGTCACGGAGCACGGCGTGAAGCACCTGCTGCTGGCAGGCCGCCGCGGCCCCGACGCCCCGGGCGCGGCCGAACTCGTCGCGGAGATCGCGGCGCTCGGCGGCTCGGCCGAGGTGGTGGCCTGCGACGCCGCCGACCGGGAGGCGCTGCAGGCCGTGCTGGACGGCGTACCGGCCGACCGGCCGCTGACCGGCGTCGTGCACGCGGCCGGCGTCCTCGACGACGGCCTCGTCGGCTCCCTCAGCGACGAGCGCCTCGACGCCGTCATGCGGCCCAAGACCGACGCGGCGTGGAACCTGCACGAGCTGACCCGCGACCTCGACCTCGCCGCCTTCGTCCTCTACTCGTCCATCGCGAGCGTCTTCGGCAACCCCGGCCAGGCCAACTACGCCGCCGCCAATGCCTTTATGGACGGCCTCGCCCACCACCGGCACGCCCAGGGCCTGCCCGCCACCTCCCTCGCCTGGGGCCTGTGGGAGCAGTCCAGCGGCATGCTCGCCCACCTCAAGGACGGCGACCTCGGCTGGATGAGCCGGGCCGGCATCCTGCCGCTGGCCTCCGAGCACGCACTGGCGCTCTTCGACGCCGCGCTGCGCACGCCCGGCCGGCCCCTGCTGGTGCCGGTACGCCTCGACGCCGCCACCCTGCGCACCCGCGCCGCGTCCGGGCTGCTGCCCGACCTGTTCCGCTCCCTGGTCCGCGTCCCGGCCCGGCGCGCCGTCGAGGCCTCCGCCGCCGGCGCCGGAACCTCCTCGCTGGTCCGCCGGCTCGCCGCGCTGGGCACCGCCGAGCGGGAGCGGGAGGTCCTGGACGTGGTCCGCGGGGCCGTCGCGGCCGTCCTCGGGCACGCCGACCCCGCGGCGATACGCCCCGACAGGGCGTTCAAGGAGCTCGGCTTCGACTCGCTGACCGCCGTCGAACTGCGCAACCAGCTCAGCGCCGCCACCGGCCTGCGGCTGCCCGCCACCATCGTCTTCGACCACCCCACGGTCACGGCGGCCGCCGGCTTCCTGCTCACGGAACTCCTCGGCGCCCAGGACGGGGCCGCCGCCGACGGCCCGGGCCGCGACACCGCCCCGGCCGCCACCGCCACCGCCGCCGCGTACGACGAGCCGATCGCGATCATCGGCATGGCCTGCCGCTACCCGGGCGGGGTCGGCTCGCCCGAGGACCTGTGGCGGCTGGTGGCCGACGGCCGCGACGCGGTCGGGGACTTCCCCGCCGACCGCGGCTGGGACCTCGACACCCTCTTCGACACCGACCCCGAACGCCTCGGCACCAGCTACACCCGTCAGGGCGGCTTCCTGCACGGGGCGGGCGACTTCGACCCCGTCCTGTTCGGCATCTCGCCGCGCGAGGCCCTCGCCATGGACCCGCAGCAGCGGCTGCTGCTGGAGACCTCCTGGGAGGTCTTCGAGCGGGCCGGCCTCGGCCTCGACGCCGTCCGCGGCAGCCTGACCGGCGTGTTCGCCGGCGCCATGCACCACGACTACGCCTTCCGGGTCGACGAGAACCCGCACAAGGTCGAGGGCTACGGCCTGACCGGCACCCAGGGCAGCGTCGTCTCCGGCCGCGTCGCCTACACCTTCGGCCTGGAGGGCCCGGCGGTGACCGTCGACACCGCCTGCTCCTCCTCCCTGGTCGCCCTGCACCTGGCCGCCCAGTCGCTGCGGCAGGGCGAGTGCACCATGGCCCTGGCGGGCGGTGTCGCCGTCATGGCCACCCCCCACGTGTTCGTCGAGTTCAGCCGCCAGCGGGGGCTGTCCCAGGACGGCCGCTGCAAGTCCTTCGCCGCCTCCGCCGACGGCACCGGCTGGGCCGAGGGCGTCGGCGTGCTGCTCCTGGAGCGGCTGTCCGACGCCAAGCGAAACGGACACCGCGTGCTGGCCGTCGTACGCGGTACGGCGACCAACCAGGACGGCGCCTCCAACGGCCTCACGGCCCCCAACGGCCCCGCCCAGCAGCGCGTCATCCGGCAGGCCCTGGCCAACGCCCGGCTGGCCCCGCAGGACGTCGACGCCGTCGAGGCGCACGGCACCGCCACCACCCTCGGCGACCCGATCGAGGCGCAGGCACTGATCGCCGCGTACGGCCAGGACCGGCCCGAGGACCGGCCGCTGTGGCTGGGCTCGCTGAAGTCGAACATGGGCCACGCGCAGGCCGCCGCCGGCGTCGCGGGCATCATCAAGATGGTCGAGGCGATGCGCCACGGCGTGCTGCCGCAGACCCTGCACGTGGACGAGCCCACGCCCGAGGTCCTCTGGTCCGCGGGCGCCGTGGAGCTGCTGACCGAGCCGGTGGAGTGGCCCGAGACGGGCCGCCCGCGCAGGGCCGGCGTCTCCTCCTTCGGCATCAGCGGCACCAACGCCCACATCATCCTCGAACAGGCCCCGGTCGAGCCGGAGAAGGCCGCCGCCCCGGCGCCGGCCGGCCCGCTGCCGTGGGTCCTCTCGGCCCGCAGCGAGGAGGCCCTGCGGGCCCAGGCAGGCCGCCTGGCGGAGCTGGACGGCCCGGCCGCGGTCGCGGACGTCGCCCAGGCCCTGCTGACCACCCGTACCGCCCTGGAACACCGCGCGGTCGTCCTCGCCGAGGACGCCGACGCCTTCCGCCAGGCACTGCGCGCCCTCGCGGAGGGCACGTCCGCCCCGGGCACCGCCCAGGGCGTCACCGGGACGGCGGAGCGGCTGGCGTTCCTGTTCTCGGGTCAGGGGGCGCAGCGTCCGGGGATGGGGCGGGAGTTGTACGCGTCCCAGCCGGTGTTCGCGGCTGCCTTCGACGAGGTGTGCGGGCAGTTCGAGCTGCCGTTGAAGGAGGTTGTTTTCGGGGGTGGGGAGGAGGTCCACCGGACCGAGGTCACCCAGCCCGCGTTGTTCGCGGTCGAGGTGGCGTTGTTCCGGCTGGCCGAACACTTCGGTGTGCGGCCGGACTTCGTCGCCGGTCACTCGATCGGTGAGATCGCCGCCGCGCACGTGGCGGGGGTGTTGTCGCTCGCCGATGCGTGCCGTCTGGTGGAGGCGCGTGGCCGTCTGATGGGTGAGCTGCCCGAGGGCGGGGCGATGATCTCGGTGCGGGCGACGGAGGACGAGGTCCGGGAACTGCTCGTCGGGCTCGCGGACGCCGACATCGCGGCCGTGAACGGGCCGGAGTCGGTGGTGGTCTCGGGTGCCGAGCAGGCCGTTCTGGAGGTGGCGGCGCAGCTGGCCGAGCGAGGTCGGAAGACGAAGCGGTTGACCGTCTCGCACGCGTTCCACTCGCCGTTGATGGAGCCGATGCTGGAGGCGTTCCGGGAGGTCGCCGAGTCCTTGACCTACGGCGCTCCGTCGGTCCCGGTGGTCTCGAACGTCACCGGTGAGCAGATCCGTGAGTTCTCCGCCGGCTACTGGGTCGAGCACGTCCGTGGGGCGGTCCGGTTCGGTGACGGTGTCCGTTTCCTGGCCGACCAGGGCGTGGGTCACTTCCTGGAGCTGGGTCCGCAGGGTGTGCTCGCCGCCATGGCGGGGGAGAGCCTTCCCGAGGGCTTCGGCGGGCTGCTGACGCCCGTGCTGCGCAAGGACCGGCCCGAGCCCGAGGCGTTCCTCGGCGCCCTCGCCGAGGCCTGGACCCGCGGGCTGCCCGTGGACTGGGCCCCGCTGTTCCAGGGCCGCGCCGCCCGCCGGGTGGAGCTGCCCACGTACGCCTTCCAGCACGAGCGCTTCTGGCTCGCGCCGTCCCGCTCCGCGCGCGGCGAGGCGGCCGGGCTCGGGCTCACCGATGCCGGGCACCCGCTGCTCGGCGCCTCGGTGGAGCTCGCGGACGGGGACGGGCTGGTCCTCACCGGGCGGATCGCCGCCGACACCCTGCCCTGGGTCGTGGACCACACGGTGGCCGGTACGGTCCTGCTGCCCGGCACCGCCTTCGTCGAACTCGCCCTCCGGGCGGGCGACGAGACCGGCTGCGGGCTGCTGGAGGAGCTGACCCTGGAGGCCCCGCTCGCCCTGCACCGGCGCGGCGCGGCCCGCCTCCAGGTGGTCGTGGGCGCCCCGGACGACTCCGGGCGCCGCGCCGTCGTGATCCACTCCCGGCCCGAGGGCGCCGAGGCGGGCCTGGCGTGGACCCGCCACGCGAGCGGCACCCTCGCCGCCGCCGGTGCCGCGCCGGCCGCCGCC
>NZ_WTFF01000045.1 GCF_019400985.1 Streptomyces bambusae
GTGCCGGGGGCGGCGGGGGCCGCAGCGGGCTCGGCGAGGCCGTCCGCGGCGGCGCGGGCCCGGGCGGCCACCACGGACAGGTCGCCGTTTCGCTCGTCGTCCTGGCCGACGATGTACAGCCCGTCGTTCCCGGTGCCGGGGCCGGCCGGGCGCTTGGAGTCGTCCTGCCCGCCCGGCTCCTTCTTCTCCGCCTCGGAGCCCGCCTTGGTGACCGGCCGGGCGACCTTGCCGCCCGGGCGCCAGCCGGCGTCGGCGAGCAGGGCCTGGGCCGCCTTCGGGTCGGTGCCGCCGAGTGCCGCGCTGTTGTCGGCGTACGCCTGCTGGCCCGCCAGGGCCAGGTGGCTGCCGACCGGCTTGGCCGGCAGGCCCAGCGGCTTCAGGACGACCTCGGCCAGCTCCTGGCGGTCCAGGGCGCGGGCGACGGCCCGCCGGACCCGCTCGTCGGCCAGCGGCCCGGACGCCCCGTTCAGCGCGAGCTGGGTGTACGCCGGCTCCAGGGACTTGCGCACGGTGAACCGGGCCAGCGCCTTCTGCTCGTCGGCGTAGACCTTGACGGCCTCGGCCTTCTTGCGGCGGGCCTCCAGCTCCTCCTGGGCCTTGATCTCGTCCATGCCGTTGGCGAGCGCCCAGGACAGGGTGGCCTGGGCCGGGGTGAGCGAGGCGTTCGGGCCGCGCGCGGCGCCGCGGTCGCCGCCGCGCCGGGCCAGGGCGATCCGGTCGGCGCCGGCCCGGTCGATCTCGGCCAGGTCCACCTTGCCGGCGGCCAGCGCGGCGGGCCGGTTCGCCCGGGCCACGGCGGTCAGCACCAGGGTGTCGAGCTTGGCCGGGCGGCCCCACCAGCGCGGGTTGCGCGACAGCGCGGCGGTGCCGGTCTTCTTGTCGATGGCGCCCAGGTTGAAGGGGCCGGCGGTGACCTTCAGGGTGCCGCGCGCGCCCTCGTTGAAGGACTCGGGGGTGCCGGTGACCTGCTTGGGGTAGAGCGGGCTGAACAGGGACTTCCAGTCGGCGTAGGGCTTTGCGAAGGTGACCCTCACCTCCAGGTCGTTGGCCCCGCGCTCGATCTTCTCGATCCGGTCGTAGCCGGCGTTGCGCGCCGTCCAGTACGCGGAGTCCTTGCCGTTCAGCGCCCGCCACTGGGCCACGAAGTCCGGGGCGCCGACCTCCCGGCCGTCGCTCCACACCGCCTGCTGGTTCAGCTTGTACAGCACGACCTGCTTCGGCTCGCGCAGAACGACCTCGGCCTTCTCCAGGTAGTCCGGGTCGGCCACCGGACGGCCCTTGGCGTCCAGCACGAACAGGTGCGGCAGGACGGCTCCCGCGACCCGGGTGGTGGCGGCGTCCGCGTCCGCCTGGAAGGTGTTCAGCGTCTCCGGGAGGTTGTCCACCGCCCAGCGCAGCACCCCCCCGTCGCCGACCTGGTCGCGGGTGGTGGCCGCGATGTCCGGGCCGGCGGCGACCTGCCCGCCGTCGTCGTCGGTACCGCAGCCCGCGAGCAGCGGCAGCGCGAGGACGCCCGAGGTCAGCAGCGCCAAGGAGCTGTGCCTTCTCTGGGACATGGGTGGTACCTCCGGGGCGGGGCGAGCGGGGGGTCGCGTACTCGATCACGGATGGCGATCACGGATGTTGATCACGGATGGCGGTATTTGGAGCTGATCACACCGGTGTCGAAACCCACTGAAATCGACCGTCCGCCGTGCCCTGCGCAGCCGCCCCGCGCCACGCCGCGAACCCCACCCGTGCGGACCAATCCCGTTTGCCCACGGACGCGCGGTCCCCCGGGAGAGGGATGACAATGGATGCAGGGAGGGGGCGCACAGATCGCGCCTGCGCGCCCGGATTCGCTGCACGTCCCTTCACAAGCGGGGGCGTGGGGCGCGACACTCGCAGGCGCACATGAGCGTTGCCACCGCAACCTGCGGAAGTGAGGGCAAGTCATGTCCCTGCAGGACGATTTGAACGCCGTACGGCGCAACCTCGACGAGCTGACCCGCAAGGTCGAGCAGCTGGAGAAGAAGGCCGCGCGGCAGAAGCCGGAAGGGTCGGCGGCCCCGCCGGACCGGTCCCGGATGGTGACCGTCCCGGACACGCCGTACGACAACGCACTGTGGACGGACACCGACGACGAGGGTCTGGGCGCCCGCGACCGCCACGCGCCCTGATCCCGCAGCCGTAACCTTCCGCCACACCCCATCAGGCCCAGCCCTCGCGCACACGGCGCGACGGCTGGGTCTCCTGGGCCACCCCCGACCACTCCTCCCGGAGAGTCCCCTTTGGCCACAGGCACCGAACCACCCCGACCCCGGCAGCTGACCGGCGTCCACGACACCTCCCGGGCCGCGATCGCGGCCCGGCACCTGCGTACCGACCGCTGGTGGCTCGCCCCCGCGGCCACCGCAGCGGGGCTGCTCGCCTTCGTCGTGTACTCGACCTGGCGGGCGTTCGCGAACGCCGACTACTACGCGGCGCCGTACGTCTCGCCCTTCTACTCCCCCTGCCTGGCGGAGAACTGCGTTCCGATGCAGGACGGCCCCAACTGGCCCGTCTTCGGCAGCTGGTGGACCCTCTCCCCCGCCCTGCTGATCCTGATCTTCCCGCTCGGCTTCCGGCTGACCTGCTACTACTACCGCAAGGCCTACTACCGGGGCTTCTGGGCCTCGCCGCCGGCCTGCGCGGTCGCCGAGCCGCACAGCGCGTACACGGGCGAGACGCGCTTCCCGCTGATCCTGCAGAACATGCACCGCTACTTCTTCTACGCGGCGCTGCCGGTGGCGGGCATCCTCACGTACGACACCGTCCTGGCCTTCCGGGACAGCACCTACGCATGGGGGCACATGGGTCTGGGCACCCTGGTCTTCCTCGTCAACATCGTGCTGATCTGGGCCTACACCCTTTCGTGCCATTCCTGCCGGCACATCATCGGCGGGCGGCTGCGGCACTTCTCCAAGCACCCGGTGCGCTACCGGCTGTGGAGCTGGGTCGGGAAGCTCAACGCCCGCCACATGCAGCTGGCGTGGGCGTCCCTGATCAGCGTGGCGCTGTGCGACTTCTACGTCTACCTGCTCGCGACGGGCACCATCACCGACCCGAGGATCTTCTGACATGGCTCAAG
Organism: Streptomyces bambusae; assembly: GCF_019400985.1. Lineage (GTDB taxonomy): Bacteria > Actinomycetota > Actinomycetes > Streptomycetales > Streptomycetaceae > Streptomyces > Streptomyces bambusae_A. The sequence continues at coordinate 3,110 of NZ_WTFF01000045.1, forward strand.
TCGACCGGCAGCAGTGGGACGTGGTCGTGGTCGGCGCCGGCGGCGCCGGGCTGCGTGCCGCGATCGAGGCCCGCGAGCGGGGCGCCCGTACGGCGGTGATCTGCAAGTCCCTGTTCGGCAAGGCCCACACGGTGATGGCCGAGGGCGGCATCGCCGCCTCCATGGGCAACGTCAACTCGGCCGACAACTGGCAGGTGCACTTCCGCGACACCATGCGCGGCGGGAAGTTCCTCAACCAGTGGCGGATGGCCGAGCTGCACGCGAAGGAGGCACCGGACCGGGTCTGGGAACTGGAGACCTGGGGCGCGCTGTTCGACCGCACCCCGGACGGGAAGATCTCGCAGCGCAACTTCGGCGGGCACGAGTACCCGCGGCTCGCGCACGTCGGTGACCGCACCGGCCTGGAGCTGATCCGCACCCTCCAGCAGAAGATCGTGCAGCTCCAGCAGCAGGACTTCAAGGAGTCCGGCGACCACGAGGCCCGCCTGAAGATCTTCCAGGAGTGCACGGTCACCAGGGTCCTGAAGGACGGGGACAAGGTCGCCGGGGTCTTCTGCTACGAGCGCGAGTCCGGCCGCTTCTTCGTCCTGGAGGCCCCCGCCGTGGTCCTCGCGACCGGCGGCATCGGCAAGTCCTTCAAGACGACCTCCAACTCCTGGGAGTACACCGGCGACGGGCACGCGCTGGCCCTGCTCGCGGGCGCCCCGCTGCTGAACATGGAGTTCATCCAGTTCCACCCGACAGGCATGGTCTGGCCGCCGTCGGTCAAGGGCATCCTCGTCACCGAGTCCGTCCGCGGCGACGGCGGCGTGCTGCGCAACAGCGAGGGCAAGCGGTTCATGTTCGACTACGTCCCGAGCGTCTTCAAGGAGAAGTACGCCGAGACGGAGGAGGAGGGCGACCGCTGGTACGAGGACCAGGAACACAACCGGCGCCCGCCCGAGCTGCTCCCCCGCGACGAGGTGGCCCGCGCCATCAACTCCGAGGTCAAGGCGGGCCGCGGCTCCCCGCACGGCGGAGTCTTCCTGGACGTCTCCTCCCGCCTCCCCGCCGAGGTCATCAAGCGCAAACTGCCCTCCATGTACCACCAGTTCAAGGAACTGGCGGACGTGGACATCACCGCCGAGCCCATGGAGGTCGGCCCGACCTGCCACTACGTGATGGGCGGGATCGCCGTCGACTCCGACACGGCCGCCACCGTCGGCGTGCCGGGCCTGTTCGCGGCCGGCGAGGTCGCGGGCGGCATGCACGGCTCGAACCGGCTGGGCGGCAACTCCCTCTCCGACCTGCTGGTCTTCGGCCGCCGGGCCGGCTGGCACGCGGCCGAGCACGCCGCCGCGCACGCCGCCACGGCCGACCGCCCCGCGGTCGACCAGGCCCAGGTGGACGCGGCCGCGGCCGAGGCCCTGGCCCCCTTCCACGCCGAGGACGGCGCGGAGAACCCGTACACCCTGCACCAGGAACTCCAGCAGTCGATGAACGACCTGGTCGGCATCATCCGCCGGGAGGGCGAGATGCAGCAGGCCCTGGGCAGGCTGCGGGCCCTGCGGGTGCGCGCCGCCCGGGCCGGGGTCGAGGGGCACCGCCAGTTCAACCCCGGCTGGCACCTCGCGCTGGACCTGCGCAACATGCTGCTGGTCAGCGAGTGCGTGGCGAAGGCGGCGCTGGAGCGCACCGAGAGCCGCGGCGGGCACACCCGCGAGGACTGCCCGTCGATGGAGCGGGAGTGGCGCCCGGTGAACCTGGTCTGCCACCCGGTGGACCCCGTACCCGCGGATCCGGCCGCCGACCGCATCCGCCTGGTCCGCCGGCGGACCGAACCCATCCGCCCCGACCTGCTGGCCCTCTTCGAGAAGGAGGAGCTGGTCAAGTACCTCGCCGAAGAGGAGCTCTACGAGTGACTGCCACCGGTACTGGATACGACGCACGCTTCCGCATCTGGCGGGGCGACGCGGAGGGCGGGGAGCTGCGGGACTTCACCGTCGAGGTGCACGAGGGCGAGGTCGTCCTGGACATCGTCCACCGCCTCCAGGCCACGCAGGCGGCCGACCTCGCGGTCCGCTGGAACTGCAAGGCGGGCAAGTGCGGTTCGTGCAGTGCGGAGATCAACGGCCGCCCGCGGCTGATGTGCATGACGCGCATGTCGACGTTCTCCCGCGAGGAGACGATCACGATCACCCCGCTGCGGGCCTTCCCGGTGGTCCGCGACCTGGTGACGGACGTGTCCTTCAACTACACCAAGGCGCGCGAGGTGCCCGCGTTCGTCCCGCCGCAGGGACTCGCCCCCGGCGAGTACCGGATGCAGCAGGTCGACGTGGACCGCTCGCAGGAGTTCCGCAAGTGCATCGAGTGCTTCCTGTGCCAGGACACCTGCCACGTGGTGCGTGACCACGAGGAGAACAAGGCGGCCTTCGCCGGGCCGCGCTTCCTGATGCGGGTCGCCGAGCTGGACATGCACCCGCTCGACGCGGCCGAGTCCGAAGGCCTGGACCGCAAGCGCACGGCCCAGGAGGAGCACGGGCTGGGCTACTGCAACATCACCAAGTGCTGCACGGAGGTCTGCCCCGAGGGCATCAAGATCACCGACAACGCGCTGATCCCGCTGAAGGAGCGGGCGGTGGACCGCAAGTACGACCCGCTGGTGTGGCTGGGCTCGAAGATCTCCCGCCGCCGGGACTGACGCGCAGGGGGTGCGGGGGCTCCGCCCCCGGACCCCCGCGCCTCAAACGCCGGCGGGGCTGGATAAATCCAGCCCGCGCGGCGTTTGAGCGCACCGGGCGCGCAGCGCACGGAACGGGGTCCGGGGCGCAGCCCCGGTTTCGGGAAGGGGCGGGTAGGGGAGAGGCTCCGCGCAGCGGCCCCGGCCCGGCCCCGGCCGAGGTGTCAGCCGTACATGCTCAGGAGTTGCTCCGCCGTCAGCTCAACCCCTTCCCCCGCCCCGCCCGGCAAGGGCAACTCGAACCACACCGTCTTCCCCCGATGCGTCCGCCGCGTCCCCCACCCCGACGACAACTGCCCGACCAGCTGCAGGCCCCGCCCACCCTCGTCCGTGTCCCGCGCCCGCCGCCGCCGCGGCTGGACCAGGTTCCCGTCCCACACCTCGCACACCAGCGTCCGGTCCAGCAGCAGCCGCAGCCGGATCTCGCCCTCGCCGTAGCGCAGCGCATTGGTGACCAGTTCGCTGACCAGGAGCTCCGTCGTGTCCAGGAGCCCCTCCAGGCCCCACTCGGGCAGCTGCGCGCGGGCCAGTTCGCGGGCCCGGCCCACCGAGCGCGCCTCGCGCGGCAGGTGCCAGTCGGCGACGGCGTCGCGGGGCAGGCCCTGGACCCGGGCCATCAGCAGGGCGATGTCGTCCTCGCCGTGCCGGGTCTCCAGGGTGGACAGCACGTGGTCACAGACGTCCTCCAGGGGGCGGGAGGGGTCGGCCAGGGCTTCGCGCAGGCCGCGCAGGCCCTCCTCCAGCGGGTGGTCGCGGGACTCGACCAGGCCGTCCGTGTAGAGGGCGAGCAGGGCACCCTCCGGGAGTTCGACCTCCACCTCCTCGAACGGCTCGCCGCCGACGCCGAGCGGCATGCCCGGCGGGACCTCCAGCAGGAGCGCGCCCGCCTCGCCGCTCTCGACGAGCACCGGCGGCATGTGGCCGGCGTTGGCGATGGTGCAGCGCCGGGTGACGGGGTCGTAGACGGCGTACACGCAGGTCGCGAGGTAGACCTCGGACAGGTCGGCCTCGCGGGCGCGGGTGTGCCGGTTGCCTCCGGCTCCGCCCGCGCCCAGGCCCCGGGCGATCTCGTCGAGCGCGCCGAGCACCTCCGCCGGCTCCAGGTCGAGCAGGGCCAGGGTCCGTACCGCCGTGCGCAGCTCGCCCATCGCGACGGCGGCCCGCAGGCCGCGGCCCATGACGTCGCCGACGACCAGCGCGGTGCGGTGGCCGGGCAGCTCGATGACGTCGAACCAGTCGCCGCCGACCTCGGTGGCCGCGTTGCCGGGCAGGTAGCGGCAGGCGATGTCCAGGCCGGCCGCCTCCGGGTCCCCGGGGGGCAGCAGGCTGCGCTGGAGGATCAGGGCGCGCTCGTGCTCGCGCCGGTAGAGCCGGGCGTTGTCGATGCACACGGCGGCCCGTGCGGCCAGTTCCACGGCGACGGCCCGGTCCCGTTCGCCGAAGGGCTCGCTGCCCTTCGTACGGGAGAACTGGGCGAGGCCGACCACCGTGTCGTGGGCGACCAGGGGGACGACGAGGGTGGACTGCACCAGGTCCTCCGGTCCGCCGCCCTCCATCAGCCGGGGGCGGGCGGTGCGCAGGGCGAGGGCGCCGGGGGAGGCGGCGGGATAGCGGTGGATCTCGCCGACGCCGACCGGCGGGCCGGACAGCGGGGCGTCGGAGACGGCGCTGGCGAAGGCGACCCGCCGCAGCGGGGCGGACGGCAGCCGGCCGGCGCCCTGGCCCGGCAGGGTCGGCACCCCCGGGCCCTGCGGCCGGGCCGGGCCGTCGCGGTCGTCGTCGCCGAGCAGCAGCCCCTGGTAGAGGTCCACGGAGGCCAGGTCGCAGAAGCCGGGGACGGTGACGTCGAGCAGTTCCCGGGCGGTGGTCTCCAGGTCCAGGGAGGTCCCGATGCGCGCGCCGGCCTCGTTGAGGAGGGCGAGGTTGCGGCGGACGCCGGCGGCCTCGCGGGCGGCCAGGTGGCGGCGGGTGACGTCGGTGCCCAGGCCGGCGATGCCGATCGGGCGGCCGCTGCCGCCGTGCAGCCGGTAGAGGTTGATCGACCAGTGGCGGTGCTCGCGGCTGCCGGGTGCGGCGCCGGTGATCTGGAGGTCGGTGACGGCCTCGCCGGTCTCCAGGACCCGGCGCAGGGCCGCGGTCATGCGGTCGGCCTCGCGCGCGGGCAGGTAGTCGTGGACGGTGCGGCCGCGGTGCTCCTCCACCGTGCCGCCGAAGACGGTCGCGAAGCGGCGGTTGGCGCGCTGCACGGTGAGATCCGTGCCGAAGAGCAGGAAGCCGAAGGGAGATTGACCGAATATGGCCTGGGAGGCCGCGAGGTCGGACTCGATCCTCCGCAGCGCGCGGACGTCGACCACGATGCACAGCGCGGCCCGCTCGGCGGTCTCGGTCCGGGTCGGCATCACATAGATCTCGGCCACGCCGTGGGCGCCGGACCCGCCGGGGATGCGGAAGGGGACGAGGCCCGTCCATTCCCCGCCGTCGAGGATCTCGGCGATCTTGCGGTGGCCGTCCGCGCGCAGCTCCGGCGGCATGAAGGCCTCGACCGGGTCCCGGCCGAGGACCTGTGCGGCGCCCAGCCCGAAGAGTTCCTCGGCGCGCAGGCTCCACTGGTCGACGAGTCCGTCAGGGCCGAGGGAGAAGGAGGCCACCTTGATGTAGTCGTATATCGAGCCAGGCGGGCTGCTGTGCCACAGGGCGTCCTGCCACGACTGACCGGGCACACGGGTCTGATGTGCCTTCGCAGGTATTTCGCTCACGCGACCGTCCCCTCCAGCTCACCGCAACCGGACCGGCCATGACCGAAGTATTCAGCACCACGGCCCCTGACGGCACGGCGTTCACGATCACAGACGGGTTTCATTCATTTCGAGCCACACGGGCGTCGGCCGTCTTCCCTTCTGTTACTCACCAGGAAGAGCCAACTCGAACCACACGGTCTTACCCGTTTTCCCGTGCCGGGTCCCCCACCGCTGGGCCGAGGCCGCCACCAGGTGCAGTCCGCGGCCCCCCTCGTCGTCGGCGCCGGCCGCGCGTTCGCGGGGCGGATCCGGAAGCGGATCGGAGACCTCCACGAGCAGCGCCGGGCCCGCCGTCGAGGTGCCGTTGGCGGGATCCCGACGTACGAGGGCCACGCCGATGGGCCCCGAGGCGTACCGCAGGGAGTTGGTCACCAGCTCGCTGACCAGCAGGACGGTGACGTCGCCGACGGCTTCGAGGCCCCAGGCCCGCAGGGTGCCCCGCACGGCGTGGCGTGCGGTGCGGACGGCACCGGGCTCTGCGGGGAACGCCCACTCGGCTCGTTCACCGTCTGTGTCGATCACGCCGATCACTTCCTGGGCCGACAGCGGACCCAATCGTTTCGCCTGACGGCGAAAGAGGGGCGAGATAGGGACTAATAGCGACATACCCGATATTTGAGGCGCCGTACCCCTCGATACCCCGCCGACCGGCGCACTGTGGCACGTACGGCCTACCGCGCGGATTCCGTGCGCCCCCGGCCGCCGGGCCCTGCGCCCCGGGCGCCGCGGAGACCGGCTGCCCTGCACCCCGGCCGCCGAAGGAGGCCGGCCGCCTACGCGCCGGGCTCCGAAGGAGGTCAGTTGCCTACGCCCCGGCCGCCACGGAGGAGGTCAGCCGCCTTTCACCCCGGGCGTCGCGGAAGAGGTCAGCCGCCTTACACCCCGGGCGTCGCGGCCGCTGCCGCCGCGGCGCGCAGCCGTCGGCCGGCCTCCGCCACCGCCGGGCGGTCCTGGTCGAGCCAGTCGACCGAATCCAGTTCGTCCGGGGCGAGCCAGCGCAGCTCGTCGTGGTCCTCCCGCGGGGCGGGCTCGCCCGAGACCAGCCGGGCGGTCCACACGTGCAGCACGAGGCCGGGCCGCAGCGGCCACTCCCCCGGGATGCGTTCCAGCGGCTCGGCCTCGACGCCGAGTTCCTCGCGCAGCTCGCGCACCAGCGCCTCGGCCACGCTCTCGCCCGGCTCGGCCTTGCCTCCGGGCAGCTCCCAGCGGCCGGCGAGCTCCGGCGGCGCACTGCGCCGGGCGGCCAGCAGGCGCCCCTGGTGACAAAGGGCTCCGCCCACGACCACTCGTACAGTCATGGGCGGAGCCTACGTCAGGACCTGCGTGTTCAGTTCGCCGTGGCGGTCTGGCCGATCCGCTCGACCCAGTAGAGCTGCTTGTGTCCGCGGTCGTCGAGGCTGTCGACGACCTTCTGGGCCTCGGACCGGGTGGCGTACCGGCCCACCCGGTAGCGGTTGCCGTTGTCGTCCTGCCGTATGACCAGCCACGGGAGCAGGGCACCGCTGTCGTTCATCGAGCTTCACCCTCCGCCGACGTACCTGCCCGGGAAACCGCATCGCGCATATGCCCGAGCTTACGCCCGACCTTTACGGAGCGGATACGGTTTTTCACCAAGAGGTACCTCGCAGGCGTACGCATCCGGCCACGCGTACGAGGAAGCCGCGCGCGCCGGCACGGGGAGCGCACGACCCGCGCTCCGGCGGCGCCGGTGACGGGGACGGGCCTGCGGGGCCCGGGTGGTCCGGCGGGGCCGGGGGGCCGGCGAGGTCGGGTGTTCCGGCGGGCCCGGGGTGTTCCGGCAGGCCCGGGCGGTTAACGGACCGGCAGGTGGTACGAGAGCCGGTAGCGGTCGGCCGGGACGACCACGTCGGCCGTCTCGACCGCGCGGCCCGAGGCGTAGTACGTCCGGCCCACCACCAGGACCACATGGCCCGGGACCCCGCCCAGCAGGAGGTTCTCCTCCGCCAGGCCCGGGCGGGCGCCGACCTCCTCCACCACGTTGTCCACGACGACGTCGATCGCGGCCATCCGCTCGACCACGCCGCAGCCGGCCAGCGGGCCCTCCTCCGGCAGCATCACCGGGGTGCGCCCGGTGACGGCGAGGGGCTCCCAGGAGGTGGAGAGCATCATCGCCTCGCCCGCGTCCCGGAAGACGTACCGGGTGCGCATCACGCGGTCGCCCGCCGCGATGCCGAGCCGCTGGGCGATGTCGGCGGGGGCCCCGGTCTGCTCGCTGCTGGACTCCCAGGTGCCCTGCACCGCGGAGTCGGCCTGCTCCTGCCGGAACGGGGTGGAGGCGCCCGGCGCCCGGTACCCGGAGCGGGCCACGCGGCGCGGCGCCCGGTGCTCGCGCACGTACGTCCCGGACCCGGACCGGCCCTCGACCAGCCCCTCCGCCATGAGCACCTTGCGCGCCTCCAGCGCCACGGTGTCCGAGACCCCGTACTCCTCGCGGATGCGGGCCTGGGAGGGGAGGCGGGCGTGCGGAGGCAGGGACCCATCGACGATCTTCCGCCGCAGATCACCGGCGACGCGCAGATAGGCCGGCTGCTCACCGAAAGTCACTGGGCACTCCCATCAGGTTGACAGACAGCAACAGCCTGGCAACCGACGGTTCGGGACTGCAAGCAAGGGCCAGTGTTTCACCCGATGTGATGAAACCCTGGCCTTAAACCCGTCACGCTGCGTCAGGCCGGCTGGTGCGAGGGACCCCGCCCGGTGCCGCCACCGGAGCCGGACCCACCGCCGGAACCGCCACCGGAACCGCCACCGGAACCACCGCCGCTGCCGCCCGAGTCGTCCTCGGCGTCCTCGCGCCACTCGGGCACCGTCGTCGACAGCCCCAGCGCGGCGCGCATCGCCTTCTCCGTCCCGATGCGCGTGGCGCGGACCGCCGTACCCGACGCCGCCTCGAAGGCCTTGGCGTCCTTCGCCTCCGACGCCGCCTTCCAGGCCGCCCGGGCCTTGTCGAGCTCAGCGCGCAGCGTGTCGGCGGGGCGCTTGAGTCCGGGCTTGCCGGCCAGGGTCCGGAGCACGCTCGACTCGGCGGTCATGGCGGTCTCGATCTCGTGCGCCCAGAGCTTGTACCCGGTCAGGTCGTCCGCGACCCGCTCCGCGTCCGGCGCATTGTTCAGCGCGAGCTCGACGGCGTCCGCCTGGGTGAGGTACGCGCGCTGGTCGGTGTTGAGGTTCTCCTGACGCAGGCTGCCCTGACGCTTGACGTGCGGCACGGCCAGCGAGCAGGTGATCTTGTAGTCGCCGCGCTCCCAGGACTCCCGGGTGGGGGCCAGGAAGTACGTCTCGACGTCGGAGGGCACGGCCCAGGAGTCCGGGGCGTACTCGTCCTGGGCCTTCCAGCACGCCGTCCTGGCCTGCCGCTCGATCTCGTCGTCACCCGGGAAGGGACCGTTGGGAAGCCCGATGTTGGTCTGGGACACCTCGGCGTCGTGCGGTTTGTCGCAGGGGACCGTGAAGACGATGCGGGTGTCGCGCTCCAGGTCGCCGCCCGCCACGTTGTAGCACTGGCCCTTGCGCAGCTCGGTGACCAGGGTCCGACGCCCCTCGGCCGTCCCCCCGGTAGCGCTCCTGCCGTCCTCGGCGGCCCGGCGGTCCATGCCGCGGCGGAAGCCCTCCATGAAGCTGTCGGCGGCCTTCTCCAGGAAGAACACCGCCAGCACGGACATCAGCAGCGAGAGGACCAGACCCACGATCGCCAGCGGCTTGCCGCGCTGCCGCCGCTTGGGGATCTGGACCAGGGCCACGATCGCGAACACCACGCCGAGCGGCGGCAGACAGAGCAGGCCGACCGGGAGCGAGGCGATCGCGAACCCGTTGAACGACGGCGCCGGCGGCGGGAAGCCGGCTGGTACCCCGGGCGGCGGGAAGCCGGGCGGTGGCGCCCACATCTGCTGATGCGGCTGCTGCGGCTGCGGCTGGGGCTGGGGCTGGGGCTGGGGCTGCGGCTGCTGCGGCGGAAGCCAGGGAGAGGGCGGCGGAGTGCTCACGGGGTGGTGGCTCCAACGGACGGCGCGAACGAATGCGCGAATAGTACGCAGCGGGGGCGACCGCCGTGCCGGTCGCCCCCGCCGTAGGTCCTGGCGCAGGCCGGATCAGACCGGCCTCACCACTTCCTCAGAACTGCCTCAGAACTGCAGCGCCCAGGAGTCGATCTTGCCGATGTCGTAGTTGGCGTTGTCGTTCACCCGCAGCTTCCAGGTGCCGTTCGCGACCTCCGAGGAGGCGTTGACGCTGTAGGTCTGCAGGATGTTGTCCGTGCTGCTGCCGGTGCGGTTGTGCAGGGTGTAGACGCTGCCGTCGGGGGCGACCAGGTCGACCTTCAGGTCGCCGATCCACGTGTGCTTGATGTCGACGGAGACGGAGAGGGTGGCCGGGGCGTTGCCGGGGACGCCGCTGACGGTGATCGGGGACTCGACGGTGGAGTTGTCGTTGATCGCGTAGTCACCGGTGTTCTCGAAGCGCGACCCGGGCGGAGTCGTGGAGCCGCCGCCGACGTAGAGCAGGCGGTTCGGGGAGCCGGTGCCGGGGCTGGTCACCACGTTCGGGGTGGCGGCGTTCACCAGGGCCGAGGCGACCTGGGCCGGGGTCTGCGTCGGGTTCTGCGAGAGGTGGACGGCGGCCGCGCCGACGACGTGCGGCGTGGCCATCGACGTACCGGAGATGGTGTTCGTCGCGGTGTCGCCCGTGCCCCAGGACGAGGTGATGCTCGAACCGGGCGCGAAGATGTCCAGGATGCTGCCGTAGTTGGAGTAGCTGGCCCTGGCGTCGGAGCTGGTGGTGGCGCCGACGGTGATGGCCTCGGCGACGCGCGCCGGGGACTTGGTGCTGGCGTCCGTCGACTCGTTGCCGGCCGCGACGCCGTAGGTGATGCCGGAGGCGATGGAGTTGCGGACGGCCGTGTCCAGCGCGGAGTCGGCGCCGCCGCCGAGCGACATGTTGGCGACGGCCGGCTTGACCGCGTTCTGCGTCACCCAGTCGATGCCGGCGACGACCTGGGCGGTGGTGCCGGAGCCCTGGTTGTTGAGCACGCGGACGCCGACGATCTTCGCCTTCTTGGCGACGCCGTACGCGTTGCCCCCGACGGTGCCGGCGACGTGGGTGCCGTGGCCGTGACCGTCCTGGGCGGTGTTGTCGTTGTCGATGGCGTCGTAGCCGTAGGAGGCGCGGGTCCCGAAGTCCTGGTGGCTGATGCGGACGCCGGTGTCGATGATGTACGCCGTGACGCCCTCGCCGGCCTTGTCCGGGTAGGTGTAGCTCTGGTTCAGCGGCAGGTTCCGCTGGTCGACGCGGTCCAGGCCCCAGGACGGCGGGTTGGGCTGGGTCGCGTCGACGGTGAACGTCCGGTTCTGCACCACGGACTTGACCGCCGGGTCGGCGGCGATCTTCTTGGCCTGGGCCTCCGAGGCCTCTATGGAGTAGCCGTTGAGGGCGGCCGAGTAGACCCGGTCGATCTTCGCACCGTGCTTCTCGGCCACCGACTTGCCGCTGGCGAGCGTCGAGCGGGCGGCCGAGTCGTGCAGGATCACGATGTAGCTGCCGGCGATGGTGCCGGAGGCGCCGGCGTTCTCGATCCGGCCTTCCGCGGCGGATCCGCCGGCGGCCGCGGCGGGGAGTGCGGCCGCGGCTCCGAGGGCGAGTGCGACGACGGCGGTCGCACTGATCCCGGCGAGCCTCCGGCGGGTGTGACGCATCACGGACATGTGAGGGGTCCTCCTCATTGGTGGTGCGCTGCGGGGGGTTGAGTGCCGTGTTGCTACGGCATGCCCATGACAACTCTGGGGGAGCGCCGGGCCGCCGCCTCCATGAGGTTGGCCCACCCCCTCGGCGTCCGGCAAGGGGCGGGCGCAGGCGTAACAACTGCGCCATGCACCGGCCATGTGCGAGTAAAGATCCGGGACACGGGAGGGGCCCGCACCCCAATACCCGTTCCGGCCAACCCGGCCGCCTCGATCCCCTCTCGACCGCCACCCGCACCACGCCCCGACCGGCCGTTCGGCCCGGAGGGGCCGGCCGGGCGGGGGCGGGACGGGGTCACATTCCCGCCAAGGCTGCCACGGCGGGGCGGGGCGGGGGCGGGCCCGGCCCGGCCGGCGCGGAATTGTGAAGTTTTTGTGCACGACGGGGCGCTGCGACGCGGAATTGGCGGAATCGGGGGTTCGGGCGGGGGCGGGGGCACGCCGACTCCCAAGCGAGGCGCGCCGCTTCGGGGCGGGGGGCGGCTCGCAAGCCGGGCGCGCCGGCTTCCAGCCGGGGGAAGGTCGACTCCCAAGACGGGCGCAGTCCGGCTTCCAGCCGGACTCATGCCGACTCCGGGCCGGGGCATGCCGCCGCCCGGGCGGGCGCAGGCCGGCTCCCGGCTGGGCGCGTACCGAGTCCCGGGCGGGGCAGGCCGGCTCCGGGGCGGGGGCATGCCGCCTTCCGGGCGGGCACGGGACAACTCCCGGGCGGGCGCGGGCCAGCTCCCGCGGGCGTAGGCCGCCTGCCGGCCGAACGCATGCCGCCTCCCGGGCGGGCAGGCCGGCTCCGGGACAGGGGCAGGCCACCTTCCGGGCGGGCGCGGGACAGCTCCCGGGCGGGCGCAAACCGGCTCTCGGCCGGGCACGTGCCGCCTCCCGGCTGGGCGCGCGCCGAGTCCCGGGCGGGCGCAAGCCGGCTCCCGGCCGGACACAGGCCGCCGCCCGGGCGGGTGCAGGTCGGCTCCTCTGCTGAGGGTGCGCATGCTCCCGGCACGGGAGTGTGCGATGGTTCGGATCTACGCAGGTGTCGGAAATCCGCCGGACCCGGGGCGTTCGGTCTGGTGAACTGGCCTTATGACCACCCACGTTGAGACTTCCGCCGCGCGAGCGACCCGCTTCGCGGCACTGCACACCCCCGCCGCCCCGCTCGCCCTCGCCAACGCCTGGGACGTGGCCAGCGCCCGGCTCGTCGAGGCCGCCGGCTCCCCCGCCGTCGCCACCACCAGCGCCGGCGTCGCCTGGTCGCTCGGTTCGCGCGACGGTGACGCCCTGGCCCGCGACCGCGCCGTCGAGCTGGTCGCCCGGGTCGCCGGCGCCGTGGACGTCCCCGTCACCGCGGACATCGAGCGCGGCTTCGGCGCGGACCCGGCCGGGGTCGCCGAGACCGTCTCCGGCGTGCTGGCCGCCGGCGCCGTCGGCATCAACATCGAGGACGGCTCCAGCGACCCCGCCGAGCAGGTCGAGCGGCTGGCGGCGGCCCGGGCCGCCGCCGACTCCGCCGGCATCCCCCTCTACATCAACGCCCGCATCGACACCTACCTGTTCGGCCTCGGCGAGCCCGGTCCGGCCCGGCTGGCGGAGACCCTCTCCCGGGCCGAGGCGTACCTGCGGGCCGGCGCCAGCGGCATCTTCGTACCGGGCGTCTTCGAGCCCGAGGTCGTGGCCGAGCTGGCCCGCGGCATCGAGGCCCCGCTGAACATCCTGGTCGGCCCCGGCGCCCCGAGCGTCGCCGAGCTCGGCGCCCTGGGCGTGGCCCGGGTCAGCCTGGGGTCCTGGGTGGCCGAGGCGGCGTACGCGGTGGTCCGCCGGACCACGGAGGAGCTGCTGGCGAAGGGGACGTACGACGCGGTCGCGGGCGCGCTCTCGTACGGGGAGCTGAACGGGCTGTTCAAGAACTGAGGTGGGGGCCGGGCCCGGCCTCGCTAAGCCGGGCCGAGCCGGGCCGGGCCGAGCCAGGCCAGGCCTCCCCCGCCCGGTCCCGCCCTACCGAAGCGCCGGCCCCGGCCCCCCGGCGTACGGCCTCGCGGGCCCGTCCCCCAGGCGGAATCCGGATGCCCGTGGCCGACGCCGGACCGTAGGATCCGGCCCGTGCGCACCGCGAGACCCGCCGAGGGTTCCCCCGAGTCCCCGCCCGCCGCCGCCTCCGCGGCCGAGCCCGCCGTCCCCGGCAAGCCCGCCGCCGGCCGGCGGGTGACGGGGGCGGTCTGGGCGGCCCTGGCCATCGTCTACGTCGTGTGGGGCTCCACCTACCTCGGCATCCGGGTCGTGGTCGAGACCATGCCGCCGTTCCTGTCGGCCGGGGCCCGCTTCGTCACCGCCGGGCTGCTGCTGACCGCCCTGGTGGCCTGGCGGCAGGGCCCGGCGGCCCTGCGCGTGACCCCCGCCCAGCTCGGCTCGGCGGTGCTCGTCGGCCTGTTGCTGATCCTCGGCGGCAACGGCCTGGTCGTGCTCGCCGAGACCGCGGTGCCCTCCGGCCTGGCCGCGCTGCTGATCGCCGCCGTGCCGATGTGGGTGGTGCTGCTGCGGACGGCCGGCGGGGACCGGCCGCCGCTGCGCACGCTGGGCGGCGTACTGCTGGGCATGGCGGGGCTGGCGGTGCTCACGAGTCCGGGGCTCACCGGCGCGGTGAAGCTGTGGGGTGTGCTGCTGGTCCTGGCGGCCACCGTGCTGTGGTCGGTCGGGTCGTTCTCGTCCTCGAAGCTGCCCATGCCGGCCGACCCGTTCGCCGCGAGCGCGTACGAGATGGTCGCCGGCGGACTCGGCGCCCTGGCCGTGGGCATGGTGCGGGGCGAACAGCACGGCCTGGACCTGTCGGCCGTGTCCACCCGGTCCTGGGTGGCGCTCGGCTACCTGGTCCTCTTCGGCTCCCTGGTCGCCTTCACCGCGTACGTCTGGCTGCTCCAGCAGGCACCGCTGTCCCTGGTCGCGACCTACGCGTACGTCAACCCGGTCGTGGCCGTCGCACTCGGCGCGCTCGTCCTCGGCGAGGAACTGACCTGGCCGCTGGTGGCGGGCGGCGTCGTCGTGGTGGCGGCGGTCGGGGTCATCGTGTCCACGGAGCGCAGGCAGTAGCGGAGTGCAGGCAGTAGCGGAGCGCAGGCAGTAGCGGCGCGCAGGCAGGAGCGGCGGACCCGGTCGGCAGCGGCTCCGAAGGATCGTTCCAGCAGATCCGGATCCGCCCTCCGCCGTCCGCCGAGGCGACGGCGGCCGGGGCCGCCCCCGCTCAGCCGCGCACCGCCCGCTCGTACAGCTTCCTCGCGCGTACGTCGAACAGCGCGGCCGTGGAGTCCACATCGGTGTCCCCGCCGCTGAGCACCCCGATCAGCCGGCCGGGCGCCCCCGGCCCGCCGCGGTCGGCGACCCACGGGCTGCCGCTGGTGCCCGTCCAGAAGCCGGGGCAGCTGATGTAGAGCATGTCCGGATCGTCCTCGTCGTGGCTGGTCCGGGTGGTGCAGGAGACCGGCTCGTTGCGCGGGTTGCGGTCGGACTCCGGGTAGCCGACGACGGTCACGTCGCGCTCGTAGCCGGAGGTCCAGTCGGGTATCGGCGCCTGGTCGCGGCCCACGACGTCCTGGAGGCTGCGGCCGTCCTTGTCGGGCTCGACGGTCAGGAAGGCGTAGTCGGCGGTGTCCTCGCCCCACTTCGACCACCGCTCGTCCACGTGGATCGAGCGGACCTTCCACCGCCCGAGCGGCTGCCGGCCCGCGCCCGCGCCGGTGAAGGCGGGGGCGAAGGACAGCTCGCCGATGGCCATGCCGTCGTGGGCGACGTCCCCGGTCTCGCCGTCGACGCCCTCGGGGGCCACGCAGTGCGCGGCGGTCGCGACGACGTTCCCCTTCGGGCTGTCCACCACGCTCGCCGTGCACCAGTGCCGCCCGTCGGCCATCAGCACGCCCACGGTGGGGAAGGGGGAGGCGGTGGCCTCCTCGTACTCGGGCGCGGACCCGACGAACGCGACCACGGCGAACGCCGCGACGCCGGCGACCGCCGCGGTCGCGCCCTTGCCCGCCGGGCTCAGCGAGCGCCGGTTGCGGGTCCGGGATCCGGGGTCGGCGGCAGCAGTACCTTGCTGATCCACTCCAGCGATCCCTCCCTCATTCCTCGTACGTACGACTTTCCGTTGTGCTCACCATCCTGGATCACCTGCAGCCGGGTGTGCACGGGGCCCCGGGTGTAATCGCGCATGAACTTCTCGGCCTTGTCGCGCCCGCTCTCGGCGGTGCCGATCTGGAAGTTGACGTAGACGTCCGGGCCGCCCGCCGCGATCAGCTTCTCGGCCAGCTTCTCCGGGTTGTTCTCGTCCATGGCCTGCGTGTTCCCGTTCCACAGCGGGGAGTCGGGGACGATGTCCACGCCGCTGGCGATGACCGCCTTGAAGCGGTCGGGGTGCTTCAGGACGTGCTTGAGGGCCCCGAAGCCGCCGGAGGAGGAGCCCATGAAGGCCCAGCCGTCGCGGGAGGTGAAGGTGCGGAAGTTGGCCTTCACGAAATCCGGCACGTCATCGGCCATCCAGGTGCCCATCTTGGGCTGACCGGGGATGTCGGAGCCGTCGAAGTGGTGCTTGGTGTCGGCGTTGATCACCGGCATCACGAGGATGAAGGGCAGGCTCTTGCCGCTCTTCGCGCCGTCGATCACGGCCTGCTGGAGGCCGAGCCCGGGGCCGGTACCCCAGTAGTTCTTGGGGTAGCCCCGGCCGCCGGGCAGCGAGATCAGGACCGGGAAGGCGCTGTTCTCGTACCGCTTGTCGTAGTACTCCCGCGGGACCCACACCCACACGTCACCCGTGAAACCGGACTTCGCGCCCTTGAGGGTGGTCCGGGCGATCTGTGTGCCGTCGGCCAGCCGGCTGGTCCGGATGAACTCGGCCTGCGGCCCGGTCGGCATCCGTACGCCGGGCCGCAGGTCGCCGTTCGCGGCGGTGTCCTTGCCCTTCACCTTGCCGAAGGAGGTGGGATCCCCTATCTCGGAGAAGAAGCCGAACTTGTACGCGCCGGCGGTGAGCGCCAGGGCGACGGCGCCGGCGATCACGTACGTACGGCGCCGCCGGAACCGGCCGCGCGGCGCCGCCGACTTGCCGCGGTCCTGGTCCTGGTCCTGGTCCTGGTCCTGGTCCTGGTCCTGGCCCTGCCCCCGGGTCCGCTCAGGTCCCGGCGGCGTGCCGACTCCGGCTTTGGTGTCAGCTTCGGCGTCGGTGTCGGCGTGGTGGCTGCGCTGTTCCAGCTGGTCCTGCTGCTGCACAGAATCGTCCCGTTCTGATTGTTCCCCCTTGCACCCTTTACAGAGGGATGAACGAGTCGATGGGTTGCCTGGCACCGCTGAGAGCTCAGCCACCTCACGCGTACGACGTCACGGAGTCACGACGTCACGGCGGCGAGATCACCCGGCGTCGGCCTTGGGCGCCTTCATGATCTTGCTGATGGCCTGCAGGCCCTGCTCCTTCATGCCCCGGACGTAGTCCCAGCCGTTGTGGTCGCCGCCCTTGATCTCATGGATGTCTATCTTGACGGGGCCCTTGCCGTAGTCCTTCTGGAACTTCTCCAGCCGGTCCCGGCCGCCCTCCTTGGTGCCGTACTGGAAGTTGACGTAGACCTCGGGTCCCTTGGCCGTGACCAGCTTCTGGGCGAGCTTCCCGGGGTCGTTGGCGTCCATCTCCGCCTTGTAGCCCTTCCACAGCGGGGAGTCCGGGGCGGTCTCGCCGCCGTTGGCGATGACGGCCCGGAACTTGTCCGGGTGCTGCATGAGCTGCTTGAGGCCGACGAAGGCGCCGGAGGAGTTGCCCATGAAGGCCCAGCCGTCGCGGGACTTCCAGGTGCGGAAGTTGGCGCGGGCGAGGTCCGGTACGTCCTCGGACATCCAGGTGCCCATCTTGGGCTGGTTGGGTATGTCGGAGCCGTCGTAGTAGTACTTGGCGTCCGGGTTGAGGACCGGCATGACCAGGATGAAGGGCAGGCTGGTGCCCTTGCCCACGCCCTCGGCGACGGCCTTCTGCAGGCCGAGGCTGCGGTCGGCCCAGTAGTTGGTGGGGTGGCCGTTGCCGCCGGGGAGCGCGATGAGTACGGGGAAGCCGCTCTTGGCGTACTTCGGGTCGTCGTACTCCTTGGGCGTCCAGACCCAGACGTCGCCCTCGAAGCCGGACTTGGCGCCCTTGAGCCGGGTCTTGGATATTCGGGTGCCGTCGTCGAGCTTGGTCGTCTGCTTGAACTCGGCCGCCGGGCCGGTCGGCAGGGACAGGTCGGGGTCGCCGGTCGGCTTCGCGGCACCGCCGCCGCCGTTCCCGCCGCCGCCCTGGCCGGAGGCGGGCGGCTTGCCGTAGCTCACGGTCTCGCCGTTGCCGTCGAACCAGTCGGTCTTGAAGTACGCCCAGCCGGCACCGCCGGCCGCGAGCAGCACGACCACGAGGCCGGTGCTGATCCAGAGCTTCTTGCGCGACTTCCGGGGCGGGTCGTGCGGCTCCTGGTGGAAGTCGTGGTGCTGGGGCTGGTGGGGCGGCTGGTGCGGGGGCTGGTGGTACTGGTCCCCGTACGGCTGACCGTACGGCGGGCGGGCCTGGTAGGCCGGGAGCTCCTGCGTCTCCTGCGCCACGTGGCTCGCCGGCTGGTACGGCGGGTACGGCTGGTCATCGGGCCGCGGGCGCTGCGGGTACTGGTGCACGAACTTCGCTCCGAACGGTCATGACTGCCCCACCACGGGACAGAAAGTCGGGTGGCTCTCCACTGGTCCTGATGCACGAAGACGGCGACAGGTTTCAATACCGGCCAAAAACATGGCACGCGTCTCACGCCGGGCGGTGTTCCTCGTCCCCTTACCGCTGGGCGTCGAGCACGTCGGCGGCCCGGCCGAGCAGGGCGATGAGCTGCTCGCGCTCCTCCGCCGAGAACGCGGCCGCGAGCGCCCGCTCGACCCGTACGGCCGCGGCGTCGGCGAGCTCCATGACCAGGCGCCCCTCGGCGGTCAGCCGCGTTTCGAGGACGTTGCGGTGCCACTCGTGCGGGCTGCGCTCGATCCAGCCGCGCTCCTGAAGGTTCTTGAGCACCGTGTTCATGGTCGGCGGGGTGACCCCGCACAGCCGGGCCAGCGCGGCGGCGGAAATGCCCGGCTTCTCGGCGAGCCACAGCAGGGCGGCGTACTGCGGAACCGTCACCCCGGCCGGCTTGAGCGCGGCGTTCTTGGCGCCGACCAGGGCCTGCTCGGCGCGCTTGACGTGGGAACCGATGCGCTCCTCGGGGGGCATGGAGGTCATCCCCGAATCCTAAAACCTCTTGCGAGCATTAGACCTCTAACATAGATTCGCCTACACCAAGCCAAGCGCCCCCTAATAACAAGAAGGACTCTTCATGCTGCCCAGCCGCTCAGCCAGGACCCTCCTCCCCCTGACCCTGGCCGCGACCCTGATCACCCTCACGACGGCGACGGCGACGGCGACGGCTTCGACTTCGGCTTCGGCTTCGGCTTCGACCACGGCTTCCGCTCCGACTTCGTCGCGCATCTCCACGGCCTTCTCCCTCCCCGGCGAGAAGGTCTACCCGGAGGGCATCGCCGCGGACGCCCGCACGGGCGACGTGTACGTCGGCTCGTACGCGGACGGCACGGTGTACCGGGCCCGCCCGGGCCGGCGTACGGCCGAGGTCTTCCTCCCGGCCGGCGCGGACGGCCGCGACACCGCGAACGGCCTGCGCGTGGACGCCCGCGGCCGGCTGTGGGTGACCGACTCCACCACCGGGGTCGCGGTCTACGACACCCGCACCAGGACGCGACTGGCCCACTTCGAGGTGACGGGCACGGACCCGTTCTTCGTCAACGACCTGACCATCACCCCGGACGGCACCGCTTACCTGACGGACAGCCTCCGCAACGTGATCTACCGCGTGACCCCGTCGCAGCTGGCCGCCGGCACCGGCACCCTCCAGCCGGCGTACGACCTCCACCTGCCGACCGGCGGCATCGGCCTGAACGGCATCGTCTCCGACCGCTTCGGCCGCTGGCTGCTCGCCGTCGACATGACCGCGGGCGAGCTGCACCGCATCGACCTGCGCACCGGCGCACAGAGCCGGGTCACCCTGCACGGCGCCGACCTCAAGCACGCCGACGGCCTGGACCTCGCCCCGGACGGCACCCTCCGGGTGGCCCACAACACCACCAACACCCTGACCCGCTGGCGCCTGTCCCCGGACGCCACCCACGCCTACCTGACCCGCACCCTCACGGACCCGTCCCTCCAGATCCCCACGACCCTCACCCACGTCCCGGGCCGCACCCTGGTGGTCCGCTCCCAGTTCGACAAGGGCGGTCCGATGACCCCGTCCACGGGCACCCCGACCACCTTCACCATCGCCACGGTCCGCGGCCTCTGACCCCTTCCTTCCTCCCTTCCTTCCGCCTGCCCGGCCCCGCGTTTCACCCGAACGCCCCTGCCGCGTTGCCCCGCGTACGCCCCGGCCATCGCATGGAGGGTGGGGAAGAACGAGCCCGCACCCCGGGCACCGGAAGGCAGGAAGGCCGCCATGTACGTGCGCACCATCTACGCAACGGGTGATCCGGCCCGGCTCGACGCCGTCGCCGAGACGGTCCGGACCGAAGGGCGCGAGCTCGTGTCGGCGCAGCCGGGCTATCGGGGCATGGGGCTGTTCGTCGACCGCGAGCTCGGCAAGCTCCTGGTCGGATCGTGGTGGGAGGACGAGGCGTCCCGGCAGGCCAGCGACGAGACCCTGCGCGGGCAACGGACCGAGATGCTGGCCCCCTTCGCACAGACCGCGGCGATCGACAGCTGGGAGGCGGCCGTCGCCCGGCGCGCGGAGGACCTCGGGCCCGGCGCGGGGTTCCGACTGGTGCGCATGGACGTCGAGCCCACGGACATGGACCTGCTGGTGGAGACGTTCCGGGAGACCGCGCTGCCCAGGCTCCAAACAATCCCCGGCCTGAAGGGCACCTCCCTCCTCCTCGACCGCGACCGGGGCAGAGCCGCGGTCGCCACCGTCTACGCCGACCGCGACACCCTGGCGGCATCCCGCAGCACCGTCGCAGCAGTCCGCGGCGAGGCCACGGCCAAGGCCCGCTTCACCACCCAGAGCCTGGAGGAGTTCGAGGTCGTCCTCGCCACGGCCGTCCCCCACATCTGACCCCACGGACGGGCCGGCTCCCGCCGGAGCCGGCCCCGTCCGCCTCCGCCTCCGCCTCGTATGCCGAGCGGTCAGTAGCGGTAGCGCGCCGCCAGGATGACGATGTCCTTGTCGGTGACCAGGTAGACGAGCCGGTGCTCGTCGTCGATCCGCCGCGACCACACCCCGGGCAGGTGGTTCCTCGATGAGCTTGTTGATCCGGGCCAGCATCTTGCGGTCGTTCTTGAGCCAGGACGTGTACCACTCCCGGAACAGGAAAGGCAAAGCCCAGTCCGCGAGATGCCCTCAGCGCGTGTACGGATCGGCCAGCGGCAGCGGCGTCCGAGCCGCCTCCAGGGCTGACTCCGGAAAGGCGGGTCCGGCGGTGTAGAAGCGGGCACGGGTGCGGCCGACCGGTGTCAGGACCTCACCCGCGACGAGATCCCGCAGGTCGCGCTGAGCCCGCTGCAGGCTCAGGTCCTCCGCTCGTTCGTAGCGTGTACGACGCACCCGCCCAGACATCGCCACGTCATGCAGAGCGGAAACCACCCTCTCCTCCAGCCCCCGGACCTCCGCGAACTCACCGAGCAGAAGCCACACCCGACTCGAACGATCCAGGCGACTGCGTACGGTCTGCGCCTGCTGGTGGTACGCGGTGAGGTTGAAGCGGACCCAGTCGGAGACGTCCTGGTCGGGGCGGTAGGTGGCCCCCCGGCGCTGCAGCTCGCGGTAGTACTCCCAGGTGTTGCCGGGGCGCCCCAGCCAAGCCTCGATCGAGGAGAATTCGGGGGCCAGCTCTCCCTCTCTCGCGATCATGAGCGTTTGGAGGGACCGGGACATGCGGCCGTTTCCATCCGCCCACGGGTGGATGGAAACGAGGTGCAGATGCGCCATGGCGGCCCGTACCAGCGGATGGCTGCCATCGTCCGCGTTCAGCCACTCGATCAGTTCACCCGTCAACGCAGGCACATCGGCCGCGTCCGGCGCCGTGTATGCCGCGATGCTGGGATCGCGGGCGTCCGTCACGTACACCGCCCCGCGCCGCCACTGCCCAGCCGGCTTGCGTGGGGCGTGCCGGTGTCCCTGAAGCATCCAGTGGAGCGCGTTGAGCAACTCCTTGCTGTAACGGAAGTCCGCAACATCGTGGAGCGTCTGGATGTAGGTCATCATCCGCTGATAAGCGAGCGTCTCCTCGCGGTCCTCCTCGGAGACGTCGACGTCGCGCTCACCCTCCAGAAGGTCCTCGACGTCGACCGTGGACACTTTGAAGCCCTCGATCGAGTTGGAGGCCGCTACCGCATCCGCGGTCAAGAACTTGCGCAGCCCGTCGGTCCACTTCGCCGGAGCGGACCGGACCTGCAGGCGCAACGAGCGGCGAAGGTCTTCGATCTCACCGAGAACACGCTGATCCTCGGCTTTGAGAGCGGGCGTGGGGAAGAGCATGCCCACAGCATAGAATGACGCAAACATTGCGTCAATGCGTCAGCGTTCGTCGACCATGGCACCGAGTTCGCACGAGAGGGGCAAAGGGGTTCAGCCCGCAAGAGGGCTGAACTCTGCAATCCACAGCAAACCAACCCACTAGCGCACAGTAATGAAACGATCGCACTTTGACGCGGAATCTTCAGCACAGCGCTCCGACCTGCGAAAACGTGGCTCCCGGAGCCCCATCCAGCACCGATCCAGCACAGTGAAGTTCATCCAGCACATCCAGCACGCGCGACCGCGGCGAAGCCCGTCGCTCGCGCCGGGGACGCGTTATGTACACGCGGTGAGTGAGTACCGCACCGTCTTCCGCCCCGAGGCACAGGCGGAGCTCTGCGAGGTCCCGCGAGGCATAGCCCTCCGCACTCTGGCCAAGCCGACCGAGCTGGAGACCGATCCACTGGGGTTCAACACCACAGCCCTCGTCTCCCAGCCCGACCGCCGCCGCCTACGGGTGGGCGACTACCGCGTGATCTACACGATCGACAACGGCGAGCTGGTGGTGTGGGTGGTACACGTCGGACACCGCTCCACCGTTCACGACACCTGAACGCTCCTGACGTCAGGTCAGAGCATCCGGCATCGCCCCGGCACGGGATCGACGAAGGGGCCGGACTCCCAGCAGCCCGACCCCTTCTGACCTGCGTATGTGCCACCACGTCAGTCACGTGGTGCTACTTCATCCGCTCACACGTTGAAGCGGAATTCGACCACGTCGCCGTCCTGCATCACGTAGTCCTTGCCCTCCATGCGGGCCTTGCCCTTGGCGCGGGCCTCGGCGACCGAGCCGCAGGCGACCAGGTCGGTGAAGGAGATGACCTCGGCCTTGATGAAGCCGCGCTGGAAGTCCGTGTGGATCACGCCGGCCGCCTCGGGGGCCGTGGCGCCCTGCTTGATGGTCCAGGCGCGGGCTTCCTTGGGGCCTGCGGTCAGGTACGTCTGGAGGCCCAGGGTGGCGAAGCCGACGCGGCCCAGGGTGGCCAGGCCCGGCTCCTCCTGGCCGACCGACTGGAGGAGTTCGAGGGCCTCGTCCTCGTCCAGCTCGGCGAGGTCCGCCTCCAGCTTGGCGTTGAGGAAGATGGCCTCCGCCGGGGCGACCAGGGCGCTCTGCTCGGCCTTGAAGGCGTCGTCCATGAGCTCGTCCTCGTCGACGTTGAAGACGTAGAGGAACGGCTTCGTCGTCAGGAGGTGGAGCTCGTGGAGCAGGTCGCCCTGCTCCGTGCCCTTGGTGATGCCCTGGGAGAAGAGGGTGTCGCCGGCTTCCAGGATCTTCTGGGCGTTCTCGACCGCCGCGAGGACCGCGACCTTGTCCTTCTGGAGGCGGGCCTCCTTCGTCAGGCGCGGGATCGCCTTCTCGATGGACTGGAGGTCGGCGAGGATCAGCTCGGTGTTGATCGTCTCGATGTCGTCCTTGGGCGAGACCTTGCCGTCGACGTGGACGACGTTCTCGTCCTTGAAAGCCCGGATGACCTGGCAGATCGCGTCGGACTCGCGGATGTTCGCGAGGAACTTGTTGCCGAGGCCCTCGCCCTCCGAGGCGCCGCGCACGATGCCCGCGATGTCGACGAAGTCCACCGTGGCCGGCAGGATCCGCTGCGAGCCGAAGACCTCGGCGAGGCCCTTCAGGCGCGGGTCCGGGACGCCGACGACGCCGATGTTCGGCTCGATGGTGGCGAACGGGTAGTTGGCCGCCAGCACGTCGTTCTTGGTCAGGGCGTTGAACAGGGTCGACTTGCCGACATTCGGCAGACCGACGATTCCGATCGTGAGCGACACGTTGGCGACTTCCCGTAGCTGCTGGAGGGTACGGCCCGGAGCGGGCCATCAGACAGTTTACGCGTGTCCCGCAGGTCTCCGAGGGGGTGCGGCGCCTAGCCTCGAGGGGTGGAGCAACACAGGACGCGGTCAGATCATCACCCCGCGCAGCGGCGGTCCGCCGCCGCCGTGCCCGGGCCGCGGCCCGGTCCCCGCACACCCGGCCCTCGCACGCCCGGTTCCCGTACGCCCGGTTCCCGTACCGGCCCCGCGCGGCCCCGTCCGGGCGCGCCCCGGCGGCGGCTGCCGCGGCCGCGGCTGACCGGGCTCGGCGGCGGGCTGTTCGCGTGCGTCGGCATGGTGCTGGCGGCGGGCATCGACTGGCTGCTGTTCGACGCGTCGACGGCCGCGTACGTGGTGCTGTTCCTGCCCGTGGCCGCGGCCACCGCGGTGTGGGTGCGGCCGGCTGATCTGATCACGGCCCCGGTCGCCGCGCCGATCGCCTTCGCCGCCGGCGCCTGGCCGCTCACCGACGGCTCGAACGGGTTCGGCGCGCAGCTGATGGGGCTGGTCACAACCCTGTCGCTGAACGCCGGGTGGCTCTACGCCGGCACGCTCCTCGCCGCGCTGATCGCGGTGGTGAGGAAGGCCGTGCTGATCGGGCGGCGCCGGCGGATGCCCCGGCGCGCCGCCCTCTGACCCGAAGTCGAACCGAATCCGATCCGATCCGATCCGATCCGAAGCAGACTGGTCCAATCCGATCCGACTGTCCCTTGAGCCGACTGCCGTCCGACCCCTGACCTGTGGTCCGCCGACCGCCCGCCGCTTGGCCTCCGGCCACCGGCCGCCTACTGCCCGCCGCCGTCCACCGCCGCCATCGCCGCGCCCACGATGCCCGCGTTGTTCTGGAGGGTCGCCGGCACGATCTCGGCGCGGATCCCGTCGGCGACCAGCGGGAGGAAGCGGTCGGCCTTGCGGCTGATGCCGCCGCCGATGATGAAGAGGTCCGGGGAGAAGAGCATCTCCACGTGCTTGAGGTACTTGTGCACCCGCCGGCCCCAGCGCTCCCAGCTCAGGTCGCCGTCCTCCTTGGCCTTGACCGACGCCCGCTTCTCCGCGTCATGGCCGTTCAGCTCCAGGTGGCCCAGCTCGCTGTTCGGGACGAGCCGGCCGTCCGTGAAGATCGCGCTGCCGATGCCCGTACCGAGGGTCAGGAGGATGACCGTGCCGGAGCGGCCGCGGCCGGCCCCGTACGTCATCTCCGCCACGCCCGCCGCGTCCGCGTCGTTCAGGACCGTGACCGGCAGGCCGCCCAGCTCCCGCGACAGCAGCGTACGGGCGTCCGCGCCGATCCAGCTCTTGTCCATGTTGGCCGCCGACCGGGTGACGCCGGCCGTCACCACGCCCGGGAAGGTGACCCCGACGGGTCCGTCCCAGGCGAAGTTGCGGACGACCTCGGCCACGCAGCCGGCCACCGCCTCGGGGGTGGCCGGCTGCGGAGTCAGCACCTTGTGGCGCTCCTGCGCCAGTGCGCCGCGCCCCAGATCGACCGGGGCGCCCTTGATGCCGGAGCCGCCGATGTCCACACCCATGATCCGGCCGTTGGTCAGGCCTGTGGTCTGCATGGACATACCGTACGAAAGGAACTACTGGTCGGCGACCAGTTCCGCCGCTTCCGCCCGAAGGTCGCGCCGCAGCTCCTTGGGCAGGGAGAAGGTGATCGACTCCTCCGCCGTCTTGACCAGCTCCACGTCCGCGTAGCCGCGCTCGGCGAGCCACGCCAGGACCTCCTCGACCAGCACCTCCGGCACCGACGCGCCCGAGGTCAGGCCGACCGTGGTCACGCCCTCCAGCCAGGCCTCGTCGATCTCGGTGGCGAAGTCCACCAGGTGGGCGGCCTTCGCGCCGGCGTCCTTGGCGACCTCGACCAGCCGGATGGAGTTCGAGGAGTTCTTGGAGCCGACCACGATGACCAGGTCGGAGTCCTTGCCCATCTGCTTCACCGCGACCTGGCGGTTCTGCGTGGCGTAGCAGATGTCGTCGCTCGGCGGGGAGACGAGCAGCGGGAACTTCTCCTTCAGCGCGTCGACCGTCTCCATCGTCTCGTCCACCGACAGGGTGGTCTGGGAGAGCCAGACGACCTTGGACTCGTCGCGGACCTCCACCTTCGCCACGTCGGCCGGGCCGTCCACGAGCTGGATGTGGTCCGGGGCCTCGCCGGAGGTGCCGATGACCTCCTCGTGGCCCTCGTGGCCGATGAGGAGGATGTCGAAGTCCTCCTTGGCGTACCGGATCGCTTCCTTGTGCACCTTGGTGACCAGGGGGCAGGTCGCGTCGATCGTGGCGAGCCGGCCGCGCGCGGCCTCCTCGTGGACGGTCGGGGCGACGCCGTGGGCGGAGAACATCACGATGTTGCCCGGCGGCACCTCCTCCGTCTTCTCGACGAAGATCGCGCCCTTCTTCTGCAGGGTCTGGACCACGTACTTGTTGTGCACGATCTCGTGCCGGACGTACACCGGGGCGCCGTACTGCTCAAGGGCCTTCTCGACGGCGATCACGGCTCGGTCCACACCTGCGCAGTAGCCACGGGGCGCGGCGAGCAGGACACGGCGGGAAGCGGGAGCAGTCATGCCCTCATCGTACGGGGGTCCCCAGCAGGCCGTTCGTCGCCCGGTCGGCGCAGACTGGGTCGCACATGAGTGCACATGAGTCCCCCGCACGTCCCTTTGCGCGTCCCCCGCGCGTCCCCCCGGAGGAGTGATGGCGCCTGCCGACACGGCCGCGACGGCTGCGCCGGCCCCCGGCGGCGCACTGCGACGGAACCTCGGCTTCCGGGACCTCGTCGTCTACGGCCTGCTCTTCATCGCCCCCATGGCCCCGGTCGGGATCTTCGGCACGCTGGACGCCCGCTCGCACGGCGCGGTCGCGCTGGTCTACGTCTGCGCGACCGTGGCGATGGGGTTCACCGCCTTCTCCTACGCGCAGATGGTGCGGGTGGCCCCGCAGGCCGGCTCGGTCTACGCGTACGCGCGCAAGGGGCTGGGCGAGGGTGCGGGCACGGTCGCCGGCTGGATGGCGCTGCTGGACTACCTGCTCGTCCCGGCCGTCGCGTACCTGTTCTCCGGGATCGCGATGAACGCGCTGGTGCCCGGGGTGTCCCGGTGGGTGTGGACGGCGCTGGCGGTGGTGGTGACCACGCTGCTCAACCTGTGGGGCGTACGGGCGGCCGCGCGCGTCGGCCTCGCCGTGCTGGCCGGGGAGCTCGTGGTGCTGGCGGTGTTCCTGGTCGCCGCGGTCACCGTGCTCGTCCGGGACGGGGCGCGGCGCGGCTGGCTGTCGCCGCTGACCGGGGACGGCTCGCCGGCGTTCTCCACGGCGGCGGTGCTGGGCGCGGTGTCGGTGGCGGTGCTCTCGTACCTGGGCTTCGACGCTATCGCCTCCTTCGCGGAGGAGGCCACCGGGGGGTCGCGGCGGGTGGCCCGGGCGGTGCTGTTCTGCCTGGGGCTGACGGGGCTGCTGTTCGTGGCGCAGACCTATGTGGCGGCGCTGCTGGCGCCGGTCCCGGCGGCGGAACTCGCGGCGGACCCGGCCGCGCAGGGGCCGGCCTTCTACGACGCGGTCGACGCCTCGGTCGGGCGCTGGCTGCACGACCTGGTGGCGGTGAGCAAGGCGGTCGGGGCGGCGTTCGCGGCGCTGGCGGGGCAGGCGGCGGCCGGGCGGCTGCTGTTCGCGATGGGCCGGGACGGGCGGTTGCCGCGGGGGCTGGCGCGTACGTCCGGGGGCGGGGCTGGGCGTACGTCTGGGGGCGCGTCCAGGCGTACCGCCGGGGGTACGTCGGGGCGTGCGTTCGAGGGACCGTCCGGGCGTAGCTCCGGGGGCAGGTCTGGGCGTACGTCCGGGCGTACCTCCGGGCGTGCCTCCGGGGGCCTCTGCGGGCGTACGTCCGGGGGTACGCCGCGGGTTGCGCTGCTGGTGGCGGCGGGTGTGACGCTGGTGGCCGCAGTGTGGGCGGCCCGGCGCGACGACGGGCTCGACCAGCTGGTGTCGGTGGTGAACGTCGGGGCGCTGGTGGCGTTCACGCTGCTGCACGCGTCGGTGGTGGGGTGGTTCGTCGTACGGCGGGGCGGGCCGGGGGGGGGGGGGGCCCGCTGGGGGGGGCCTGTGGTGGGGGCGGGGGGGGGGGGGGGGGTGAGGGGCTGGGGGCCTGTTCGGGGGGGGGGGGGGGCGGTGGTGGGTGGGGGGGGGGTGGTGGGGGGGGGGGG
>NZ_WTFF01000450.1 GCF_019400985.1 Streptomyces bambusae
GTCCGCCACCTCGGGGACCGGGCGCCCACCTACGCGGCCGAACCGGGCCGGCTCGCCGAGGCCGATCCGGCGGCCCTGCAGGCGCTGGTCCCCGACACCGTGCTGGAGGGCGCGCGCTACGGGACGTACACGCTGCGCGCCGCCTCCGTCCGCGGTGACTCCGCCCGCTACCGCGGGGAGGAGCGCCGGGACGTGCTGCTCACCGCCCGCTTCGGCGGGGGCGACGACGCGCTGGTGCTGGTCGCCGTGGCCGGCGCGGACCGGGCCGTGCCCCGGGCCCGGCAGGCGGCCGCCGAGGTCTGCCAGTGGGTCGCCGCGGCCGTCGGCCGCAGCCAGGAGCGCCTCGCCGACGACATCCGCTCCGGCCGCCGGGACGCGCTGCGCTCCGGGCTGCAGCGGCTCACCGACCGCGGCTACGGGCGGCTGCGGGCCCGCGCCGCCGAGCTCGGCCACGAGGAGGACCAGTACACCGCGGGCCTGCGCTGCCTGCTGCTGCCCATCGATCCGGAGTGCCGTATCCGGGTCTGCTTCGGCAGCGGCCCCGGCGGGCTGCTCCGGTTGCGCGCGGGCCGGTGGGAGGACCTGGAGGCGGGCGAGGACCCGCGGGAGGGCGAGGCCTCCAGCTTCCGGTTCCGCGCGGGCCTGGCGCGGGCCGGGGACACGCTGCTCGTCTGTTCCGGCGGTCTGGCCGCCCCGATGCGCGAGGAGCCGCTGCTGGCGGACGAGCTGGCCGCCCGCTGGAGCGGGCAGGAGGCGCCGGGACTCGCCGGCTTCCTGGCCGACGCCACGCTCCGCCTCAAGGGGTACGCCGACGACCGTACGGCCGCGGCGGTCTGGGAGACGTAACGGCGCGGACGTACGATGACGCCGCCTCGGTGCCGGCCGAACCGGACGAACGGCTGAACCGGCCGACGGCGGCGTCGTGTTCGTGTCCGGTGACGGC
Organism: Streptomyces bambusae; assembly: GCF_019400985.1. GTDB lineage: Bacteria > Actinomycetota > Actinomycetes > Streptomycetales > Streptomycetaceae > Streptomyces > Streptomyces bambusae_A. The sequence goes on from NZ_WTFF01000450.1 coordinate 944, forward strand.
GGTTCCCCGATGCCGATGGGAGATTTCCTCACCCTGGTGCAGTACGCCCCACCCGTCGAAGTGCTCCCGTTCGCCAACTCCTCCCTCGGGACGGCCGGGTGGGAGAGGCCGATTTTCGGCCGCCCTCCGTACGGAACCCCCCACCGCACCCCGGACTTCGCCGCGGTGGCCCCCGAGACGGTGGCCGGATGTGAGCGGTCCGCCGACAAGGCCGTGCTGGACGGCGGGGTGGGGCTCGTGATCCGGATGGCTCGATCCGACCTCCGTAACGTGTCCTGGCCGTAACCCCGCAGGAGTGCGGACCGGCCCGGCGGGCATGCATCCCCGTAGACCTGTTCGAGAAGCGGACACGGGAGGGACGTCACCGTGCGGGTGGGGGAGAAGACGGGACTGGCCCGGGCGGTACACCGGGCGGATCTGCAGGCGGTGGGCGAAGTCCGCAGATCCCTGAGGGAGTTGTTGCGGCCACGGTGCCCGATGCAGCTGGCGGACGTGGCCGAGCTGCTCACCACCGAGCTCGTGACCAACGCCCTGGTCCATACGGACCAGGGCGCCGAGGTGTCCGCGACCCTGGATTCCGGCCGGTTACGGGTGGAGGTGCGGGACCACACCGCGCGCCGGCCCCGGCCGTACGTACCGACCGCCGACGACGGTACGCACGGCCGGGGACTGGTGCTGGTGGACGCCCTCGCCGACGCCTGGGGGGTGGACCCGCTGGGCGGCGGGAAGGTGGTGTGGTTCGAACTCGACGGAGGGCCGGCCCTGAGCTGAGATCGCTCACGACCGGCCCTCCGCCCGCCCGGCGCTCCGGGCCCGCCGGGCCCGTCGCGGCGCGCGGCGCCGTCAGCCGAACTGCTGCTCGAGATCCTTGAGCTTGCGCTCCAGGGAGTCGAGCCTCGGGATGGTCTGGGTGTCGTCCTCGGCGGTGAGGTCCACCGTCCGCGGTGCTGAGTCACTACCTGTCACGGCCTGCAGGGAGGGCCGCCTGGCGCTCCCTGCCAGAGGGAGCGAGGAGAGCGGGGGCAGCTGTCCCGGTTCCGCTATGGCGGGCTCCGCGCCGACCGGCGCGGAGCCGTTTCCCGGGGTCAGACCCGGGACCTCGATCTGGCGGCCGCGCGGCCGGGGCAGGCCGAAGGCCCGGTGCTGCCGGCCGAGCGCCCTGATGTGGGCCCGTTCGCGCCGCCGGTGCTCGCGGCGGCGCAGCCGGTCCTGCTCCTTCTCCCGCTTGTCCTCGCGCACCTCTTCCACCGCCTCGTCGAGCGTGCGTACGCCCTCCAGCAGCATCAGCGACCAGGCGCCGAAGGTCTCCCGGGGCGCCCGCAGCCAGCGCACGATCCGGATCTGCGGCAGCGGACGCGGCACCAGGCCCTGTTCGCGCAGTGCCGCGCGGCGGGTCTGCTTCAGCGCCCGGTCGAACAGCACGGCCGCGGAGAGGGACATGCCGGCGAAGAACTGCGGCGCTCCGTCGTGTCCCAGACCGCGCGGCGCGTGCACCCAGTTGAACCAGGCGGCGGCGCCCGCGAACAGCCACACCAGCAGCCGCGACCCGAGGGCCGCGTCGCCGTGGCTGGCCTCCCGGACGGCCAGCACCGAGCAGAACATGGCGGCGCCGTCGAGGCCGAAGGGGACCAGGTACTCCCAGCCCCCGGAGAGGTTGAGGTTCTGCCGGCCGAAGCCGACCAGCCCGTGGAAGGACAGTGCGGCCGCGACGGCCGCGCAGCAGAACAGCAGCACGTACGAGGCGGTCCCGTAGATCGCCTCCTTGCGGCGGCGGCGCTCCTCGCTGCGCTCCCAGGTGTCGTCCGCCGCGGCCTTCTCGCCGTCCCGCTTGCCCCGGGCCAGCACCGCGACCGCCGCAAGCACGCCCAGGATCAGCAGGCTGCCCGGAAGCAGCCAGTCCAGCGATATGTCGGTCAGTCTCATCCGGTGTCCCTTGCATCGCGTACGGCGGCTTTCCGGGCGCCATAGTGGCGGATCGGGAAGGGGCGGGAGGCGGGTTTCGGGGCAAGAGAACGCCAACGGGGTGCGAGGCCCTCCGGATAGGGTGTTGTCCGTCGAACTCCCGTACGTGGAGGCGGTGTCGAGTTCGATTACGACCACCCCTGAGGGTGGGTTGCCGCCCGCTGCGGGCGTCCCGGATCCGGCCGGGGCGGATTGCTGCGCGCAGAGCTTCAGGAGATCGTCGACAGGTAAGCCTTACCTTGCCCCGAATGGTCTCGCCCTGGTCGGTGCCGGGGCGTCCCGTATCCTCGGCGGAGCCGATCCGTCAGGAGGACCGAGTGCACGACGCGGCCGACACGGGTCTGATGCCGTCCCTGCCGTCTCTGCCGGCGCAGCAGACGACGCCCAAGGTGCTGCGCCATTCCGTGCGCGGGCAGGTGCTCGACGCGCTGCGCGCTGCGCTGGTCGACGGCGAGCTGGCGCCGGGCGAGATCTACTCCGGGCCCGCCCTGGGGGAGCGCTTCGGCGTCTCCGCGACGCCCGTGCGCGAGGCGATGCAGCAGCTGGCGCTGGAGGGCGCCGTGGAGTGCCTCCCGAACCGCGGCTTCCGGGTCCTGGCGCGGACCGCCCGGGAGCTGGCCGAGCTGGCCGAGGTACGGGCGCTGCTGGAGGTCCCCGTGATGCTGGGCCTGGCCCGTACGGTGGAGCCCGGGGCCTGGGCGGCCCTGCGCCCGGCCGCCGCGGCGACGGCCGCGGCAGCGGCCGCGTACGACCCCGCCGGCTACGCCGAGGCGGACCGCTCCTTCCACCGTGCCGTCCTGACCCTGGCGGGCAACGACCAGCTGGTCCAGGTGGCCGACGAGCTCCACCGCCGCTCGCAGTGGCCGGTCAAGGACGCGCCCCGGGTCCGCCGCGCCGACCTGGTGGCGGACGCGGCCGAGCACTCGGCACTCCTCGAAGCGCTGATCGCGGGCGATCTCCCGGTGGTCGAGTCGCTGGTCCGCGAGCACTTCGCCGGCTCCGCCTGACCCGCCGCCGGCCCCGGGCCCACCCGCGCGCCGCCGCTTCCGGGGGCCAGCCCCCGGCCCCCCGCGCCTCAAACGCCGGCGAGGCTGGATTGGCCCGGCGGGCCAGGGTTGGCCGGCTCCGTCGCCTGGCCCCGGCTTCACCCGTTCGTGCGCAGGCGCGCCGCCGCTTCCGGGGGCCGGCCCCCGGCCCCCCGCGCCTCAAACGCCGGCGAGGCTGGATTGGTGCCGACAAGGCTGGGTGGCGCCCGGGCCGCTACGCCGGGCTTGGGTGGAGGTGGTCTGCCAGCCAGGTGGGGATGCCGCCCAGCAGGTGGAACAGGCGGCGGGCCTCGGCGCGGAGCCGGGTGGCCTCCGGTTCCGGCTCGGCCTCGGCCAGGGCCGCCAGCGCCGGCGCCGTGCCGACCAGGAAGCCCAGTTCCTCGCGGATCCGCAGCGATTCCGCGAAGCCGTGCCGGGCCTCCGCCAGCTCCCCGTCGCGCAGGTCCAGGCCGGCCAGGTGCCGCCATGTGAAGGACAGCAGCAGGCTGTCGCCCTGCGCCGCGGCGCCCGCGTGGGCCCGGCGGTAGGCGGGCCGCGCGGCCTGCGGGGAGTCCGCGAGGTGCTCGGCCACCAGGCCCCGCCGGAAGTCCAGCAGCGGGCGGGCCGGTGAGTGCGGCGACAGCAGGGCCGCGGCCCGGCCCAGCGCCTGGGCCTTATACACATCTCCGAGCCCACGA
>NZ_WTFF01000451.1 GCF_019400985.1 Streptomyces bambusae
CGCGCAGGCGGCCGGAGCGGCCGGCCGGGCGGCCCTCGACCGCGGCCGGGGCGGGCCGCCGGGAGCGGTCCGGGGCGTCGAGCCGGAAGCCGCTGCCCTGGGTGTCGGGGGCCTCGGTGAGCAGGGCCGCGGGCAGCAGCACCACCGCGGTGGTGCCGCCGTACGGGCTGGGCTGGAGGGAGACCTTGACGCTGTGGCGCTGGGCGAGGCGGCTGACCACGAACAGGCCCAGCCGGTCGGTGTCGGAGAGCGCGAACTCCGGCGAGTCGGAGATCCGCAGGTTCGCGTCGAGCAGGGCCTCCGGGGTCATGCCGAGGCCGCGGTCGTGGATCTCCAGGGTGAAGCCGTTGGCGACGCGCTCGCCGTGCACCTGCACCGCGGTGTGCGGGGGCGAGAACACCGTGGCGTTCTCCAGGAGTTCGGCGATGAGGTGGGTGATGTCGGCGACGGCCGGGCCGGCGATGCCGAGCCGGGGCAGCCGGCGTACCTCGATGCGCTCGTAGTCCTCGACCTCGGCGACGGCCGCCCGTACGACGTCCATCAGCTGGACCGGCTTGCGCCACTGGCGGGAGGGCGCGGCGCCGGAGAGGATCACCAGGCCCTCGGCGTGCCGGCGCATGCGGGTGGTCATGTGGTCGAGGCGGAAGAGGTCGGCGAGCTCCTCGGTGTCCTCGGTGCGCCGCTCCATGGTGTCGAGCAGGGTCAGCTGGCGGTGCAGCAGGACCTGGTTGCGGCGGGCGAGGTTGACGAACACCTCGGAGACGCCGCGGCGCAGTTCGGCCTGCTTGACCGCAGCCTCGACGGCGGCCCGCTGGAGGGTGTTGAGGGCCAGGCCGACCTGGCCGACCTCGTCCTTCTCGTACTCCAGGTTCGGCGCCTCGGTCTCGACGTCCACCTGTTCGCCGGCGGCCAGCCGGCGCATGACGCTCGGCAGCCGGACGCCGGAGGCCTCGTGGGCCTCCTTGCGCAGCCGGGACAGGTCGCGGATCAGGTCGCGGCCGATGCGGACGGAGAGCACCAGGGAGATCGCGAGGGCGAAGAAGCCGAGGATGCCGGCGACGGCGGCCTTGAGCAGGACGTCCATGGCGACGGGCTCGACCCGCTCCTGGTAGCGGTCGCCCGCGGCGGTGCCCATCCGGGCGAGGTCGTCGAGGACGTGGGCCGAGGCCTCGTCCCACTGGGCGGAGGTCAGGCGCGGGTTCTTGCCGGGCCCGGCCGAGATGATCTTCTCCTCGGCGTCGCGCAGCGGCTTGGTCTGCGGACCCGACCAGTACTGCTCGAAGGTCTCGCGGTCGTCGGCCGGGAGGATGCCGAGGTTGACCTGGTACAGCAGCTGCCGGTTGGCGGCGAGGTCGGAGACCCGCCGCAGGTCGGTGCCGCTGACGTTGCGGGCGGCCAGGGCGGAGGCGATGACCGCGTCCTCGCGCGCGAGGGCCTCGCGGGCGCGGGTGATGCCGACGAGCGCCCGGCCCTCCTTGTCCATCTGGACGTCCTCCAGCGCGTGGAGGTTCTGCAGGAAGTCGTAGCAGGGGTCGACGAGCCGGTTGTACAGCTCCAGGGCCTGGCCGGGGTCGAGGCGGGTCTGGTCGACGGAGGACCGCAGTGCGTCGATGCCGTGGAAGGCGTCGAGGATGGAGCGCAGGCGGCGCAGGGCGTCCGGGTCGAGCTCCTCGACGACCTCGGGGTCCTTGGCGTTCGCTGCCAGGCCCCGGACGATCTCGTCGGTCTCGGCGCGGCGCTTGGTGAGTTCGGCGGTGGCGGCCGAGGCGCGCGGGTCGCCGAGGACCACGAGGGTCTGGCGGCGTTCCTTCTGGACGACGCGTACGACGTCCTCGACGGGGTAGCCCACCTTCTCGATGACGTAGGCGACGTCGAGGAGTCTGATGGCCTGGCGGCCGGTGATGACGGTGGCGAAACCCCAGAGCGCGGTCAGGGAGACGAGCGGCACGAGGAGCAGCGCCACGATCTTCCGGCGGATGGACTTCCCGCGAAAGCGCATGGCCTCCCCAGCCTCCCCCAGCTCCACCCCGCTGCTGGGGGTTGGTGTTCCGTCAATTAAACGGCGTGAGCCTACTACTGACGCCGAGTTCACTCGAAGGCCTGTCCGGACGTTTTCAGCCGGGCCCCCGGGTGAAGATCACCAGTTGTCCGATACTTCCGGCCACCAGCAGCCCGATATGTGGCACATGACACTTGGTGCGGTGTCAGTTCGCGTAGGGGAATGGATGGCTGGAATTCTTCGTTCCGGCACGAACGGGGACGGTCGGCCCCTCGCGGACGTCTTCCTCGTGGAGGGAATCTCGAAGCGGGTTCGAGCGTCCTTGCGTTCACAGCGGCGGCGCGGGCCGCGCGGGGTGGGGAGTGGGCGGAGATGAGCAGCGGGTACGACGGGTTCGGCGTGGAAGGGCCCGGTGGGCAGCGGTCGTTGTGGGTGGAGGAGCCGGCCCGGCGCCGGCGGCTCCCGGACCCGGTACGGACGGCGGCGGTCCGCGCGGTGATCATCGTGGCGGTCACGCTGACCGAGGCGAGCGTGGCCTTCTTCCTGGCCCTGACCGGGTCGTGGCTGGCGTTCCCGATGGTGCTCGGCGCGCTCGCCGGGATCGTGGTGGCGACCTGGGGGGTGCTGGACGTGTGGATCACCCGGCAGATGTGGATCCAGCGCTACGGGGTGGTGTCCGAGCCGAGCAGCACGGCCCGGCCCGGCCGCGCCTGACGCCGGGGCGCGGCGGACGGCGGCGGGCCGTCCCATGGCAGGACCCGGCCGGCGCATGGCAGGGCCCGGCCGGCCCGGGCCCGGGGTCAGGCCGGGGTGCGGGGTCAGGCCGGGGTGCGGCGGAACATCCGGGTCGCCGTGATCTCGCCGTGGATCGTCTCCCCCTCCGCCGCCTGCTGGGGCAGACCGGGCCGCAGGTGCTCCTCCACGCTGATGTACTTCAGGCCCGCCCTCAGGTCCGCGTCGTTGCGCAGCCGGATGACCAGGGGGAACTCCGCCAGCGCGGTGGTGTCGAACAGGCCCGTCGTGTACAGCAGCTGGACGCCCAGGGCGTCCGAGACGGCCCGCTGGAGCTCCAGCAGGTACGTGGCGTTGGCGCGGCCGATGGGATTGTCCAGGAACAGCGTGCCCGCGTGCCGGTGCCGGTCGCGGCCCCGGTCGTTGCTGCGCAGCGCGGCCATGGTGCAGTACAGGGCGATGGCGGCGGTCAGCAGCTGGCCGCCCGAGAAGACGTCGCCCATCTGGCCGACCGGCACCCGCTCGGCCCGCAGCACGGCGTCCGGCTTGAGGATCTCCACCGCGATGCCCTTCGGCTGGAGCGCCGCCTGGACGCCGCGCAGCAGCAGGGACATGCCGTCGCGGCGGCCCTCGCCGAAGGCGGCGTTCTTCTTCACGGCCGACCGGGTCGCCTCGTCGATGACCTCGCCCAGCCGCTCGGTGAGGGTGGCCTGGTCGGGCTCCTCGAAGCGGATGCGCAGGAACTCCTGGCCCGACCACTCCCCCAGGCCCTCCGGCAGCTGCGAGAGCCTCTGCGCGGAGCGCAGGGTGGCCAGCGCGGACTCGACCAGTCCGCGCAGCCGGTCCACGATGCTGTCGCGGTTGCGCTCCAGCTGGGCGAGCTCGTCGGTCAGCACCCGCAGGCGCGGGGCGAAGGCCGCCGCCCAGGCCGCGGCGTGCTCGGGCAGCGCGGAGGCGGGCAGTTCGCGGATCTGCTGGCGGGCGGGGGTGCGTACCTGCTCGTAGCGGGTCGCGTTCGCGTGCCGGACCAGCACGTCGGAGGCCTCGCGTACGGCCGACTCGGCGGCGGACAGCTCGCCCGCGCAGCCCCGCAGCGAGCGCCGGGTCTCGGCGGCGGACTGCCGGGCCTCCTCCAGGGTGCCGGGGTAGGCGCCCGTGTCCTGCTCGTCGTCCTCCTGGTGGGGGCTGTGGTCGCGCAGCAGGTCCCGCAGCAGGGACGCGGTCTCGTCGAAGCCGGAGGCGCCGTCCTCGGCCGCGCGGTGCGCGCGCAACAGGTCGGCGTGGGCGGCGCGGGCGCTCTCCACGGCCGCGGTGTGCGCGGCGAGCTGGGCGGTGGCGGTACGCAGCAGGCCCTGGGCCTGGTCGACGTCGGCCGGGACGAGCTCCTCGGGGAGGTCGGTGTGGGCCTCGGCCTCGGCCGGGGCGAGGCGTTCCGCCTCGCCGCGGAGCCGGCCGAGCTGCTCGCTGGCCGCCGAGGCCCGGGACTCCAGCATCTGCACGAGGGACTCGGCGCGGGCCGCCGCCGCCTGGCGGGAGGGGCCGTCGGCGCCGTCGGTGCTCTCCAGGAGCTGGGCGGCGCGCGTGCGGACCTTGTTGGTGAGCCGGTCGAGCTCGGCGAGGGCGGCGCTCTCGTCGCTCTCGGCGCGGGCCTGCTCGGCGCGCAGGTCGGCGCCGACGCCGACCTTCTCGTACAGCTGGGAGGCGGCGCGGTAGGCCTCGCGGAGGTCCGGGAGCGGGATGCGCAGGTCCTCCTCCTCGGGGAGCTGGTCGGGGGCGCCGGCGATCTCGGCGCGTTCGGCGCGCAGCGCACGGGCGGTGCGGTGGGCGTCGTCGGCGGCGCGCTGGGCGGCCCGGCGGTCCTCGTCGGCGGCCCGGGCGCGGTCCAGGCA
>NZ_WTFF01000452.1 GCF_019400985.1 Streptomyces bambusae
AGATCTTTTTCCGATCCGATTTCCTCGGCGCTTTCCGGTTCCGGCGCTTTCGCGCTTTTCCCTTCCGGCGTTTCCGACTCTATCAGATCCTTTCGGGCCTGACTCCCAGTCAGCGGGCTTGTCTTCCCGGCCCGTTGGGGCCGTTCCGACGAGTGAGACCTTAGCGGATTCCTTGTCCCCGGCCTAATCGGCGGGTGTGTCACTCGGACACGGATTCCTCATTCGCAAACACGCATGAAAACGAGACGGCGCAGTGCGTCGTTCGTTCGAATGAGTGGTGCGGAATGGCTGCCCGGGGACCAACCGAAGTCGGCGCTCACGTCGGACAACTCGAAGAACCTTACGGATCCCGCACGCCCGTGTCAACCCCCGGCTGACCGGGGTGTACCGGGGTGTACCGGGGGTGTCCTGCTCCGGCGACCCGCCCCGGAAACCTCATGCGCCGCGCACCCCCGCCCGTCTACGCTGACGCCCATGACTACGCGTGCGCTCACGTCCAGCCTTCGCTGGTGGGCCGCCTGACGGCGGCCGACCCACGCATGCGTTCCACGGCCGCCGCTTCGGCGGCCGTTCGTGTTTCCACCCCCTGGGGATCGGCCGCCGGTCGCGGCGGCCCTCGACACCACAGGGAGCAGAGCAGACATGACCAGGATCTTCAGCGGGGTCAAGCCGACCGGGCATCTGACGCTGGGCAACTACCTCGGGGCCGTGCGGCAGTGGGTCGCCGCCTCCGGCGAGGGCCGGGCGGACGATGCCGTCTACTGCGTCGTCGACCTGCACGCGCTGACCGTCGAGCACGACCCGGCGCGCGTACGGCGGCTGAGCCGGCAGGCGGTGACGGTGCTGCTGGCCGCCGGGCTCGATCCGCAGCGGTGCACGCTCTTCCTGCAGAGCCATGTGGACGAGCACACCCGGCTGTCCTATCTGCTGGAGTGCACGGCAGCCGACGGCGAGCTGCGGCGCATGATCCAGTACCGGGAGAAGGCGGCGAAGGCGCAGGAGGCGGGGGACGGGGTGCGGCTGTCGTTGCTGACCTATCCCGTGCTGATGGCCGCGGACATCCTCGCGTACCGGACGGACGAGGTTCCGGTGGGTGAGGACCAGCGGCAGCACGTCGAGCTGACGCGGGACCTGGCGGTGCGGTTCAACCAGCGGTACGGGCCGACGTTCACGGTGCCGAAGGCGACGCACCCGGCGGTGGCCGCGCGCGTGATGGACCTGCAGGACCCGACCTCGAAGATGGGCAAGTCCCACGACGCCACGGCCGGCATCGTCTACCTGCTGGACGAGCCGGAGGTGGTCACCCGCAAGGTGATGCGCGCGGTCACCGACAACGAGGGCGGGGTCGTCCACGACCGCGAGGCGCGGCCGGGGGCGGCGAACCTCCTGGACATCCTCGCCGCGTGCACCGGGGGCGATCCGGTGGAACTGGCCGCCGGCTACAGCGGGTACGGGGCCCTGAAGCGGGATGTCGCGGAGGCGGTCGTGGAGATGCTGCGGCCGGTGCGGGAGCGGCACGCGGAGCTGGCGGCCGATCCCGGGGCGGTGGAGAAGGTGCTGCGTACGGGTGCGGAGCGGGCCCGGGCGATCGCCCGGCCGGTGGTGGACCGGGCGTACGAGGCGATCGGGCTGCTCGCGCCCTGAAGGGAACGCGGGGCGGGGCCCCCTTCGGGGGAGGAGGGTGCGGGGGCGTGGGTGTGCCACGGCCCCGCGCGTTCCCCGGCGCCCCGGCACCCCGCGCGTTCCCCGGCACCCCGGCATCCCGCGCCCCGGCGCCTCCGGGGCCCCGTACGCGGGTGGCGGGACGGTCAGCCGTTGCCGGAGGCCAGTTCGCGGCTGCGGTCGCGGGCGGCTTCGAGGGCGGCGATGAGGGCCGCGCGTACGCCGTGCCGTTCGAGCTCCACGATGGCGTTGATGGTCGTACCGGCCGGGGAGGTGACGGCCTCGCGGAGCTTGACGGGGTGCTCGCCGCTGTCGCGCAGCATCACGGCGGCGCCGATGGCGGCCTGGACGATGAGGTCGTGGGCCTGGGCGCGGGGCAGGCCGAGCAGGATGCCGGCGTCCGTCATGGCCTCGACCAGGAAGTAGAAGTAGGCCGGGCCCGAGCCGGAGAGGGCGGTGGCGGCGTCCTGCTGGGACTCGGGGACGCGCAGGGTCTTGCCGACCCCGCCGAAGATCTCCTCGGCGTGGGCGAGGTGGGCGGCGTTCGCGTGGCTGCCGGCGGAGATGACGGACATGGCCTCGTCGACGAGGGCGGGGGTGTTCGTCATAACGCGGACGACCGGGGTGCCGGGGGCGAGCCGCTCCTCGAAGAAGGAGGTCGGGATGCCGGCGGCGCCGCTGATGACCAGGCGGTCGGCGGGGACGTGCGGGGCGAGCTCGTCGAGGAGGGTGCCCATGTCCTGCGGCTTGACCGTGAGGATGAGGGTGTCGGCGCGCTTGGCGGCCTCGGCGTTGCTGACGGCTTCGACGCCGTAGCGGGCGTGCAGTTCCTCGGCGCGTTCGGCGCGGCGGGCGGTGACGAGGAGTTTCGAGACGGGCCAGCCGCCGCGGATCATGCCGCTGAGCAGGGCCTCGCCGATCTTGCCGGTGCCGAGGACCGCGACTGTCTGGGTCATGCCCGATTCACCTCGCCTGGGGTTCCTCCCAGCGGACGGCTGGGGGGAGCGTGTGCGTACGTCGTACGTGCTCATCCTCGCACCCGGGTGGGAGGTGGCGCGGGTGTTGTCCGAGGGGTGGGCAGGGCGTGGTCAGGGGGTGCGGCGGCGGAGGGTGGCGGCGCCGAGGACGAGGACGAGGAGCGCGCAGCCGGCCACGATCGCGACGTCGCGGACGAAGTCGGCGGTCATGTCGGTGTGGACGAGGACCTGGTTCATGCCGTCGACGGCGTAGGACATGGGCAGGGCGTTGGAGATGCCTTCGAGGACCGGCTGCATGGTGTTGCGGGCGGCGAAGAGTCCGCAGAGCAGTAGCTGGGGGAAGATCACGGCCGGCATGAACTGGACGGCCTGGAACTCGGACGCGGCGAAGGCGGAGACGAAGAGGCCGAGGGCGGTGCCGAGCAGGGCGTCGAGGAGGGCGACGAGGAGCAGCAGCCAGGGCGAGCCGACGACGTCGAGGCCGAGCAGCCACAGGGCGAGGCCGGTGGCGAGGAGGGACTGGACGACGGCGAGGGCCCCGAAGGCGAGGGCGTAGCCGCCGATCAGGTCGGCCTTGCCGAGGGGCATGGCGAGGAGGCGTTCGAGGGTGCCGCTGGTGCGTTCGCGCAGGGTGGCGATGGAGGTGATCAGGAACATCGTGATCAGCGGGAAGATGCCGAGGAGGGACGCGCCGACGGTGTCGAAGGTGCGCGGACTGCCGTCGAAGACGTAGCGCAGGAGCGTCAGCATCAGGACGGGGACCAGCAGCATCAGGGCGATGGAGCGGGGGTCGTGGCGCAGCTGGCGCAGCACGCGGGCGGCGGTGGCGGTGGTGCGGGCCGTGTTCATCGCGGGGTCTCCTGGGAGGCGGGGGCGGCGGCCTTGTCGGCCGCGTCGGCCGCGTCGGCTTCGGCGGCTTCGGCGGCTTCGGCGGCTTCGTCGACGAGGTGGAGGAAGGCCTCTTCGACGGTGGCGCAGCGGGTACGGGTGCGCAGGGCGTCGGGGGTGTCCTGGGCGAGGATGCGGCCGTCGCGCATGAGGAGCAGGTCGTGGCAGCGCTCGGCCTCGTCCATGACGTGGGAGGAGACCAGGAGGGTGGTGCCGCGTTCTGAGGCGAGGGTGTGGAAGAGGTTCCACAGGTCGCGGCGCAGGACGGGGTCGAGGCCGACGGTGGGTTCGTCGAGGACGAGGAGCTCGGGGGTGCCGAGCAGGGCGGCGGCGAGGGAGACGCGGCTGCGCTGGCCGCCGGAGAGCCGCGCGGCGAGGACGTCGGCGTGGTCGGCGAGGTCGACGTCGGCGATGGCCCGGGCCACGTCGGCGCGGCGGCGGGCGGCGGCGGCGCGGCCGGGGTCGAGGACGGCGGCGAAGTAGTCGAGGTTCTGCCGGACGGTGAGGTCGGCGTAGACGGAGGGGTCCTGGGTGACGTAGCCGATGCGGGAGCGCAGGGCGGGGTCGCCGGCGGGGCGGCCGAGGACGTCGAGGGTGCCGGTGACGTGGGCCTGGGTGCCGACGACGGCGCGCATGAGGGTGGTCTTGCCACAGCCGGAGGGGCCGAGGAGGCCGGTGATGCGGCCGGGGGGCACGTCGAAGTCGATGCCCTGGAGAACGGTGCGGGGGCTGCGGGCCGTGCCGCGCCGCACGGTGAGGCTGCGGGCGTGCACGGCCGGGGCGGGCGCGGCGGGGGTGGGGCCGGCGGGGGCTGGCGCCTCGTCTCGGTTATTCACCATGCGATGAATAATGCGCCTGACTGTGCGACGGCGTCAACGGCGGGGTGGGGCTTTCGGGGGGGTGCCGGCGGGCCATGGGGCGGGGCGGGGGGGGGGGGGGCGGTGCGCGGGGGCATTTTCCCACCCCCCCCCCTCCACTACCAACGGGCTCCGCCGGACCGCGCCCTGGCGCTCACCCCCTCGCTTCTTTTCCCATATCCACACCCCCGCACTCCGGAGGTTCTCGTTACGCGGCTCATTTGTTGTAACAA